>CAJBOM010000124.1 GCA_903956835.1 uncultured Verrucomicrobiota bacterium
AATACATCATATCCGGATTCAGGTAGTGCCGAAAGTACGCGTTGTGACACTTCGCATAGATGGCCAGACACTCCTCTCGTACCCCAGTCTCTGTCGTAGCGAGGGCCGCCAAGAGAGCGGCCCGCATGGTTTCAGGAAGGTTCCACCAAGGCATATCGAAATCCATGACCTCCCCAGTTCGGTTGTTGACCGCTTTAAAGATTCCCTCCCAGCGCTCGTTGAATCCTGCGCGAAATACACGGATCAAGAGGTGCGGCATTTCGCTTTTGGCCCTCAGCAAGATACCTTGGCGTACGGAATCCAACCCGAACCCCTGGGTTTCCATTACGGCAACCGCTGACAAACCCAAACCAACGAATTCCGTGGCGTGCCCTGGATCCAGGTACTCCCCGCCTTTCAGCGTCTGGAGATCTATGTATTCACTGAACCGGCCAGTGTCAGGATCCCAGTGATGATCGAGGACAAATTCCATAAACTGACAACTTCGTTTGCACAGACGCTCTCGGATATCTTTATCCACACCTCCGTGTGCGAGTAATCTAGGAACGGACTGAAACAACATGTGCATGCTTTGGCTCTGCCCTTGGCCCGAGACTCGGGCCGCCTCCAGTTCGAAGAGCCCTTGATCCACTCCACGTCCTATCCGGTCAAGCATATCCACCCCAGCCTTCCGAAAGGCGGGAATGGCACTGGCCGACAGTCCCTTAGCACAAAATAGATCTCCCTCACCGACACGATTCAAGTCAGGTGCTTTCGAGTCTCCATTCAGAGGATTCAGCGCGAAAGATCGGTCAACCCGAAATGGGCACCGACCCTTATAGCGGGAAATCAGGGTGAGGATTGCCTCGGCCATATTGGTCACAAGCCGATGAAAAATCTCCCTGCCACGGCCCTTTTCCTCCTGGGTCAAATCCAGTGAATCAAGGACATCGAGATGCGCGATAAGAGATTCCATCCCGCGACCCAGCAACCAAGGATAGATTACTTGATAACTTTCCGAAGAAAGGTCCAACCCAGTGTTCGGGTTAAATTTTGTATCAAGATAAGGCCAGTCTACCGATCGGGCATGCCGGCGCAGAAGGAGACGAACCCCAGTTTCGATTCCGAATGAACATAAAAAACGTTGGTAGGTTTCTGACCGGAGCTGGGAGAACGTCGGGGCGGTTAGGATAAGTGCTTCGTAGTTTGTTTTGACCATGGGAACTTGGGCGAGGCCCAAAAGGAACCTATTGAAAGCGCCCTGAAGGACGAATTTGTTTCATTGCTTACCAATATGAATAGTCATTCCCCACGTCAGACAAACCATCGATTCTACCCAACCCCATGGAAAGCGACTCATTCAGCATCCCTCTGCTTCCACACTCAACGCTCCTATACTCCGCGCTGGATCATGGGCTGGAACAACCGCCAGAAGGATATTTCTCGCAAGGGATGAAAAGAAACGGATATGGAATGCGTGTGAAATAATGCTATAAATTTCCTCTCGATGATGAGCACTTCACTACAAGGGAAGGTTTCCCTAATTACTGGGGGAGGTTCTGGCATTGGCTTGGCCATATCGCGTCGTCTCCTTGCAGCGGGGTCTGCTGTCGTGGTCACGGATATCGCTTCCGAGACCCAATCCATCGTTCTCGCTTTGGCCCAAGAACCAGGGATGCCCGAGCAAGCAAGGAAACAGATCGCTTTTGTCTCTGCGAACGCGGCAGATCCGAACGCGCCAGACCTCCTACTCAATGAAACAATCAGCCGATTTGGAGGATTGGATATCCTGATCAATAACGCTGGAACATCTGGTGTATCCACCCCTGTCCCATTCTCCGATCTCGACGCTTGTGACGACAACCTCTGGAACCATCTTCTCAATGTCAATTTGATGGGACCTTTTCGCATGACGAGAGTCGCCGCTCCTTTCTTAAGAAAACGCCATGGAGCAGTCGTCAACACCGCTTCTCTCGCTGGCCTGCACGGTCAGGCCAGCAGCATTCCCTACGCGGCCAGCAAAGCAGCCCTGATCAACCTCACGCAAAATCTTGCCCGAGCCCTAGCTCCTGATGTCAGAGTGAACGCGGTCGCACCAGGATGGATTGACACTCCATGGACAAAACATTGGCCTGAGGAACGGCGTAAGAAATCGATCGAAAGCACTCTCTTAAAGCGTGTCGGTACTGCCGAGGATGTGGCGGACGTTATCTTTTTCTTGGCCACGGGTGCCTCCTATGTCACCGCACAGACCTTCGTTGTTGACGGAGGACGGTAATTCTCCCCAGCTAGGCAGACCCCAGAGGCACATAATAGTTTTCTCTGTGCCTTCACTGTTTCAGAAACAGTCCCAATGGCTGAAAGCCTGATTCAGAGAATTTAAGAGTTTGGCACGCGCAAGGATGCCGGAACTCTTACGCAGGTCATTCCAGCCGATTCGGCGCTTTGGACACCAATCGAAGTATCTTCGAAAGCAAGGCATCGCTTGGGAAGAACCCCTAAACGCTTCGCTGCCTCAAGAAAGGCGTCCGGTGCCGGTTTTCCGCGAGCGTAGTCTTCGTTCGTAACCACCGTGGTAAACAGATCGAAGATACCCAAGGCTTTCAGTGTGGATTCAACCGACATTCGACTCCCCCCGGAAGCAACCCCCAAGGGGATTCGCCCATGGAATTTACGAGCCAATCGAACCACCGGTTCGATCGGAGTCATCCTTGGAAGCATTCGATGAAAGATAATCTCCTTTTGGTAGGCTGTCTCCTCAAGTGGCATCTGACATCCGTATCGTTCGTTTAAGATGACGACAATTTCCCGCGCGCTAGCCCCTGCCATGTCATGATATGATTTCTCAGACAGTTCGAGTCCGTGGGCGCACAGTGTCTCGCACCATGCAGAGTAGTGAAGAGACATCGTATCCGCCAGAGTGCCATCGCAGTCAAAAACAAACGCTAGAAAATCTCCAGGGGGAATGCTGAGAAGAGGACCACTCACCACAATCTCATAGGATTTTAAAAACCTATTAGCCGAAAAGGTGAATACTATTCCCTGAATTAATCTTCTCCCGCAGAGCGTCCGGCATGCCCACCCTATCGAAGAACCGATTATAAAACTCAATGAACGGCTCAAATCCAAAACCATTGTCGAGGAAATAACAGAAGTCCGAGGCAAAACATAACTTCGCAGAGGCCGCCGTATCCAGTTGTCCATTCGGTGCGAACATCTCGCTCCACAAGGTCATGGATTTCCGATAGGCCGTCCCTCCAGAAAAATCAGCATAGACATTCTTATGCGAGGAAATCATTTTCCAACATTCCTCCCACCAGGGATTTCCAAAATGAGCAATCAAGATCTTGAGATCTGGAAAGCCTCGTACGATTCGATCGATCGCCGCCGGCCGCATGTCTGAAATATCAACCAAGGAAGGCTTGAGGTACGAAGGCACCGCCTTGCCTAAAGTCCCTCCATCAAACAATCCAACCATCACGTATCCAGTATGAAAAACAATCATAGAACCTAGACGCGCAATTTCCGCGTAAAGTGGAAAATAAGCATCATGACCATAGGAGCGCATCGGATAGATAAATTTGATTCCCTTCGCTCCCTTATCCACAACCCGCCGGACGTCAGCAGGCTTCGCGGTATCAATATCTAGATAGATGATCGGGATGACAAAATCTGGGCACTTCCGTTGCATTTCAAACATTTCCTCCTCGCCGCCAATCAGGGCAATTTTGTCGATGCCCCGACTCCGACAAGCGTCAACATACAGATGCAAATCGGTGGGTTTTGGAGGCAACCCGTAAATACCGTGGGCATGGGCATCAATTCTCATTAGGACCAGAAGTAGATTACCACTCTGGATATGATTCGGTATCGCATTTAACCACCAAGGAACAAAAGCAGATGAGTCACTGCAAAGGAATAGGCCCTAGGAAACCTTTTTCTCTTTAGGACCCACCGAAATACAGGCTAAAGCTGCCACTAGGCGACTGCCTCGGAAAGATTTCGGTCGATCGTCACAGAAAATCCGCGCTCAACACGACAAAGCAACCAAACGGCCCCGATGACAAGGAAATCAATGAGCAGACTTGCCAGAGTAAATACCACCGCATCCACCTCTTCCTTGAGGTTGATACTTACGATGACTTGAACTCCCCAAATCAGCAGGGCCAAGAGGAACTTAATCGAGGCAATGAACAACACCCCGTGATGGGGAATGCCGTTGATAAGCTTTTCCCCACGTTGAGCTTTGCCAATATCCGCAAGTATTCCCTTCTTTAATTGAATCCATAACCAAACCACAACCAAAGAAATGGGGAAGAAGAGGCCTACGTGCCACCAAAAAGAAAAGAGAGTGCCCTGATTCAACATCCAGATGGCAAAGCCCGCAATTCCAATGGCATTGAGCCAAACCATCGCGTCCAAGATTCGAAAAGATATTCCAAGCCAATACGATTGAGGACCGACAGTTGTGACAATCGGGGTCTTTTCTACGCCCTCCGCGGCCCAAGGGGCTGGAGGGTTGAAATGTGCGTCGCCCCCAAGGTGATACCATTTCCGATACGCGACAACCAAGCAGGCTGTACTTGCAATCGAGAAAACTGTTGTCCAAAGAAAGATAAAGCGGTATCCGAACTCTGGGTATCCGCAGGCGGAGGAGATCACGTCGATAAAGAGCCCAGCGCCGACACTGGCGACCAATGTAAGCAGGGTGGTAAAAAGACCTTGGGCAGAACAGAACTGGCCAAATCTGGATTGCGGAAACATTCGCACATAGAGTGGCATTCCGCTGGCACCAGCCAAACCAGCCTGAAATTGCGAGATAATGATCCAGCTGAGCAGCAACCAGAAAAATACATGGGATGGGAGAGTCACAAAAATCCACGTCCACGGCATCAGGCTGTGGATAATTCCGAATATCGACACATAGACCGCAACTCGCAGTGGATTCCAACGATCAATAAATATGGCGCTGACATAAATAGCCACAACTGCACTGACCTGACCGATCGCAGCCATCCGGCCGATCTGTTCAAGGGTGAGGCCCATCTCACGATTAAAGAATACCCCGAATGTATTGATCCCTTCGCCCATGCCCTTCAACCCGACAAACATAAAGATAGAAAGGTAGAAACTGTTTGTAAAAGACTCCTTAAAAAAAGATCGAATTCCCGCCCATCGGTTGACCGCGGAGACTGCCAATCCTTCCGCTGGACTGTATTTTCCCTCCCGAACCGTTAAACATAAAATACTGAAACCGAGGAAGTAGATCAGGGCTGCGCCAAGAAACAGCTCCTTCATGTAAACCTCGCCTAATCCGAATATGAAATAACTGTAAATAGCTCCAGCCGCAGTACCCACGATTCGAAATGCGCCAAAGAACCTGGCAAGGAACTGGGCAGGAACCACGTCGTTAAAGAGATAAAAGAATACCGAACCGACAAACATACTGAAAAACCGAAACATCGTGTAAAAGAGGGCGATCGCAGCGATCGCCACAGTGGTGGGAGCGGAGTCTTGAAGAAAGGGAGAGTTTTTCACCAGCCAGCCAGAGATATCTTCACTATACGCCAGGAGTACAAGGCTCGAGCACAGAAAGGGGAGCGTCCAAGCAATAAAAGGAATGCGCCTTCCCCATCGGCTCCGATAGCGATCACTTTTGACGCTGATATAGGGCACCATGCCGATCCCGAGAAGGCTGGGCGCCGTCGTCATAATGATTCCAATCAAAGTGTTGGAGCATCCGAGGGCTTTGAGTTTCAGTGGCAGGATGCTCGGGACCATCGAGTCCATCAGGACATAACAGAAATCACCCCAGAGAAGTGCCGCGAAGACAGCGGTGAGTGCCACTTTCGTATAGGTCAGCGTGCCACAACGATAAATTTCATGCCCTCCCCCCACCTGCCCAGCCCCTTTCAGCCCATCAATGCCCATAAGGAACCCTTCGAGGCAGAGGGGGAATAAAAAGAGCCAAGACTAGGTTCATCCGTACCGAGAGCCTCTGCAGTGACGGGACCATTGTCAAAATCAGATCCCAGCTCAACCGTGGATTACTTATTGCCAAATTCAACCTTGAGGGCCTTGAGAGGGTCATCAACAAAATACCCGCTTAATTCCGGTCCTTGCTGAATAAACCCACTCCCATTGGTGAGTGGCTTGATCTTCCACCACCCCGAGGGTGAAGTCGGTTGAGATCGATCGATCGTAAGAGCCGCATAACCATGAGTACGACCGCAGGACTTTCCTGAGGGATCGAACAGTTCCGTATCCATACTTCCGTTGATATAAATTGTGAATTTCTGTACACCCTCCGGCACATTAAAATAAAGAGGGGTTGCCGGTTGGCCCGAGTCAAAGACATAAACTCCGCGCTTATCATTCCGGTAACCGATGGCATAGCGCACCCTTTCAGCCTTAGCGATAGACCAACGTGAGTTCGAACCCTTGCCATCCAAGGGCATGTAAGCCACACAGTAAATCGAGCCTTTTTTTGCGGGGAACGCCAAACGCCCATTCTCCGCGATGTCGGTCACAATCCGTTCTCCCTTTTGGTTGAATACATGGTAATAGCCCACTTCGGATAAATAAGACTGGCCCGTTACTTTATCCGGATCGGTCTTGTAGTTGAGTTGTATCGCCGCCTCTCCATCCTGTTCCGCGAGGCAGACAAACTCCCTTTTCGAAGTATACCAAGTTTCTGTCCGTGGCTCGACATTTGGCAGGACGGCGACCGCCTCAGCCACCAGCGGACGCCAGGATCTTGTAAAATCCGTCGCTTCAGCCGGCGAATCGATCAGGCCTCGCAGCCACTCACCAGGGTAGCCTGCTCCGACCAAAATCCGATATTCTGCCGAGGAGGTATGCAATGGAGAGGCTGGTTGCTCCTTCATCATTCCAAGACGGGTCAAATGGTAATAGACCAACTTAAGATTGTGTTCCAAATGGGAAAGGCGCCACTTCTGGTCCTCCGTGGTGGCCCCACTCTTGGCAGCAAGAAACAGCTTTTCAAATTCTGGCCAGCTCGCACCGTAAATCTCTTTGAGCATTTCAGGGGTCATATTATGACCCACCTTGCCCTTTACCCCCGTAATCAAGGCCTTCATGTTTTTCTCGAAAAGCTGATGAAGTTCGATTACAGATCTGCCACCAGATCCGTAGGCCTTATCGCAGAACTCTTCGAGTAGCTTCTGAGGATCCCCATCAGGTTTCCAGAGCATCTGGGTCATCACCCAGCAGTAGGCTCCGTTCGAACCAATCGGATTGCTGTAGAAGTAAGCGCCTTCGTATCCCTCCTCCAAGAGAACCGAAAAGGTTTTCTTCATAATATCCGGATAAGGGGACATCACCGCTCCAGCATATTGCCGAATCCAGAAATCGAGACCGTAATAGACCTGCCTCTTAAAAACGCCACGCCACGACTTGATCCAGCGTTCCCAGTTTTCGTTGATCGGATCATAAAGCCGGATTGGCCCGTACCCAGTATGTTGAGGAGCCATCACCGCGAGAAAATTGTCAGAAATTGGTTCAGGCTTATCCCTCGGGGGAAACTCGTATCGCTGATAGCACAAACCGTTAAGTAGCATCTCTGGGTTCTTGCTACGTACGATGGCTGCAGTCTTACGGTAAAAATCTAGCACCAACGGAGTCCATGTTTGACGGTAATTCCCAATCCCAGTCGGCCCCATCTCTTCCGGAGTCATGATATAGAGCCGCTTTTCGCACTCTGGGCAGTAGCAGATAGGCCCGCCATCGTTGGGTCCGATACACCAGATATGGCGACTTGGATCAGCCTGGAATAACTTACCCAACCTGTCGGCTACCTCTTGAGGAAGGCTCGACTGAGACAAGCAAAGGTAAAAAGGCTCCGCTGAGGGGGCAACGCGTTGACCGTTACGAGACATTTCGAACCAGTCTGGATGCTTCTGGTAGGTGGCCATTCTGTCTTCAACAACCTTCCCCTCCGGTGAGTTAGGCTGAGGAAACATCTCGGTCCAGCCATGGTCGGTGCTCTGCATTTTGATCTGGGAGTCACGGCATCGGGTACGCTGGTTGTAATCGTCCGAATCCTTGCCATTGCCCGCTTGCACATAAAAGTTTCGATATTTAAATCGAGGGGTGAATTCGATGTTCAGTCCAACGATTTCGAGTTGGGGATTTTTGGCTGGAAAGTACGTTCCCTGTGCACCTGGATAAAACCAGCGGACTCCGAGAACCGTCTCGAGAAACTCGTAAGTTCCATACAGCGTGCCCAAACTCTTGCCATCCGTGGCGGTCGGACCATCGCCAGGAATATCCCTCCCGACAAAATAAAGGTCCCCCCCGATCCCGCGAAGAACAAATCCCTCGTAAGGCAGGGTTTTTGCCTGGATACCCAAGGCTCTTGCCTCAGGACTGTCCCCGATAGCAATCATGGGATGGCTGGGTTCATGAACGATCTTCAGCTCGCTGCCGATGATCTCTTTCAGGTGAATCTGCAATTCGGTTGCTGCCTTCATGTTGCTCGGGGGCGCTCCATTCGGCACGTAAATCACACAGTCGCGGAGTTGAGTGGATGACTTCGGCTCTGCTTGCACTTGGCCACCACTCCCCAGCACCACCATGAGCAGAATAGGAACTGTTATCCAACCAATTGGGCTGAGTTTATTTTTCATTTCCAAGTCTCCTTGTCTTCCACAAAGTCTTCGGCGCCTTTTTGGCCGACACTTCCGTCCCCCCTGACAAAGTTTATCGTCTTCCCGTGACGTCCATTGTGGGCATCTTTCGTCACTTTTCGTTCCGACGCATAATATACCGCAATGGATTTGTTTTTGCTATACCCAGGAATATACGACCAGCTGGCCGATGGATTCATAGCTTGATTCGTAGATAGACAGTGTGACCCAGAGTCATAAAATAGAACCGTGCTTGCACCTAGTTCGTGCATTTTAACGAACTTGCTCAAAGCAGAGTTCTTCGCTGTCTTGATACTTCCGTCGCTGTAGAGATAACGAAGGTAATCAATATTGATCCCGTAATTAGCTTGGACGCCCTGCGTCGTAGAAGTCTGTTTCCCATTCGCATAAGGCCCATCTGGACACATCAACACCCCCCCATTCGTGCCACCGAGCGCATATTCCGAAGCCTTTCTCATCCACGTGGGGTTAAAAGATCCGTTGTCGTTCTCGGAATAAGGTACGGCTCCTTGATTGTCGGCCGCAAAAAGGTTGGCTCCAACGTAGAGTTGCCGTAGCGATGACATACAACCAGCCGATTTAGATCGTTTGAGCGCGGCTTGGATCGCCGGCAGAACCAAGGAAGCCAATAGGCCAATAATGCAAACCACCGCCAAAAGCTCAATCAGCGTGAACCCGCTACGCCAGCACTCGCTAGCATTACGCCTCCGATGCAGGCGCCCGGCGCTTCGGTCTGATGTTGTCATCACCAAGAAAGACTTTGTCATCTCCCCACACCAAAGTATAGACGAGGAGTCTACAGCGATAAAATATTGAATGAGTTACTCTTCCCAAAATAATACTGATCTTCTCCGCCCGAACATGAAGATTAAGACAAATCTCTGGCCCAGGTCAAACGGCCCTCTTCTTCGAGAAGCATGGCACAAGGAAGCGATGCTTCTGAGCCGAGGTCACTCGTCTCCCTCCAACCGACAGAAGTGGAAAGAAGTGCGCCAGAAGCTCCGAAAGCGCCTTCTTCATTCCCTCGGTTCCTGGCCCAAGCCTCCCAAACTTTGCCTGGAGATTCATCGCAACCTCCAGATGGACAACTATCGGATTCTCTGCCTGACATACCAAAGTCGTCCCAACCTTCGGGTGACGGCGAACCTGTTTATACCCGCAGGAAAGGGTCCCTTTCCTGGAATCTTAAATCTCCATGGCCACTGGCTACATGGAAAAGCTACCCCCATGGTCGCGTCGCGCGGTCATCTTCTTGCCCAGTCAGGGTTCGTGGTTCTCAGTATCGATTCCATTGGCTCAGGCGAACGTGGTACGACTGCTGGAAAGTTCGATTATCACGGCAACCAACAGGGCGCCTCTCTACTTTCCGTTTCGGAAACTCTCCTAGGGATGCAGGTCTACGACAATATGCGGGGGATCGACCTGTTGCAGTCACTCGACTCTGTCGATGGGGATCGAATCGGAGTGACCGGCGAAAGTGGAGGAGGCAATCAAACCATGTGGCTTTCCGCTTTGGATCCCAGGGTTAAAGCCTCGGTCCCAGTCGTCTCGATCGGGACGTTTCAGTCCTACGTGACGAACGCCAACTGCTGGTGCGAGACCCTGCCCGATGGTTTACCCATAACCGAGGAGTGGGCGGTCTTAGGCATGATTGCCCCGCGTCCCCTCCTTCTGCTCACCGCCCTTCGCGAAAAAATCCCCGCATTCCTTCCTTCCGAGGCGGCACGATCTTATCATGGAGCTCGAAAGATTTATCACCTGATGGGTGCCGCTGATCGTATTTCTTTCCGGAAGGTTGATACTGCGCATGGCTACTTTCCAGAAATGCAGCGACACATGCTCGGTTGGTTCAATCAATGGCTCCTCGGAGTCGGATCTGGCAAGCCCACTACGATTCCCCGAATCCGCAATCTGGCGGAGTCACGGTTACTGTGCTTCCCAGGAAAAAGCCGCCCCGTCACGGTCAACTCACTCCTCGGTTATGCCTCGTACCGCTCCCAAATCGCCAAAACGAAACTTCTCAGCCTACGTACCCTCAACTGCCTAAAGAAGCGCAGGGACTTAGCCCACATCCTCCGCATCCCCACCCCCTGCCTTGGCCCCAAAGACAGGCTCCTGATGGAGCAAAAGATAAAACGATATCGCATCCAGAAATTCATCTTGGAATCCGAGTCTCATATCCGCATCCCCTTTGTTTTGGTCATTCCCACGGATCAAGCCGTGGCCACCTTGGTCATCACGACGCATCCCGATGGCAAATCGGCGGCCCTCGAACAACCTGAATCCAGACGAGCGCTTGCTGCGGGCAAAACCCTCTGTCTCCTCGATCTCCGAGACACGGGAGAAACAACCTGGGATCCACCCCCTTCCCAATGCCGGAATGCTGCCAGGACAGCCCTCTGGTTGGGACGGACGATGATCGGGAACTGGGTTCATGATCTAAGCATGGCTCGGGCAACCTTGGCGCGACGCATGCCCCAATACCGTTTCGAACTGCTAGGGTTTCGCGAAACAGCTCTCGCCTCTCTAGCCGCGGGCGCCCTCGATAAAAGATTCTCCCAGGTTTCAGTCGTGGAAATGCTCTCGAGCTATGTCCTCCATGGAGTCCAGCCAGTCCAGCGCTTCAGCATCTTTGTCCCTGGAATATTATCCTGGGGGGACGTAAGCCTGATGGCCGCGATGCTTCGCTGTCCCCTCAAAGTTCATTCTCTCGTGCGACCCTCCGGCCAATTCTTATCCAAAGAGGAATTCGCACGCTGGTCGCGAGAAGTCCGTAGAGTGCGTGCTAGCCTCAGCCCAATTCCATTCACCAGTGAATGAGTCGCAATCCGCATCCCTAGACGGATTGCCACCTGCAACCATCCCCTCTCGCCGACAAAATGACCCGGAATGATTCCATCAACAACTGATTCCGTTCGATCCCCTTCCAGAAAAATCGTTATCGTAGGAGGCGGGAGTTACAACTGGTGTCCTCGCCTCCTTTGCGACCTCGTGCAATGCCCAGAGCTTGCGGGAAGCGAAGTCGTTTTGCTTGATCCAAATATTTCAGCCGCCACCGAGGTCAAGTCGGCCATGGATCGAGTCTGTGCGGATCACAAGAAAGACTTTCGCTTTGGGGTAACCCAAAAAGAGGACGAAGCCTTTCGCAATGCAAGTTTCGTCATTATTGCCATTTCCACAGGAGGACTGGAAACCATGCGGCATGACCTCGAAATTCCGGAGCGCTACTCGATTTACCAAACCGTCGGGGACTCGGTCGGCCCTGGTGGCTGGGCACGCCTTCTCAGAAATGTTCCGGTTTTTGTCAAAATGGTGGAAAAGATCGAGCGCCTCGCACCGCAGGCCGTGATTCTCAACTACACCAATCCCATGGCAGGGTTGACCGCCGCCATTACCCAGACCACTTCCCTCCGATCCGTGGGGCTTTGTCACGGAGTCTTCGGCACGCTCACTTACCTCAGTCGAGTATTCCAAGTTCCCAAGAGCGAAATCTGTATGCGGTTTGGCGGAATCAACCACTTTTTCTGGATTCTGGATTTCAAAGTAAACGGGAAGGACGGATACCCACTTTTGCGCGAAACCCTCGGCACGGGAACACTCCTCCGCTATGATAAAACCAGCAAGGATCCAGCTGGGTTTTCGGACTACAATCATGCGGTATTTTCCGAGCTCTTCGAAACCTATGGCTACCTGACGTACTCGGCGGATCGACACACTTGTGAATTCTTTAATCGCTACGTCACAGACCTAAAAACAATTCATGATTATAAATTGGTGCGAACCACTATCGCGGATCGTCAAGCCGGGGTGCAAACCGCTCGACAACTGACTTTAGATTTAGCCTCCGGCAAAGTGCCGATGCTTGCACGTAGCGTCGAAACCGCTGTGGATATCATCAAGGCCATCACCACCAACACTCCCTTCGTCGATGTTGTCAATCTGCCCAACCTCGGCCAGATCGACAATCTCCCTCGCGGAGCAGTGGTGGAAACCCTCGGGATGGTAGATGGCCGCGGATTCTCACCCATCGCGGTCGGGCCACTCCCTGAGATCCTGCGTCAAATTTCGGAGATTCATTGCCAGATTCAGAAGATGACTTTGGAGGCAGCTCTTTCAGGAGATCGAAAGCTTGCCATGGAAGCGCTTCTTCTGGATCCACTTTGTTCGCACTTAAGCCCAACCAAGATCCGAGAGATGGGGACGGAACTGATGAGTGCGACGGCAGATTTTTTACCGCAATTCCGATGATCAAACCAATGAAGACTGAGGCCGTCAGGTTCAGGTAAGCCTCCCCCTCAACCATTCGACCAAGCCCGAACTCCTCACTCCATCCGCACTCCAATGACTTGTTTGATCTCATGACCAAGGTTTACCCCGATGCGGTGACCGCACTAAAGGGATTACTCCGCCATGGTCTTACCATCGCCGCCGGCGGATTCGGTTTATGTGGGATTCCAGAAAAACTTATTTCCGCAATACGGGACAGCGGCATCAACGATCTCACCATCATTGGCAATAATGCTGGAGTCGACGATTTCGGTATGGGCCTTCTTTTACAAAGCCGGCAAGTCCGCAAAGTGTTGGCTTCCTATGTTGGAGAGAATAAGGAGTTTGAGCGTCAGGTGTTGTCCGGGGAGGTTGACTTGGAACTGGTGCCCCAAGGCACCCTTGCCGAACGAATACGGGCAGGAGGGGCTGGTATCCCAGCATTTTATACCCGCACCGCCGTAGGTACGCTCCTCTCCACCGCTAGAGAAACCCGGGTTTTTGACGAAAAAGAGTATGTGATGGAGCCAGCTATCCGAGCCGATCTCGCATTGGTCAAGGCGTGGAAGGGAGATCGATCGGGCAATCTCATCTATCGCAAAACTGCCCGCAATTTTAATCCAATGATCGCGACATGTGGAAAAATTACCATTGCGGAGGTGGAGGAACTCGTCGAGATCGGTCAATTGGATCCCGACCAGATTCACACTCCTGGAATCTATGTGGATCGCATCCTACACGGCACCGGATATGAGAAACGCATTGAAATACGCACCGTGCAAGGCGTTCCTGGGAAGAAGGAAGCTCCCGCCCGAGAGCAAATCGCACGACGGGCGGCCCAAGAATTATCCGATGGCTTCTGCGTTAATCTCGGAATTGGAATTCCCACGCTAGTGGCCAACTTCATTCCACCTGCCCTTCAGGTTACCCTGCAGTCAGAAAATGGCCTTCTGGGAATTGGTCCCTTTCCGACGGATGCCGATGTAGATCCGGATCTGATCAACGCTGGAAAGCAAACGATTACCAACTTGCCAGGATCGGCTTTTTTCTCCAGCGCTGATTCCTTCGCCATGATCCGCGGCGGTCATATCGATCTCTCCATTCTGGGTGCTCTCGAGGTGGCCGCGAACGGGGATATCGCCAACTGGATGGTGCCGGGGAAAATGGTCAAAGGCCCCGGCGGGGCCATGGATCTAGTTGCGGGCGTCCCTCGGGTTGTCGCCGTCATGGAACATTGCGCGAAAGATGGCACTCCAAAGATTTTGGCCCGTTGCACCCTTCCCATCACGGGTCGGGGCGTGGTCAATCGCATCATTACGGAACTTGCCGTGTTCGATGTCTTGCTTGGAGGCGGCCTCGTACTTCGCGAGCTTTCCCATGGCGTCACTCTTGACCAGATTCGGGCCAAAACCGGATGCCCTTTTACCATCTCCTTGGAATCGCGCGGTTAGGTTGCAGCAAAAGTGATCGGCACGCGCTTGCGGAGTTCAAGGGAGTGGAGGGCCGCTTCAATCACGGCCATGGACACGATTGCCTCCGACGCAGAACTTTCCGGACTCCGCAGCCCTGCCGCGGCCTCAAAGAAAGCCTGATGTTCTAGCCGATAAAGACTGTCCCTTTCAGCTGGGAAAAGAGTAGCTTCCGGCACCTTCCCATTGTCTTGTCCAACTCTAAGGATCCCTGTGTTGTGATCAAAAATCATCCAACCCCGGTCACCGACGATCTCGTACTCATGCCTCTCGGGTGCCTGTAAATAATTCAGATGGATCGTAGAAATCAGTGGCCCCTCATAATCGCAGGTGACCGAGGCGAAGTTGGGATTGGATTGCAACGGCAGGTTGCCCCCTTGACCTCCGGCCGCATAGATCCCTTGCGGAGCCTTTCCCAACCACCAAAAAAGAATATCCGGTTGATGCGCATAATCGAGGAACAGGGCACCTCGCATGTCCTGTTGATATCGCGTTCGCGAATTGACCAACGTGACATAAGTTCCCACACGACAATGAATGTGATGAATCGAACCAAGCTCCCCCGACCTGATGGCATGATGAATCCTGCGTAATGCAGGGTGAAAGTGGAGTTGGAAGCCAACCGCCAACACTCCTTTCGATCTCGCGGCCGCGGCCACAATGGCCCTAGCTGTTTCCAGGGTGTCACTCAGCGGCTTCTCGCAGAGCACGTGGATATTGGCACCCAAAGCAGCACAGGCCTGCTCCGCGTGACAATGATGCGGTGTCGCCAGAACCACCATCTGAGGTCGGGTGGCCAGCATCTCCTCAAAGGAGGTATGGATCACAGTTGGAACAGGCAAATCTTTTTGGGCTCCTGCCCTAGCTTCCTCAGAGGGCTCACACCATTCCACCGCGGTGTCCTCCCTCTCTGCAAGTAACCTCGCATGCCTTCGACCAATGGAGCCCAAACCCACAACCACAATACGCCGCTTCAATGCCATAAAGAAAAACCGCCGTCGACAACCAGATTTAATCCCGTCACGTAATCCGAGGCAGGAGAAGCCAGAAAAAGAACCGCTCCCTTCAAATCAATCCCATCCCTCCCCATGCGCCCCAATGGTGTCCGATCACTGTAATCCTTGACGAAACCAACAGGCATCTCTGGCCGCTCAAAACCACCAGGGGAAATCGCATTCACACAAATCCCATTCGGCGAAAGTAAACCTGCCAAATCCCGCGTCATTCCCAGAATTCCCGCTTTGGCTGCCGCATACTCGATCGGCTGCCCTTTCATCCCATTCCGCTCATACATCCGACGATCCCGACCCATAAGGGCAGCCATCGAGGAAATAGAAATAATTTTTCCGCTTTTTTGTGGGATCATGATTCGCGCGGCTGCTTGGCAACAGTGCAATGCGCCTGTGAGATTCGTGGCGATAAGCCGCCCAACATCCTCAGGATCTCGCTCCAGTAAATGACAAGCTCCACTCCCCGAGCCGCCTCCAGCGTTGTTGATCAAGATATCCAGGCGGTTTTTCCAACTCCCCGCTTGGCCAATAATTTGGGCGACACTTCCTGCCTCGGTTATATCCAGGCCAAAGGAGGTGGTTTCGACCCCGAAATCTCGAGCCAGCCTCTTCGCCGATTCGCTCGCATCCTTGGCATGGCGGGACGTCAGAATCACCTTTGCCCCAGCTTCAGCTAACGCTTCCGCCATGTCATAACCCAAATGCCGAGCCCCTCCGACAATTAAGGCCACCTTCTCGTCGAGACGAAACATCGGAAGAACGAAGTGGCTCATCGTTGGGGAGGAAAGTTACAGCAAGTTAGAGTGGACGAACAAAGTTGCTTTGCGCATGAGCGGGAAGCCTCTCCAAGATCACCTTAAGCTGGCTACACATTCCTGCGGCATCCGCGGAAGAAAGCCGCCGACAAGGCTTACGACGCATCGCTTGGATTACCCCAGTTTTCGCGAGGATTGCCTCAATACAGGCCATGACCCCAAAGTTTTCCATTAAAATAATCGCATCGGTCACGATACGTTGAATCTGAAATGCCTCCTCCACCCGGCCGCCATCCACAGCCAGTTGCATTGCCACAAAGGCCCTAGGGAAAACATTGTAGGTCGATCCAACGCCCCCGCGGGAACCCAAGCCCAAGGCCGCGGCGAATTGTTCATCCCTCCCATATAAAACTGAAAAGTCACTACGCATGGAAGCCAGACGCCTCATCAAGAGAAGATTGTAATCGGTGAATTTAATACCCGAGACCCCCACGATTTCGCTTAGGCGCACGAGTTGGTCAAACGTCGCCTCCCACTTATTGTAGACGGGAATATAGTAAATATAGACTGGGAGCCCACCCGCCGCGCTGACCAACTCCCGATAGTAGCTCTCAATTTCCGGGAACGGCCTGCTCACCGGCGGAATGGCGGCCACTCCGTGCGCACCCACTTCTGCAGCATGCGCGGCCAACGTGGATGTCATCCGACTATCTTGCGTCCCTACATGGGCCATAATCGCTAGCTTCGATCCGCACATTTTGACCGCAATCTCCACCGCCTTCTTACGTTCATCCAAAGTCATTTGATAGCCCTCCCCGGTCAACCCCCCAACGTAAAGCCCACTCACCTGCTCCTCCATCAACCAGCTCGCTAGACGGGAAAAAGAATCCTCATCAAAGTCATCCCGCACTCCGCAGGGGGAGCCGATGGCCGGAATAACCCCTCGGAAAGGCACAGCAGGTTGAGCGACTCTCATCCCCTCACACTGATTCCCACACCCCGAATTCCAAGCAGCCATTCCTCCTAGCCGCCAGAAGGTAACTCATTCGCCAGCAATCCTTCTCCCTTTTCCGGTGAAGACCCCCTTCCCCCTTTGTCTCGAGCCTCGTAGATCCGCAACGCTATCCCCAGGCGCTAATTCTACCGCAATGGTGATTTTCACCCTTCCCTTTAACCGGCCCTCGATACGATCAATTAAGGCCTCGGCCGCCGTATGTCCGAGCACAAGCGGATGTTGCTGGATTGTGGTCAAGCGGACCGTTTGTTCGCCCGGCTCAAGGTCTCCAAATCCCACAATCGATATATTTTCAGAGGAAGTCAGATCAAGCCGTTTGATGATACGAAATCCCTCGGAGGCCACGTGAATCGAGTCAAAGGCGATCGCAGTAATGCGGTGATCCGAACGAAATATTTTTTGCAAGACACTTGAGAGGTTGTGCTTGGATTTTGAAAAGTTGTGCAACGTTGTCGAGAACCCTTTGGACTTACTTTCATCGATCGCCTTTTGAAACCCTCGGGCGCGCTCCAGCAGATCATGTCGTGTTATGTCTTGGGAGATAAAAGCCACGTGCTTATGCCCCATTTCCACCAAGTGCCTACCCAAGAGGTACCCCCCATGAAAATCATCGGTTTGCACCTGATCCATTACCTCGCCAACTGGTGCAGCTGTATTTAGATAAACGTTGTGTACTTTTGGAAACGGCTTCACAAACGGCCGGTTAATCACCAAACCCTTTATCCCTGTCGCAAGTACGTATTGGCGGAACTTCTCTAGATCGAAATCTCCTGTGGGCGATTGAAAGAAAAGCACCCCATACCCACGCAAGGCTGCCTCCTCCTGAATCCCCACCAACAGATGCGCAAAGAACGATCCCGGCCGTAAATTAATCAAAACTCCGATCATCGGAGCATTTTTGGCAAATTCCTCGACCGCATAGGTCCCGGCTCCAATACGCCTCGCCAGATACCCATCCGCCACCAACATCGCCACTGCTTTATTGCAGGTTGTCTTGTTGATCTTAAATCGCGTAGCGAGAGCCTGCTCGGAAGGCGCTTTCTCCCCAGGCCGCAGCCGCCCGCTCCGAATCAATCCGAGGATGTAGTTACGGACGGTGAGGTGTTTTTGCGTGTGGGGTTCGATCATCGGTGGACTTGGGCGTTTGATTCTGCGCCTTTGCCAGCCAGTAGCTCCACAGCCAGTTGACCACGGCATCGCCACTTAAACAACGCTCAAGCCACTTCTGGTTCTCCGGCAGATGCCCCTTGGGGTCAATCTTATAAAGCATCTGCCCTATATCCATCTTCTCAAGGATGCGCCCAGCAACCTTTTTCCAACCGAACTCGGGAAACAGTGGGTCCGCCGCCAGCAGGGCCCGAGCAAACATTGTCGGCGAATTTCCAGACCTCGCCGCAGAAACAAAACCCTTGGCCTCCCAAACTGGATTCGGCTTGCCCCCTGAATGGTAGGGGGTTTCTACTTCGCGGGCGGTGCCAGCCTCCTCGTCATAGGTGAACTCTCCACGCCCGAGGCAGTCCTCCCCCAGATCTGGCAGGCACGAAAGAATCAATTCTTTCAACTGGGAAAGCCAGACAGAGCGGTGGGGCGCGTCGTACAATAACAGCGGCGCCAGTGATAGTTGTCCTTGAGCCGCCTGTTCCAGCTTGAATGGCCAATGCCCTTGGGCGCCCGACCCACGCCATCGGGAGATCGTCGTCGAGAAAAATGGGGGAAAATCTCGAACCGCCTGCAAGGCGGCTAAACGTTCAAACTCATCATAATATTTTTGCCGTTTTGTGTGGCGCCATGCCAGCCAAAGAAGCGGAGGAAATCGGTTAGCAGGCCAAGGCCACTCGAAATCCCGATCTCGATAGGGGTGCTTATAATCACGATCCATCCAGAATTTTGCGATCCCTTCGATTATTTGGGCGATCTGGCCACGCTCTTCCTTTGTTGCGAGCGCCCCAAACTGGTCGATTGCCCAAGCTGCATAAAGACACTGGTCGGTGGAGATTTCCGTGGAAAGCCGACCGTTATGAAACTTTGAAAAAAAGCCCGCGCCCAACGATTGCGACCGCTGGTAAAGATCACGAATGGCCACAAATGCGGCGCGAGCGGTTTGGAGGACTTCCTCATCTTGGGTCACCTGATATTTGAGAACTTGCGCCGCCAGCCAAGCTCCCGTGCACATCCCGCAATTCTCGTACGCGAAATAACTCCCGAAATTCTCATTCCCCAACGCGGGGGGGTGCCTCATCCGATCTACCCCCAATCCAAACTCCTCTGCACAAAACGGCTTTCCAGTTGCCGAATCTACGAAGGACAAGACCAAACCGTGCGGTTCGATTAACTTGTCTCTGACGAAGGAATCCAGTCGTTTAGCTTTAAACTCGATTACCGATTGCGTCACACCCCGCTTCTTCCAAAACGCCGCACAAGAATCAAGCAAAGACCTCCGCCAACCAGCATAACCAAGGAGCTCGGTTCGGGAACAGCTTGGAACTCGAGCTGAGATCCGTTGAATTGGAAAGTACCAGAATTGCCACCCCCCAGATTAGTGTAGGTGAAATCTGTGGCGGCGAAGCTCGTGCCTGCCACCCCGCCTCCAACAGACGCGATGCTCTCCCAATCCACCAACTTGAATGTCCCTGTGGCTGTACTGCCCAAGAAATCAAAACGGAAGGTCGTTCCTGTGCCTTTGATAAACTCGCTTTCTGCATTAGTAATCTGGAGAAGATCGGCCGTGTTGGCTGCGCCTAACTCAAACTTCCAATCAGTAGTTGCGCCCCCGCCGAGCAGACTTCCATTCCAAGTCACATCATTTATCACCCTGAGTGTCCCAATGCTGTTTCCTGGCGCCAAGATACCGCTGATCGTGGTCGCACCCGTAATTCTACCCGCCCCAGTAAGAGTCGCCCCCGACGCCACATTGACAGGAACGGTACTACCAGTCGCAGAACCTGATGTATTATTCACCAGAAGGGTGCCTGCCGACACATTGAATGCGGATCCAGAAATGGCATTACCAGTTGATTTCGTCAGACTCAAAGTGCCGTTGCCGATTTTTTCAACGGAATTACTCGTCCCATTTCCACCGTTTGTTCCACCGCTGATTTCCAAGGTCGCGCCAGTTCCTACATCGAAAGTGTTAACTCTTGCTGTCCCCCCACCAGTCGTGAAAGTGACTGTACCCGCGATGGTCGATGTTCCGCTAGCATAGGTCGCTCCAATGATGCCGCCAGCACTGAAAACAAAACCGGTCGTTGACCCAACTGTGATGCCAGAAGTCGCCAGATTAACCCTTCCTGCAGCAGGATTCACTGATCCGCCGAAGTCACCGCCTCCAACAAAGTTAATCACCCCGCCAACCCCAGTTGTCAGCTGAAGGTTCGCTAAACTGCTGCCTGCCGCTAGATTTAAATTCAGGACACCACCAGTATCGGCCTTGATAGTTGATCCCGAGACTCCAGCAACCAATACACCGTTGACATTTAATGCACCAGATCCCGTGCCAGAACCGTTCGCCTCAAGAATCACCGACTGGGCAGTAGTGGATCCGATCTGAAGCGTTGCATTCGAAGCGATGGTGAATGATCCTCCGTCTCCTGGTACAATTTTCGTCTGCCCTGTCAGGTTCGAATCCTCAAGCAGAAGAGTTAAATTGCTAAAGGTTTGGTTGCTTGCGCCAGTAACTGCGACGTTCTCAATAAAATTTGCCGATGCAGTCGTGTTCG
>CAJBOM010000125.1 GCA_903956835.1 uncultured Verrucomicrobiota bacterium
CGCATACGATTCTGCCGCCAACCTCTCCAGCGCTTCCGCCAAGATGGCCATATCCTCTTCGCGAAAAACCCCGATCAAACGAACTTCAGGTTTCGCAGGCTTCACTAACGGTCCCAAAAAATGAAACGCCGTTCGCTTTCCCTGCGCTGATAAAATCTTCCTCGCGCCCGCCACCCCAGCAAAAGCTGGATGGAAATCTGGAGCATAAAGAAAAGCACACCCCACCTCACCCAGACAGCTGGCCAACTCTCCCGCATCCCTGGCGCTCTTCACCCCCAGCGCACTCAAAGCATCCGCACTCCCACTCGGTCGGGTGATCCCCCGATTCCCATGTTTCGCTACAGGCAAACCCGCCGCCGCCGCCACCATCCCAGCCGCTGTAGATATATTCACGATCGGTCGCCCCCCTCCCCCCGTCCCACAACAGTCCGCCAACCCCTTCCCCCCCCACTTCCCCGTCAACCCCGCCGGCTTCGCCCGACCTAAAAAAGCCCGCGCCATCCCCGCGAGTTCCGCACCCGTCTCCCCCTTCTCCGCCCAAGCCAATAGAAAATCTGCTTTCTCCTCATCCCCTACGCCCTCGTTCGCCAAAATAGCCACTAAATCTTCTGCCTCCCCACCGCTCAACTCCCGACCCTCCCGACAATGCATTGTCGCCCGAGCCAAGGCAGCCGATCCGACCACTTCACAACTCATCCGATCCCCGAGTCTTTCGGCAAAAACTCCTGAAATCTCAATTTATCAATCGATTTCATATACGCCTCCATCGGCGAAACCCGCCCCGCCTTCAAGTGGCCATCAATCGCATCATCCATTAACTGCATCCCCTCCGCCTTTCCCGTTTTCAAAACGTCGTTCAACTTCATCGTCGCCCCCTCGCGAATAATCGAAGCCACCGCATTATTCCCAACGAGAATCTCGTTCACCGCCAGCCGCCCTCCACCATCAGAACGCTTCAACAAAAGCTGAGCGCACACCGCACGAAGTGAATTCGCCAACATCGTTCGAATCTGCTCCTGCTGATTACTGGGAAAGGCATCGATAATTCGATCCACCGTCTTGCGCGCGTTGTTCGTATGCAGGGTGCCAAAAACTAACAATCCAGTCTCCGCCGCCGTCAAGGCTAAGGCAATTGTCTCCAAATCCCGCATTTCCCCCACCAAAACCACGTCAGCATCCTCCCGCAACGCCGCCTTCAGTCCCGTCGCAAAACTTGGTGTCTCGTTCGGCACCTCCCTCTGCGTAATGACCGACTTCTTATTCGGATGCACAAACTCAATCGGCTCTTCAATCGTCACAATATGCCGCGAGTAATTTGTGTTTATCGAATCCACCACCGCCGCCAACGTCGTCGATTTTCCCGAACCAGTCGGACCCGTCACTAAAACCAAACCTGATTTATAGTTCCCAAAACTTTCAATCACTGGCGGCACCCCCAACTCCTTCAAAGTCTTAATCTTCGTCGGAATAATTCGAAAAACCGCTCCGTAGCCATGCAACTGCTTATAATAGTTACACCGAAAACGGCTCGCCTCATCCATCTCATAAGCAAAATCCAAGTCGCCTATCTCAGTGAACTTACGCCATGCGGGAGGAGAACAGATCGGTTGTAAAAGCTGCGTAATCGATTCTCGCGTCAACGAACTTTCTTGAATCGCCACGACCTCTCCGTGCCTCCGAATTTTCGCAGGTTGACCCTCGAGTAAATGTAAATCACTCCCCCCTTTTTCCACTAAAACCGAAAAGAGTTCGTCGATCGGGTGGTTCATTAGAGTCCAGCCGCCAATCCGGTAGCAAAGGCCTTCTTGTTTTCTGCACGCCGATAGGCCTCTTCCCCTGAAATAATTCCCTTATCCAAATGCTCCTGCAAACTGTCATCCATCAACTTCATCCCCAACTTTTTTCCCGTCTGCATCACTCCAGGCAACATAAAGGTCTTCGCTTCACGAATTAAATTACCCACCGCTGGATTATTCACCAGCACCTCCAAAGCCAAGACCCGCCCATTCCCATCCTTACGCGGAATCAACTGCTGACAAACAATCCCTCTCAACGATTCACTAACCATCGTCCGAATCTGGGACTGCTGCTCCACCGGAAACACATCCAGCAACCGATCTAAAGTCCGCGCCGCAGTACTCGTATGTAACGTTCCCAAAACTAAGTGACCCGTCTCCGACGCACTGATCGCCAAAGAGATCGTCTCCAAATCCCGCATCTCTCCTACCATGATCACATCTGGATCTTCCCGCAACGCCGCCCGTAACGCGCTCGAAAAGCTAGCCGAATTGGCCCCAATTTCTCGTTGGGAAACCTGACAACCCGAAGGAGTAAAAACGTACTCAATCGGATCTTCCAAGGTAATGATGTGATCCTTTCTCTCTCGGTTAATGTGATCGACCATCGAAGCCAAGGTCGTCGACTTTCCACTGCCCACCGCTCCTGTGACCAAAACCAGACCATTGTGATACCGCGTTAAGGTTTTCAGAACGGGCGGCAACCCCAACTCATCCATCGTCCGAATTTTGTTTGAAATAACCCGAAAAACCGATTCCCACCCGCGCCGCTGCCGCACCACACTGGTTCGAAAACGGGCCAACCCCTCCGCTTCATAGCAAAAATCGACCGACCCATGCTCCTCCACCGTTCGAGTCTGTTTCGGTAGCAGGAAAGAGCGCCCCAACTGCTCTGTCTCCTCCTTACTCAAATGCCGCGCCCCTGCCCCCTCCAAAGGGGCGAGCTGGCCATGAATCCGTACCAAAGCTGGTGCGTCAGGCCCCAGATGTAAGTCGCTCGCCCCCATCTCCACCGCCCGCTCCAAATAAGCCCGTACCACACTGCTATCTTGAATTTCCGCCCCACCCCCCGCCTGCTCAATCAGGCTTCGTAACATCCCGATATGCTCCGATGGCAGCAACTGCTGCTCCTCTATCAAATCTAAAGCCGCCACCTTCGGGTTGGCCGTCGTTACCACCCGAACCTGCTCGGCCTGCTCGGCCGTCATCCAGCCCTGCTCCAGACTTGTCGTCAGAACATAATCGTTATACGAGGCGCTCATTTTGTACTTCCGAAAGCATCCCCTGCTTCGTCGGGCAGATCAATCGCAACCAACTCTTTGCTCTGCCTCGCCCACGATTCTGTGGATAACTTCCCCCTATGACCAAGGATCAAGTCATCGTCGCCCTACGCGAAATCGGCACCATTCTCGAGCTCCAAGGAGAAAACCCCTTCAAATGTCGTGCCTACCTCAACGCGGCCCGCACTCTCGAAACATCCCCCACCGATCTTGCCGAACTCGTCCGCACCA
Source organism: uncultured Verrucomicrobiota bacterium (assembly GCA_903956835.1). Lineage (GTDB taxonomy): Bacteria > Verrucomicrobiota > Verrucomicrobiia > Methylacidiphilales > Verrucolacustridaceae > Verrucolacustris. The sequence goes on from CAJBOM010000125.1 coordinate 3,308, forward strand.
ACCGCCTCAGCGAACTCCCCGGAATCGGAGATGCCCTTCGCGATAAAATCACCACCCTCGTCACCACAGGAAAACTCCCCTACCTCGAAGAACTCCGCGCCTCTATCCCCTCAGGCCTCCTCTCCCTTCTCGAACTCCCTGGGCTAGGCCCAAAGAAACTTCGACTCCTACGCGATCAACTCAACATCGAATCCATCGAATCACTCTCCGCCGCTTGCTCCGATGGGCGTCTTGCTTCCATTGCAGGCCTTGGGGAAAAAACCGCCACCAACCTCCTCGAAGCCATCGCACGCCGAGCCACCTACCAAAAGTTCCACCGCCTCGGCGATGCCCTGCCCGTCGCTCAAGCTCTTCTCTCCCACCTCCGGCAATGCCCAGAAGTCCAAAATGCGGAAATCGCCGGTAGCCTTCGTCGAGGCAAAGAAATTGTCAAAGATCTGGATCTCATTACCACTTCCACACAACCCAAGAAAGTCATGCACGCCTTCGTCACCGCACCTTCCGTCGAAAAAATCCTCGCCCAAGGCGAAACCAAATCGAGCGTCATCCTTGCGGGCGGCATTCCCTGCGACCTCCGCGTCATTCCCCCCGAGGCTTGGGCCACCGCACTCGCCCACTTCACCGGCTCGAAAGAGCACAATATTGCCCTCCGCCAACGGGCCATCGATCAAGGCCTCCACCTCAGCGAATGGGGCCTCTTCAAGGGCAAATCGAAAACCCCCCTCAAACTCAAAGAAGAAAAAGACCTCCACCGCGCTCTCGGCCTCGCTTTTATTCCCCCCGAACTCCGCGAAGACAGTGGAGAAGTTGCCGCCGCTGAAAAAGACGAACTGCCCGACCTCCTAACCCGTGCCGAGCTTCGTGGCTGCCTCCACAATCACACCATCGCCAGCGATGGTCAGGACACTCTCGAAGCTATGGCCCAAGCTGCTGCCAAACTTGGACTCGAATGGCTCGGAATCGCCGACCATTCCAAATCCTCATTCCAAGCTCGCGGTCTAAGCGAAGAAAAGCTCCTCGACCAAGTGAAAGAGATTCGCGCACTCAATTCGGAAAAACCCAAATGCACCCTTCTCGCTGGCACCGAGTGCGACATCCTCAAAGGCGGAAAACTCGATTTTCCCGACAATCTCTTATCTCAACTCGACTACGTCATTGCCTCCGTCCATTCAGGATTCACTTCCGATGAAAACGAAATGACCGATCGCATCATTCGCGCCATGGAGAACGAACACGTCACCTGCCTCGGCCACGCCACCGGCCGCCTCCTCCTCGAAAGGGAACCCTACGCTCTCAATATTCCGAAAATCCTCGAGGCCGCCGCCGCCACAGGCACTTGGATCGAGCTCAACGCTAATCCATGGCGGCTCGACCTCGATTGGCGCTGGTGGCACAAGGCCCGCGATCTCGGAGTTCTCTGCTCGATCAACCCCGACGCCCATAAAACTTCTCACCTTCGCTACCTCGATCTTGGCGTCACTCTCGCCCGCAAAGGCTGGCTTCGCCCCCAGGATGTCATCAATACCCGGACCCTCTCCGCCCTTCGCAAACTTCTCTAACCTCCATTTGCGGTTTTTTCCACTCCCCTTACCCTTACCGTAATCGTGTTTCTTCACTCCATCGGCACCGCTCTCCCCCCCCGCGCTTTCACTCAAGCCGAGGTTTTTGTTGCACTGCAAAATAGCCCCACCTTTCATCAACTCACCTCTCGCTCCCGCGCCCTTCTTCGTAAAGTTCTCCAAAATCGGAACGGCATCGAAACCCGCCATTTTTGTCTCGAAGATATGGGGGATGCTTTTGTCTTCGAACCCGACAAAATGATTGCCCGCTTTCAAAAACACGCTCCCGCCCTCGCCGAAGCCGCCGCCCGACAAACTCTCCAGAAATCTGGACTTAAATTTGCCGACATCGACGCTCTCCTCGTCGCCACCTGCACCGGCTACCTCTGCCCAGGACTCACAAGTTACCTCACTCAAAGCCTAGGTCTCTCTTCCTCCCTCACCTTTCTCGATCTTGTCGGCCTCGGATGTGGGGCCGCTCTTCCTGCAATCCAGCAGGCCTCCGCTCTTATCGCTTCTGGGCAAGCTCGCAACGCTCTCGTTGTTTGCGTCGAAATCTGCTCCGCCGCCTCCTACCTTGACGATGACCCAGGTGTTCTCATCAGCGCCTGCCTTTTTGGGGACGGGGCCGCCGCTATCCTTGTTTCAGCCGACGCTCCCCCCGCCCAAAGAAAAGTGCGCCTCCTCAAAACCTCATCTCATCTCGCTCCCGAACATCGAGATTTCCTGCGATTCGATCACCGCCAAGGCCTCTTGCGTAATCTCTTAGCCCCCGAAGTTCCAACCCTCGCCGCCCAACACGCCCGAACCGTTTTTCAACGCGCTGGACTTCAGGAAAAAGATATCACCGGATGGGTCTGGCACGCCGGCGGTCGCGATGTTCTCGCCGCTCTCCGAGCCGAATTCTCCTTGGAAGAAAAAGATACCCGACACAGCACCGAAGTCCTCCGCACCCACGGGAATATGAGCAGTCCATCCTGCCTCTTCGCTCTGCAGACCGCTTTAGCCAACGGCACCCCCGATGGACCTTGGTGGCTCGCTTCTTTTGGTGCTGGCTTCTCCAGCTATGGGGCTCTCCTCGATGTCGCCACATGAACTCCCGCCGCCTTACCCCAGAAATCCTCGACTCCCTTCCCTCCTCTGATCCCGCCGCACTCGCCAGTCGACGCGATCTCCAGCGCATTCACCCCCTTCTCGGTCAACACCGACTCTGGATCGAATGGCTCAAGAAAACCTACCCCTCCGGCCCGCCCCGCTCTTTGGCCGACCTCGGTTGCGGCGACGCCCATCTCCTCGCTCAGATTCTTCCGCTCGCTTTCCCTGACGGCGGCAACGGATGTCACCTCCTTCTCGTCGATCGACAGCCTTGTGTTTCTTCAGCCATCCTTGCGCAATTCCGCCAAGCGCACTGGCAACCCGTGGTTCTTTCCGCCACCGCTTTCTCATGGGCTCAAAGCACCACCGCTGTGGACCTCGTCCTGACCAACCTTTTCCTTCATCACTTCGAAGACGCCCCTCTGGAGAAACTTTTAAGAGAAATTAGCAGAATCGCCCACCGCTTCGCCGCCGCAGAACCACGACGCAATCTCGCAGGCACGATCGGTTCCCGCCTCCTTCGTCTTCTCGGTTGCCACCCTGTCACCCTCCACGATGCCCGGGTCAGTGTCGCCGCAGGTTTCCGTGCCAAAGAACTATCTCAACTCTGGCCCTCCTCAACCACCTGGAGTTTACAAGAAAAGCAACCGGGTCCCTTCACCCACTTCTTTTCCGCAGAAAGGAAGGATTGAAACCGATCACCGTCGTAGGCGGTGGCCTCGCCGGCCTCACTCTCGGTCTCCGCCTTCGTCAACACTCGGTTCCTATCACTCTCTTCGACGCAGGCACCTATCCGCGTCACCGCGTCTGTGGCGAATACCTTAGTGGTCGCGCTCTTTCCGTAATCGAATCTCTAGGCCTTCGCTCCAGTCTCGGCCAACTCGGCGCTGTGGAATCTTCCGATGTCATTCTCTGTCGCGGATCCTCCATCCTTTCTCGCCGTCGCCTTCCCCAACCCGCTCTCTGCCTCTCTCGCTACCAGTTTGATCGCTTCCTTATCAACCAACTCACCTCCGCAGGAGCCACCCTTCACACCAACCAAAGGGTCTCCTTTCAACCCTCCGAAGGAATCGTCCACGCCACAGGTCGCCAACCCTCCCCCACGGAACACGGTTGGCGTTGGTTCGGCCTCAAAGCCCACGCCCGCAACGTCTTCCTAGACGCTGGACTGGAAATGCATCTCTCATCGCGCGGCTACATCGGCCTCTGCCAAATCGAAAACCAGCAGGTCAATGTTTGCGGACTGTTCCGCTCTCGTCACCCTATCTCCGATCTCGCCTCAAAGTGGAAAGAATGGCTCAGCGGAGAGGCCAACTCTCTTCTCTCCCAGCGATTGCATAACGCCCAGTGGGATGACTCCTCTTTCAGTTCGATCGCCGCCCTCTCTCTTTCTCCAAGACAGGCCACCGATCGCCTCGGAGTAAATATCGGCGATGCCCTCACCATGATCCCTCCAGTAACTGGCAATGGAATGTCCATGGCCATCGAAGGAGCCGACCTCGCCACTCAACCTCTGCTCGACTGGTCACACGGCAAAATAAGTTGGGCAGTAGCCTCCCGCCAAGTCGCTCATCGCCTTGATAACGCATTTGCCAAACGCCTCCGCCATGCCCGTTGGTTGCAACACGCCATGTTCGATCCTTTCGCCCAATCTCTCGCTTGGAATCTATCCCGCATCTTCCCTGCCTTCCCATCTCTTCTCTTTCGCCTGACTCGCTGAACTTTTCACTCATCGGAGATCGCCCGAGCCGAGTTCAGGACAGAGGCCACCATCAACGCCCCATGCTCCGTAAACGCCATTGGTGGTTTAGTTGCCCCTCCGCATCCAATCTTTGATATCACATTCTGTGATATCAAGATTGCAACCTCCTTTCTAGTAACTACTAATACAAATCGATTCGGAAATCTTGTTGGATTTCTGAGAACCGCCGGCCGCCGGGATTTGAACCCGGGACCCCGATAAAGCCACCCATTTAGCAGATTGATGGCTGTTCGCTGCGAAGGAGTTATCTGCCCACTGCACCGAAAGCAGTTCGGCACGGAAACCGGCCTGCCCCGACCGGCGTCGGGGGTACTACGGGTTTTATTGGGGATTGGTGGAGGGCTGAGAATTACGACCGACGACGACGCACTAACGCCAGTGCACCTAAACCAACGGCCAGAAAAGAAAGAGCGGAGAGCTTGGGAGATTTTTAATGCTGAGAAGTTTTTTGGTAGCGCCGAATTAACCAGTCGCGCTTTGCAAAAAGCAACATAATCGATTGGGTCAGCATCGTAATACTGCAAACCACCAAGAGCATTCCGCTTGCGAAAAGAACCGCATCATCCAAACCTGAAGTATTGATAATCCGGTCAGGAATACTGACGCATTCCGCACCTACCTCGGCGAAGAGACCCAAAAGAAGAAATCCAAGGCCAAAACAGTGGCAATTTTCATCCACGGCGTTTTGGTAACTTATTTCCGACCGTTTTTTGGGAAGAAGATGAAAGATTTCTCGGATTTTATAGCGCTCCTCCAAAGCAACTCCCCAAGCAATCATAATGATTCCCAATCCTTCTATGATATCAACCGTCTCGTGGTGACTCAAAGAAGGAACCAAAGCTAACTCAAGCACAGCATGACTCAGGTTCAGAACTAAGAGCAAATTTAGAAAAGCGATAAAACGCGGATGAACAAAAAGGGCGGAGAGATTTCGAACCACAATTGGCACTGAGTCAGCTAAGCACCACTTCCCTAATTTCACAATGCCCACTCTGCTCTTCGCTTTTTCATAGCGTTTTCCAATCTCTGCACCTCACCAAACACCCTCTTTAACACCATCCTCTCCAACACTTTACCGCCCTTCTAAACTGTTCAGAAATGTCGGGTTAACCACCCGGGACCCCCATAAAGCCACCCTTCCCCCAAAATCCCAAGTTAAAATCTGCGCCGTAGAGGATTTGAACCTCTAGCCTTCTGATCCGAAGTCAGATGCTCTATCCAGTTGAGCTAACAGCGCCCACTTCAGCTACTCTGCGCTAACTTTCGTCCCGCCGCCAGATCAAGCTTCCCGCTCGCCAACATCGGCACCACCTTGACCGAGACATACTTTTTCGGAATCCATAGGTTAGGCACCCCCATCTCCCGCAGGCCCTTCTCCGCCTCCATCGCATCCAGTTCGCATGCATAAAGCACAACCAAAGCTTCCCCTTTTTTCTCATCCTCCACCGCCGTCACCATCACCTCTTGTGTTCCCTCATGAAGCACACCCTTTCCCTTTAACCACTTCGTTAAATACTCCTCCACCAAACCGTGAGGCACCATCTCCCCGCCGATTTTTGAAAACCTCGCCCTCCTTCCCTCAATCGTCAGAAATCCATCCTCATCCAAGCGCCCAAAGTCAGCCGAATGATACCAACCCTCCCGCAAAACCTTCTCCGTCAGATCCGTCCTTCCCAAATACCCGGGAAATATATTCGGACCGCGGAATTCCAAAATTCCAGGCTTCCCTGTCTGTAAAACCTCACCCGTCTCCTCGTCCACAGTTCTCACTTCCAATCCCTTTACCAGCTTGCCTACCGTTCCAGCCTTCTCCGCTCCTGGCCGATTTACCGCGATCACCGGCGATCCTTCGGTCATCCCGTATCCCTCATAAACTTTCACCCCAATCTTTTCCACAAACTCTTCCCGCAAAGCCCCGGATAATTTTTCCGCTCCCGTCACTACCATCTTCAATTTCTCTAACTTCTCCCTCCCCGCCCTTCGCATCAACGCTCGTAAAAAAGTCGGTGTCGTCACCACCAGATCTATCTCATGCTTCGCGATCACTTCCCCCAGCGCCTGCGGATCCAAGGGACTGGGATACGTCACCACTCTCGGACCCCCCGTCAACGGCCACCACAACGTCGCCGTAAAACCAAAACTATGAAACAACGGCAAACAACCTAACACCGAACTCAACTGCAGATTCCCCAGCACTCCATCGATCTGCCTTAGATTCGCCAAAAGATTGCCATGGGTCAGCACCACCCCCTTCGGATCTCCTGTGCTTCCGCTGGTGAAGAGTAACCCCGCTTCTCGATCTCCGCCTTCTTGGGGAACTTTTCCTAGCCACGCCAACCACGAGGCAGGCAGCAAAAGAGCCAGCACCGCCCAGAAAACCGCTTCTCCTTTTCCATGCTTCAACATATTCCCCAAATCCAATCGCCTGCCCGCTTCTGGAAACTGCTCACCCAACTTCTCTTCCATCGCCTTAGCTGTAATCACTGTTCGCAACCCTGCTTGCTTTGCCGATGAGTCTGAAACCGCCCGCCCTACGGTAAAATTTAAGTTCACCGGTGTCTTCCCTGCCAGCACGCACCCCAAATTCGCTATCGTCCCTCCAGCCCCCGGAGGCAGCACCACCCCCACTCTCGGCCCTGACTCCTCTTTCTTGATTCTTCGGGCTAAGGCCAAACCCGCACCCAGCAAAAGACCCGCTTTGATCTTTCTCCCTCCCATTCCCGCATCCACCAACGCCACCCGCCTAGCACTTCCCGCCAGTCCCCTCAAACACGCCATGCCCAGCGATTCATTCATAAAAGAAAATAGGAAAAATCAAACCGCTCCACCGACTGCGCAAGGTCGCCCGACTATTTCCTTAAATTAAGCCCAAATCACTTAAACAAATTCTGGAAGAACCCCGCCGCATCATTCAACACACCCGTCGGAAGCCCTAGACCATCCGCAATGTTCGACACATCCATCCCCATCTGCTCGGCGAGTTTCACCATATTCTTGATCACTGCGCTCTTCGCCCTTGAACTGATTTCATTGGAAACGCGCCCGGCAATTTCTGAGGCGGTCGCTCCATTCTGCCCACCTAAATTACTGATTCGAATATCACCCAGATCGAGGTTTCCCACCTTCACAATGCCGGGCACCCGCACGTCCAACTTCACATCCTTTAAGACAAACAAATCGATCCGATATTTTTTCGTCTTCGTCTCCTTGGCCCCCTTAGGGCGGGCCGATCGTTCGTTCACCTGCGCTTCCAGCGCGTTCATATTGTTCTTATTTCCACTGCCCTCAAAAAGAATCGCTACCTTCTCCATCTGCACCGTTTTGATTCGTATGACTGAGCCGGTCACCGAGCCGATATCCAGCGTCACCTTCCCCGTGCCTACCGAAAGAAGGTCATCTCGACTAAAACCCTTCGGATTTCCCATGCGGAAGTCCTTGATAAACCCATCCGCTTGCGTCAATTCAATCCGTAAACTGCCCAAACGAACTGATACCCCTGTGGCATCCTCCACCGCCTTGACCACCGCATTCCGCACCAGCCAATCCTTGCCGTTATAGAGAAACATCAACCCCGCCACCGCCACCAAAGCCCCCACTACGATTAAATAACGAGAGTTTTTCATAGATAAGTATCTTGCCCAACTCGCCCGCTTTTTCAACACCAAACAATCCTCGCTTTGGCCCTAGAACCTGCTATTTTGGAATTTTTATGGCAGAGCTAAAACTCAGAAATATTGCAATCATTGCCCACGTCGATCACGGCAAGACCACTCTCGTGGATCAGCTCCTCCGCCAAGCAGGTACTTTCCGCTCCAACCAAGTCGTCGCCGAGCGCATGATGGACTCTATGGACCTCGAGAGGGAACGGGGTATTACCATCAAAGCCAAAAACGCCTCCTTCGAATATCACGATATCCGCGTCAACATTGTCGATACCCCAGGCCACGCCGATTTCGGTGGAGAAGTCGAACGCATCCTCCGCATGATCGATGGCGTTCTCCTTGTCGTTGATGCTGCCGAGGGTCCTCAAGCCCAAACCAAGTTCGTTCTCCGCAAAGCCCTCGAAGTCGGCGCCAAACCCATCGTTGTTCTTAATAAGATCGATCGCGAAAATGCCGATCCCAAGAAAGTTCTCGATCAAGTCTTTGAACTCTTTCTCGAACTCAACGCCACCGACGCCCAGCTCGACTTCCCCGCCGTTTACGTTTCTGCCAAAGAAGGCTACTCCACTCTCAAGTGGGACGGCCACCTTACCCCAGAAATCAAAGCCGCTGGCATGACCGCCCTTTTCGATACCATCCTCACCACCGTCCCCCCTCCTCCCGCCGATCCCGACTCCCCTTTTGCGCTCCTCGTCGCCAACCTTGACCACTCCGATTTCGTCGGGCGTATCTCCATCGGTCGCATCGCCTCGGGTACCGTGAAAATGGGCGACCCCGTCGCCTGTCTAAATCCCGAAGGGAAATCAGAAACCGGTCGCGTCACCCGTCTCTTTTCTCATCGGGGCATGGAGCGGGTCGAAATCGAAAGCGCCTCCGCTGGCGATATCATCGGCCTCGCCGGCCTCGCCACCCCCGAGATCAGTGCCACCATCGCCGACAAACCCGATCGCACCCCCCTACCCTTTGTCGCCATCGATCCTCCCACCATTCACATGCAGTTTCTCGTCAACGACTCTCCTCTCGCAGGTCGCGAGGGTAAGTTCCTCACCGCCCGCCACCTACGCGAGCGCCTCGAAAAAGAGATTCGCACAAATGTCAGCCTGCGCTTTGTCGACGGCGGCACCGCGGGTAGTTTCGAAATTCGTGCTCGTGGCGAAATGCAGATCGCCATTCTCCTGGAGCAGATGCGTCGCGAGGGATTCGAAGTCCTCGTCTCCCGCCCTGAAGTTATTTTCAAAAAAGCCGAGGACGGTTCCGTTCTCGAACCGATCGAAACCCTCTACGCGGAAATCCCTTCATTCTCGCTGGGCGATATCATGGGTAATCTTGCCGGACGCAAAGCCGAGATCGAGGACATGAAACCTAACGGCGAAAACACCTCTCTCGTCGCCGCTATTCCCACTCGTGGCCTGATTGGTTTTGAAACCGACCTCCAGAATCTAACCAAAGGAATGGGAATCATTTCCCATCTCTTCCGTGAGTACGGTCCTTTCCGTGGCGAAATTCCTGCCCGGATCAACGGTGTGCTCATCGCTCTTGAAGCGGGAACCTCCATGGCCTACTCCCTCGATAATTTGCAAGAACGCGGCACCCTCTTCGTCGGGCCGCAGGAAGATATCTATGCGGGAATGATTGTGGGCGAAAACACCCGCCCCGCCGACATGGTAGTCAACCCCTGCAAAGCCAAAAATTTGACTAACATGCGTTCGCAGGGCGACGGCAAAGGCATCGCCCTCAGCCCTCCGATTAAACACAGCCTCGAGCGCGGCCTAGAATATCTCTCCGAAGACGAGTACCTAGAGGTCACCCCCAAGACCCTCCGCTTCCGTAAAAAGATCCTCGACCACTCCCGCCGCAAGCGCTCGTAGTCTCTCCCCAACCCTAGGGGCGAAGGTTTGCCAGATGACTCCCCCTATTTTTCGCCCTACCGTGCACTCATGAAACTCCTTCTCACCCTCGCCCTCCTCTTTCCCGTTACCCATCTCATTCTCGCAGACGAGTATCGTAAATCCGTTCAGGTTCAGGAAAACCTATCCACTAGCGCAACCTGGGATGGCACCCCCATTCACTATCCATCAGGCACAGCCAAAGTCTCAGGGGCAATAGTCACCCTTCAGCCAGGCACCGAAACTGGATGGCATACCCACCCCGTTCCCTGCCTCGCCCTCATTCTAGAAGGGGAACTCCTCGTCGAACTAAAAGATGGCCAAACCAAAAAGCTGAAAGCAGGAGATACCCTAGCCGAAGTCATCAACACTCCTCACAATGGCAAGAACATCGGGAAAACCCCCCTAAAGATTGCCGTATTTTACGTAGGGAACACGGATCTCAAAACTACCCTTCTCTGCCCCTAACTGATTTCGAAAAATTTACGCCACTTTTTTCCTGCATGCCCGATCTCTCCCTCACCGCTTGGCTCCTCGCTCTCGCCGCCGCACTCTTTGCTGGTCTCTCAAAATCAGGCTTCGGTCCCTTCGGACTTCTCTCCGTCATCTTCATGGCCGAAATCCTCCCCGCCCGCGAATCCACCGGCATCGTCCTTCCCCTGCTTATCTTTGCCGACCTCTTAGCCGTCTGCGCCTTCCACGAACACGCATCTTGGTCCGCCCTTCGCGCTCTGCTTCCCGCCACCCTCGCAGGCATCGTGACCGGTTGGTGGATTATGCCCCACATCCCCACAGAATTCTTCGGCCATACCCTCGGCTGGATCATCATCGTCCTCATTTTTATGATCCTCATTCAACGCGCGCGCCCGCAACTCCTCGCTTTCATCACCCACCACCCTCTCCTCGGCCTTTTCTGCGGCTGGACCGCTGGAATCACCACTATGCTGGCCAACGCCGCAGGCCCCATCACTGCTTTCTACTTTCTTTCCCAGCGCACCACCAAGATGGTCATGGTTGGCACCGGCGCCTGGTTCTACTTCACCATTAACATCGCCAAACTCCCCTTCAGCTATCAACTCGGTCTCCTCAACACAAAATCCCTTCTCCTCGACGCCCTCCTCCTTCCAGGAGTCTTCCTCGGATTTTGGCTCGGCCGCTCTCTCCTCAAAAAAATCTCACAAAATCTTTTTGAATGGATCCTCATCTTCATGGCCTTCGGCGCCGCCTTGCGCATGGTCACAAAAGCCTGATTTCCCTCCCCTCTCTGCCCTAAAAAAGAACGGGTGATCTCGGCTTAAACCGAAATCACCCGTCCTCACTCAAAGCAAAAGTTTACTGGGTTGGTGCGTTCGTCTCTCCGTCTTTAGGCGGACCATTCTTTTTCGCCTTCTTCGGAGGCAACTCTTCCTTATCAATCTTCCCATTCCCATTCTTATCATACTTGGCAACCATCGCCGCCTTTTCCGTCTCATCCAACTTGCCATCATGATTGGCATCAAACTCCTTCTCAAACCCCTTGAGCTTATGCGCAGGAGAAAGCTCAGGCGCAGTCGGTGTAGTTCCATCTTCGGCTTGTACCGAGGCAGTTGCCCCAGCCAAACCGGCTAGTATCAATGCTAGTAGTAGTTTGTTTTTCATAGATTTTGAAGATGCCACCCGTATCCCCTTTATACCAAGCCTATTATTCCTCCGAATAGAGTAACATCCCCATCGTCTGCTCCCCCAACTTGCTCAACTTCATTCCACCTTTTCCATCAGGC
>CAJBOM010000126.1 GCA_903956835.1 uncultured Verrucomicrobiota bacterium
AACAGGGCTCAGGCTGGGTTTCGTACCGATGTGATGATCGGTGAGGATGCGAACTACCTATCCAATCGTACTACCGGACAAGACGGGCTGAACAATGATCAAAATTCAAACGCCCTGTTTTTGGAGCAGGCTTATGTGGCCATTCGTGCCCCGGTGGGCAACGGTATGGACTTCAAGGTGGGAAAGTTCGTTTCGATCCTCGGATATGAAATGATCGAACGTCCTGCCAACATGAACATCACCTACAGCCTAGTCTGGCAGCAACTACCGATCTTCTACACCGGCGTGTTGTCGTCCTATAAGTTCGACGACTACCTCGACGGTAAATTGGGTGTGGTCAACGGTTCGGACACCGATAACAACACAACGACGGGCGGAAATAGCGACGGCTGTGCACTGATTGCCTCTTTGAATGTAACGGCACCGGGTGGCAACGCGAACTGGAGCAATAATTTCCAGTACAGCAGTAACTCCGAAAATGATACGGCTGTAAGTTCGACTTCCAACGCGACCTTCATCGCCGGAAATAATGGTGGCGGGGGAAGTGCCTACACCTTTATCTACGATTCTTGGGGAAATTGGTCGCCCAAGTTCGCAAAAGATAAACTCCTGTTTGCCTTTGACAGCGCTCTTGGCACCTCAAATGCAGGCAACAGTGGCGGAATCAACACTTCGTGGTGCCTTGTGGCGGTCTACACGAAATATCAGTTCAATGACTGGTTCTCTTTGTCGAGCCGTGGGGAATACTTACATGGAAACAATTTTGGGAAAATCGGAAATACTGAAGGGTATGAACCCAGCGACGCCACAAGCCTCCAGGCTCAAGAGACATCCGGAATGGATTTGTGGGAATACACCATCACCGCTGGCATCAGTGTGAGTGATAACCTACTTATCCGTGCAGAATATCGTTTGGATTGGGGTGTGAATTCAGTTTATGGGCTCAATGAAAATAACGGAAATGGCACAATTGATTCAGTCAGCAGCGGTCCGGCCCACTACGTCGGGGCTGAGGTGGTCTACGGCTTCTAAAAATAATTTGGAAACAGTTATTTTTGTTTTGAGGAATAATTTTGAATTTGCGGAGAGTGGCTGGGACAGCCCGCCCTACCTAACTAGGCGGCTTTGCGGGATTCTTTGCGTTTGATGATCGGGGCGCGATGCCCTTCGGCTACCGCCTGATTGATAATCACTTCATCGACATCATCGCGGGAGGGAATGTCGTACATCAGGTCGAGCATCATGCCTTCGAGAAGGCTACGAAGCGCACGGGCTCCCGTGCCTTTTTTTAAGGCGGCCTCGGCCAAGGAGCGCAGGGCATCGCGAGTGAAGTTGAGTTTCACCCCTTCCATCCCAAAAAGTTTGGCGTACTGCCGAGTTAGAGAGTTTTTTGGATCGGTCAGCACGCAGATGAGCTCATCCGCGGTCAGTGGGCTGAGATGGGATAGGACGGGCAGGCGACCGATGAACTCTGGGATCATGCCAAAACGGAGCAGATCGTCCGGCTCGGTATAGCGAAGGAGGCCGAGGCCATCTTCCTTGACGGTTTGGCTGGGAACGAGCTGGGAACCGAAACCGAGAGAGCGTCCGCCTAAACGTTTATTAACGATCTCCTCCAGTCCGACGAAGCCACCCCCGCAAATGAAGAGAATATTCTGGGTATTGACCTGGATGTGTTCGGCTTGGGGATGTTTTCTTCCGCCCTGTGGAGGGACGTGACAAATAGTGCCTTCGAGGATTTTGAGCAGGCCTTGCTGAACTCCTTCGCCTGAGACATCGCGGGTGATGGAGGCACTATCTGATTTACGACCAATTTTATCAATTTCGTCGATATAGACGATGCCCAGTTCGGCACGTTTGACGTCGTAGTCCGCATTTTGCAGAAGGCGGAGGATGATGGTCTCGACATCCTCGCCGACGTAGCCCGCTTCGGTCAGGGAAGTGGCGTCGGCGATGGCGAAAGGGACGTCGAGGATTCGGGCGAGAGTTCGAGCGAGGAGGGTTTTGCCTGAGCCGGTCGGACCGATCAGGAGGATGTTACTTTTCTCCAGTTCCACATCGGAATGTTCTGTGGGGAGAGTGTCGGTGGGCTCGCCGCGAACCCGTTTGTAATGGTTGTGCACGGCGACGGCGAGAGTGCGTTTGGCGCGGTCTTGGCCGACGACGTGGCGATCGAGCTCAGCTCGAATTTCACGGGGTTTGGGTAAGGCTTTAAGAATTCCTTTGGCTTGGGCGTGATCGCCGATCTCCCGTGTAAGAATATTCGTGCAAAGGGTGATGCAGTTATCGCAGATGTAGACCCCTGGGCCTGCGATAAGTTTTTTTACCTCCGCATGGCTTTTGCCACAGAAGGAGCAAAGGGTAAGGTGATTGGGGCGGGCCATGGAGGCACCAGGACTACTTTTTCGGCTGCTCTTCTTTGCGGAAGCTGACGACGTGATCGACGAGACCGTAGGTCTTGGCGTCCTCGGCGGACATAAAGCGATCACGGTCGGTATCTTTTTCGACGGTCTCAAAAGATTGGCCAGTGTGGTGAGCCATAATTTCGTTCAGGCGTTTTTTAGCGCGAAGAATTTCTTGGGCTTGGATGCTGATATCGGTGGCTTGGCCTTGGGCGCCGCCGAGGGGTTGATGGATCATGATCCGTGCGTTGGGCAGGCAGTAGCGTTTGCCTTTGGTGCCCGCGGCGAGAAGGACAGCTCCCATGCTGGCGGCTTGGCCGATGCAGTAGGTGTTCACCTCGCAGGTGATGTACTGCATGGTGTCATAAATGGCGAGGCCTGCGGTGACATAGCCGCCTGGGGAGTGGACATAGATACTGACGTCCTTCTTGGGGTCTTCCATTTGGAGGAAAAGGAGCTGGGCGATAATAGAGTTGGCCATGGTGTCATCAATGGCGGTACCGATAAAAATGATGCGGTCTTTAAGGAGCCGGGAATAGATGTCGTAGGCGCGTTCGCCACGGCCGGTTTGTTCAATGACGCTAGGTACGAAATAGTCAGCCCGAGGTGCGTTGTTCATAGGTATGACTTAGCTCCGAACGGCATGTTGCAAAAGAAAATCAACCGTTTTTCTGCGCAAGAGAGTGTCAGCAAGTGAGGGTAACACCTCGGATTTATGGAGGCGCTTGGCGAAAAGGCGTGGGTCTTGGCCTGATTGAGCGGCGAGGACAGCGATTTCTTGGAGCACCTCCTTGTCCTCGACTTGAATCCCTTCGGCCTCAGCGATGCGGCGGAGGAGGAAACTAAGTTTGACGTTTTCTTCGGCGTTTTGGCCTGCGGTCTTGAGGATCTCGTCTTTATGTTTAATCAGCTCCTCGTTGGAGACACCGCGACGTTGGTTTTCTTCAACGAGACGTGCGACGAGTCGGCGACGTTCTTCGTCGAGCAGGGGTTCGGGGACATCCATTTTGGTGGAGGAGAGAAGAGCGAGAGTAACCGCGCGGGCATCTTCGGAACGGGCGGAGGACAGGCGGGAGGCGGTGAGATCCTCGCGGATACGAGATTCGAGCTCGGCTTTGGGCATCTTGTAATTCTCTTGGGAAAAAGCTTCATCAACTTCGGGGACGTGGCGTTCTTTGAGTTCTTGGAGGGTCACTTGGTAGCGACCGGTTTGGCCGCGCAAGGGGGCTTGGGGAAAATCGGCGGGAAATTTGACTTCCACAGGCCGGGTTTCTCCTGGGTTCATTCCGAAAAGGGCGGGCACGAATCCAGGGAGGAAGGCGTCGGGCTTGAGCCAGAGCCAAAGTTTTTTGGCTTCGGCGACTTGGCCCGAGTCGGGAGCGAGCTCGAGGATTTTTTTACCACCACAGGTGCCTTCGAAGTCGACGATGGCAAAATCGCCTTCTTGGGCGGGGCGGGGCGGGAGGGTATGGAAGTGGGCCATGGGCTCGGCGAGGCGGGCGAGGGCGGATGCGATATCGGTATCGGTGACCGCTTCGGGAGATTTCTTGGGAATCTTGAGGCCTTTAGAAGCGGGTAATTTAAATTCAGGTGCGAGATCGACCCGGAGGATGAATTTGAACTTTTTGTCTTTTTCGAAATTAGCTTCTTCGACGGCGGGATCGTCGACGAGGTGAAGTTTCTCGGTTTCGACTGCATGGCGGAGGCCGTCGCGGAGAAGATTTTCGCGGAGTTCTTTTTCGATATCGCTGGCGTAGCGGCGGCGAACCATTTCTAGGGGGGCGTGGCCTGGGCGGAAGCCGGGTAGGCGGGCGGATTTCTGGAAGGAAAGGAGAACACCTTCTTCTTTTTTACGAACTTGATCGGATGGAATCTCGCCCTTCACGCGACGGCGGCACCCACCCATATTTTCCAAAGAGATCTTCATATGCAGTCTTGAAACCTACGCAAGGAAGGGTGGGTAGCCAAGGTCAGATTGGGTGACTACTGATTTAAGGAAAACTTTACGGGCAATTCGACGGTAACAGGCGTAGGTATTCCATTCACTTTTTGTGGATGAAAGTGCCATTGTCGGACAGCTGTGATAGCAGATTGGTCGAGGACATCATGTCCAGTGCTCTGGAGTATCTTGAGGGATTCCACGCTCCCTTGTGCAGATATGTTGGCTTGAAGAATCAAAGTGCCAGCCCAACCCTTTTTTCTAGCGATGTCAGGATAGATGGGTGCTGAATTTTTGGATGGGTTAGGACGGGCGAGGACGGTCGAACTGGCATGGGACGGCGGGAGTTGTGAGGGGGAGGGAGTGGGAAGTAGGCGGGGTGAAGGGCTGGGTGTAGGCAGGGTGGGGGCAAGAGAGGATGGAGCGGGCGCGGCATCGACCGTATTGGAGGTGGGAAGGGGGGTAGCTAGAATTTGATCTTGAACTGTTTCAGGTTGGCCTGCGGAGGTTTCGATCATTGTAATTTCGACCGAGAAATCGGAGGGTTGGACAGCAAAGTGCTGAGAGGAGATAGCCGGAGAGCGGGAGAGGAAAAGAGCGGAGTGCAGTGCCGCCGAGGCGGCCAATCCAACAATCAGAAAAAAGGTTTCGTTCCGAAGGGGGTGGGGAAGGGTCATTGGCTATTTTTTCGTGTCATGAACTAGATTGAATTGGACTATGCCGATTTGGCGGGCCCGATCCATGAGTTCGACAAAAAGACCGTAGTTCATTTCACGATCCCCGCGAAAGTGAATCTTTGAGTCGCTTTTGCCTTGCGAGAGAGTGCTTAGCTTCGATTCAAACTGAGAGAGCTGGATGGGGGCTCCTTGTAGGGTGATGGAGCCTTGGGCATCGACTGCGACGAGAATGACTTCGGGGGATGTGTCCGATTGCCCGCGTGCGGTGGGAAGTTTGATTTGGAGAGAGGGAGCGGTGAAGGAGGAGGTGAGCATAAAAAAGATGAGAAGAAGAAAGACCACATCGATAAGTGGAGCCATATCGATGGAGGTGGTAAGGCGTTTGGGTCGGGTGAACATAGGATCACTGGACGGTGGAAAACTCTTCTTCTTGGGCGCGTTGGCGGGGTTTGGTAGTGACAGTGGGGAGGGAGGAGGGGCTCAAAAGATCGTCCAGAGCAGTGACGGCCCACTCCATCCGGCGGGCGATCTTATCCGCGTGGCCCTCAAAGGCGTGATAGAGAGCCATACAGGGGATGGCGACGAGGAGTCCAAAGACGGTGGTGAGGAGAGCTTCCCAAATACCCCCTGCCAAGTCTGAGGGTTTGACTGTCCCTTGAATCGATTCAATTTTTGAAAAAGCCACCACCATTCCCTGGACGGTGCCCAGGAGACCCACCAAAGGGGAGAGGTGAGCGAGAGCGGCTAGGATTCGTAGATTTTTCTCTACCGACTCGAGGACGAGCGACCCTGTGAGGCGAACATTGTCTTGGCGAACCTTGGGTGGGCGATCGAGCTGCTCGAGATACGTTTGAACAACCCTTGCGACGGGATGACGACAGGCTACGGCTAGAGAAAGGGCGGCGGCGGAACCGGAGGTACGTATGGTCTGCAGCAGGGATCGAAGCCAGCGATCTGGGGAGTAGCCGTAGGAGGCGTAAGTGAGGATCCGCTCCACCGTGACAGCCAGAGCGACAAAGGAAAAGGCGAGGAGAACCCACATCAGGGCCCCGCCTCGATTCATCAAATCCACAAAATTCAGCCCGCCTAGCATTTTCAAACCCTATTTGGT
>CAJBOM010000127.1 GCA_903956835.1 uncultured Verrucomicrobiota bacterium
CCAATTGACAACTCACCCCCGAAAGCAAACCGTCCAACTCCACCCTGATCTTCGGCACCATCGTCTCGAACTGCAGCCCACGAAGCTTCTCCCCCGCTTCCACTCGCACATGCCTTTCCAAATTTGGCATCTCCCTTTGCAGAAAAAGGGCCAGGCCCTCACGAGCCACCGACCTCGGTCCGTGCCGCAGGCCATCATAACTATGGGGCAAACTGTCCAAGAGTTCTAGATTCTCCCCCGCCAACCTCCACCGCCCATCGGCACACTCCAATAGCTCACTCTCCGCCGGGCCCGCTGGCGCCGCGAACAGCTCTAGATGCAAAATGCCATCGGCATCCAACTCCGCCTTCAACCGGGTGCCCTCCACCGCTCGCTTCACTAAAAGGTGTTTTCGTCTCCCCGCAAAAACTCGCGGATGCCCTAAGAGCGCGGGGAAAAAAAGATCTCGATCGGCTGCGGTTAACTCGGCTTCCCCATGCACCGAGGCCCCCTCCATCTTTTCTAACATCGCCAAGAGCGTCGCGTCCGCTTCATCCACAATGTAAGGCTCCACCTTCTCTACCGGCACCGCATCCAAACTCTTCGTTGGACCTCCATCGACCGAGGCCTCCACCGTCAAAGGAATCTTACCTGCCTTCCAGGCCTTACCCAAATCCAGCGGTAGATGAACCTCCAAAGACATGGGCTTTGAACCTTTGCCCGCTAACTGACCTAAGACCCGAGGAAATCTTGGCGCCATCGCCCGAGCTGCGGCCGCCACTGGGCCCGAGACCGCCCCGTTCGGCCGATGAACTGGCCCTGTCGCCGGCTTCCCATTTTTCTCCAAATATTTCAAACTCAGTGCAATCACATGCGGACACACCGTTCCATACTCCCTCGCCTGCCGACAGCTACAGAAGTTCTCCACATCCGCTAAACGCGCACCCAGTTTCAATCGCGCATTCACTGTCCCCGTTCCCGCTTGCACCACTCCCCCTAGTACCGGATCCACCCACTCCACCGACATCACTTTCCCAGCCTCCCAAAGAGAGCGACCTTCCTGCATCGCCCGCCAACCTCCAATCTCCAAAAGCATCTGCTTAGAGAGCACCGAAGGTGCCGAATTAGTTTCCGACATAGTCCTCAAACCTATGAAAACACGACAAGCATACGCAATCCCCTCCTTTCACCCCTGTGCCCTCGTTGCGAACAACTTTTTACCTCTTCTCCGATCCTACACACCCCTTTTCATACCCTCCTTCATGATGTACTCTGGCTTAAGTTACCAATGAATCGATCCAAGTTCCTCTTCTCCTTTGTTGGGCTCCTTGCCCTGCTATGGCTCGGACTCTGGATATCCAGCTGGTGGGGAACCATCACCCTTGATTTCGAAAAGAAACCTCTCGCCACTGTCCTGCGCTCTTTCACCCAGCAGTCTGGACTTAAAGTCATCACCGATCTTGATCTGACTAAACCCATCACAATCCATGTCCGCCGCGTCCCTGTCAGCGAAGCCCTCGACGCCCTCCAGGCCTCCGCCGAATCCCGCGGTCGCCTCGCTTTTCTTCTCGCTCCCGATTCCTCCTCTTTAAAAACCCTGCTTGCGGCTCTGCCCAACCTTCCCGAAAACTCAGGTATTCGCACTATCGAATACCGCACTCCATGGCTCTTCCGTGGAGGAATAGACGATCTCCCCACCGACCGTGATCCTCGTCAGCAAAACTGGAAGATTTCAACCATCCCACCCCTCCAACTCCTCCCCTCTTTAGAGAGTGCCGCGCAAGCCACCGAGATTCGCCTCCTCCTACCCGAAACATGGAACCCCAACTTAAAACACTCCGCAAAATCAGGTCCTGTCCAATCCTCCATCCCAGCGCTAGCCAAGAACGCTGGCGGCGTTTGCCAAATTGCCTACATCCTCCCCGCACGCTCCGAACGGGACGGACCGGGTGGTCCTCCCGCCACCAGCGATTCTAATCGTGGAAATCTAAGCTGGAGAGAAACTACCTCCCTCACGCCCGATGCCCTCCTCACCCGCCTCGAATCCAGAATCGCAGCCCTGCCCTCCTCTGAACAGGCCGATGCCCTCAAATCAGCTCAAGAATCGGTTCGCCAATATCGCGAATGGTCGACACTCACCGAGGAGGAGCGGGACAAAAAACGGCAGGAAATCATGAACGACCCAAATCGTGCGGAACGCAGCGGCGAAGGCTTCTCCCGTGCCATGCGTAAAATGAGCCCCGAACAACGATCCCAACGCTACAATCGCTATGTGCAAAGACGTGCAACTCAGAAGGGAGGATAATCCCGTTCCCCGCTCCATCCATTGCCAGAATGGATTTACCCTTGTTGAGCTCCTCGTCGTGATCACGATCATCGGCATGCTGGCAGGAATGATTTCCCCCTCCCTCCAAAAAGTGCGAGCCAAGGCAGAAACCACCGCCTGCCAATCCAACCTCCGCCAAATCGGCACCGCTGTCTGGCTCTATGTCCCCGACAACGGAAATAAATTTCCCAGCATTAATAATCCATGGGGCTCGCAGGTTTTTACCAACGAAGGGGCCACCAACCTTCTCGGAGCCCTCGGTCCCTACGGACTGACCGCCAAGGTTCTCGCTTGCCCAGCCGATCTGCGCAGCAAAGACAGCTACTATCGAAAATACACTAACAGCTATGAGTACCTCCCTTTTTCTTCCGACGAAGAGGCCGCTCCTGGAACCGCCACCATTTATACAGGGAACAGCACTTTTGAAATTCCGTTCCGCCGTATCACCTTGGCCTGGGACGCCTCCGATGTTCACTCCGACGGTTACGGCTATAATGGTATCCGAGCCGACAACACGGTCTACAGCAGAACCAATAAACCCACGTACAAGTAATCTTTTTACAAACTCAAAAACACTCAACTTGGGTCGATATTTGCGATAGGATAAAAGGGTGATTTGTCTTGGCGTTAACATCGATCACCTCGCCACCCTTCGTCAGGCGAGGTACCGCGTCCCCATCCCTGGTGTCGTACCGGAACCCGATCCCGTATCTTTAGCTCGCACCTGTCTCGCTGCCGGTGCCCACTCCATCACCGTCCACCTCCGGGAGGATCGTAGACATATCCAAGACGACGACGTTCTCCGACTCGGCCAAGAATGCCGCGAAAAGCTCAACCTCGAAATGGCCGCCACCCCCGCCATGCTCGACTTCGCCCTCCGCCTCCAACCCGCCGAAGTTTGCCTCGTCCCCGAAAACCGTGCCGAAGTCACCACCGAAGGAGGCCTCGACGCCGCCGCCAAAATTAACTCTCTCCGCCCCATGATTCAAAAACTCAATCAGGCCAATATTCTTGTCAGCCTTTTCCTCGACCCCGACCCACGCCAAATCGATGCTGCCGCCACCCTCCAAGCCCCGGTCATCGAACTGCACACCGGTCGTTTTGCCGACGCGGATCCAACGCAACGCCCGTCCGCTTTCACAAAGCTGCGGGAAGCTGCCCAAAAGGCCCATCAGTTAAAAATCCAAGTCAACGCCGGCCACGGACTTCGCCTCTCCAATCTCCCCGATCTCCTCTCCCTCCCCCACCTCCACACCCTCAACATCGGTCACTCTCTCGTCGCCCACGCCATCAACGTCGGCCTCGAACAAAGTGTCCGCGACTTCCTCCACGCCATCACAAAAAAATGAACCCCGAAAGAATCCTCGGCCTCGGCATGGATCTAGTCGAAATCGACCGCATCGAAGACTCCCTCCACCGTTTCGGCGATCGATTTCTTGAACGTATTTTCCTTCCCGACGAAATCGCTTACGCCCGTACCCAAGCACGCCCTGCCACTCACCTCGCCGCCCGCTTCGCCGCTAAGGAGGCAACCTCCAAAGCATTCGGCACAGGCATTGGCCAATCCTTACCCTGGCTTGGATTGGAAATCGGTCGCCACTCAACCGGAGAACCGTTTCTCCGCTTTCATCACGCTGGCGCTACCCTTGCCCAAACCCGAGGCATTACCCGCTCTCTTGTCACTCTCACCCATACCCGAACCCACTCCGCCGCCACCGTCATCCTTCTTGGCCCATGATCATTCTCCCTCCTGACCTCGCCCGCACTTGGGAGGAAAAAAGCATCCAAGCGGGTGCCCGCATCAAAGATCTCATGCGCCAAGCCATCGCGGGAGCGCTCCCTCAACTCACGCCTTTCCTTCCATCGCCCAGCGTCGCCCTCATCCTTGTCGGCTCAGGACATAACGGAGACGATGCTGTGCTTCTCGGCCTCGAACTCAAAGATCTTGGTTGGTCCGTCGAATACCTCCTCTCCCGCCCCGTCGGTCGCCGTCTCCATCCTGATTCTCGGATCAAACCCAAACTCTGGAAAAAAGCCATCGTCTGGCCCGCCAAACCCTCCCGCTTTCTCCAGACCCAAGGACCTCGGCTGGTTATCGATGGACTCCTCGGACTCGGTTCCATTCCTCCACCCCGTCCCGCCGAAGGGGCAATTCTTAATTGGGTCGCTCAAGAAAAACGCGCAACCGACCTCTATGTTGCCATCGATCTTCCCTCGGGCCTCCACCCCGCCACCGGCGCCGTCCCCGGTCCAGTCTTTCCCGCTGATCTCACTCTCGCTCTCGGCTCAGTTAAAACGGGTTGCCTGCGCGATTCCGCTCTTCCTGTGGTCGGCCAACTACGAGGGGTCCCCATCGATTTTGGCACCCCCTCCCCAAAACTCTCTGCCGATCTCTTCCTCCCCCAAGAAGCTTGGAAAATAATTCGCTCTCGCTCCGCCTCTCTCCACAAGTATTCCGCGGGCACCGTCCACCTCTGGGCAGGCTCGGCTCAATATCCAGGAGCAGCCCATCTCGCCTCGTCGGGTGCTCTCCGTTCAGGCGCAGGATTCGTTCGTCTTTTTACCGATCGCACCGTCGCCACCCCCCTTTCTCCCCATCTGCCCGAACTTCTCCTCGCGGCCATCAAACCTGGCTCCTTTCCAAATCCAGAAATCTTTCTCCACCGTGCCTCTGCTGCCCTTGTCGGGCCAGGCCTGCCCCCCTCTTCTGCTCTAAAAAACTTTCTTACGCAACTTCTCCCTATCGCCAAAATTCCCCTTGTTCTCGATGCCGGCGCACTCGAAATCATTGCCGCCCATCCCGCTCTCCTCGCCACTGCCACCTGCCCGCTTCTTCTCACCCCCCACGCAGGAGAGCTGGCCCAACTCCTTGGCCATCCCATCACTGACCGCGCCGAGGCTGCTCAAGAATGGCTCAAAAAATTCCCCTCCACTCTCCTCCTAGCGAAAGGAGCCCACACTCTCATCGCCACATCCTCACACCCTTTCAGCTTCAACGGTTCGGGAGGGCCCGCCCAGGCCACCGCAGGTATGGGCGACCTTCTCGCTGGTCTCCTCACGGGTCTTCTCGCCTCAGGCTACCCTCCCTACGATGCCGCACGCCTTGCCGTCTCTTGGCATGGCCTCGCCTCCGATCAAGTCGCACAATCTGGCGGTGCAACCGTCCTCGCCTCTGATGCCGCTCACCACCTTTCTACCTCTTGGCGTGCTCTCATCCATCGTGCAAGGTAGGAGCTCATGATCTTTCGCGATCTACGCACCACTCGCCTTGGGCTGCAAATCATCGATGGCCTCTGTGCGACTAGTGCCATGCTCCTCGCTTACCTGATCCGAGTCCAGTTTCTGCCTCGTTTTGCTCCTTTGGAAAGTCGCGAAATCGGACAAATTTCTATCTATTTGCCATACGCCATCCTCATGGGCCTCCTTGCCCCCATCATCCTCGAACGGCGCGGCATTTATCGGCACTTCTCCGTTCGAAAACGCGGAGGTGTCTTCAGCTCAATGGTGGAGGTCTCTCTTGTTCTTTTCCTTCTGGCTGTCTCCTTAATCTTTTTTCTAAAGGAAAGCCCCAGCCGCGTCGTCTTCGTCCTCTTCATCCCCATCTATTCCCTCATGCTTTTTCTGCGAGAAGAATTATTCCGTCGCATCAGCCAGTCGCGCCGCCAGGCAGGTGAATATTCCGCCAACCTCATCCTCATCTCCGATTCCGAAACCAGCGCCGAACGCTGGTCCAATCTCTTTGCCGATTCAGCTACCGCCGTTCGCGTCGCCCACCTCCTCGACCCCAAACAAACCTCAATTGAAGATTTTATTGAAATTCTCCACCGCGAATCAGCCGGCATCGTTCTTTTTGAAGTCGAGCCCGCCAACCTTCCTTGGTCCGCCAAAGCTATTCAAGCCTGTGAAGAAGAAGGGGTGGAAGCTTGGCTGAGCACTGATTTCGTAGGCACCCAAATCGCCCGAGCCCACTTCGAGGATATCATGAACCGCAACCTCCTTGTCTTTCGCTCCGCGCGAGGCGGGACTGGGCAGGCCATCGCAAAAATTTTCTTTGATCGCCTTTCCAGTGCCCTTCTCCTCCTACTCCTTTCCCCCGTATTTGCCATGATCTGGATCGCCATCCGACTTGAATCCACTGGGCCCGCTCTTTTTCTTCAAAAACGCAGCGGTCGTCATGGCGACCCTTTCACCATGTACAAGTTTCGCACCATGGTCAGTAATGCAGAAATGCAACACGCCGAACTTAAAGCCCTTAACGAAATGAGTGGCCCAGTCTTTAAAATCAAAAAAGATCCTCGGGTCACCAAAGTCGGTAACTTCCTCCGCTTTACCTCCCTCGATGAACTCCCCCAACTCTTCAACGTCTTTTTCGGCCAGATGAGCCTCGTCGGCCCTCGACCCCTTCCCACCTATGAGACCCTCGCCATGACGGCCAACGCCCAACGACGCCGACTCAGCGTCACTCCAGGGATGACTTGCCTCTGGCAAATCTCAGGTCGCAACGACGTAAAAGATTTCTCCGATTGGGTTCGCCTTGATCTCGAATATATCGACCAGTGGTCTTTCTGGCTCGATATCCAAATCCTCCTTCGCACCATCCCCGCCGTTCTTTTCGGCCGTGGCGCCCGCTAGCCCTCGAGGGTCGTAGGCCAAATATCACATTATGGTAGCTTAATCAAAATGTTACCCCTCCTCCTCGATCAGCCCGTGGCCACCTGGGATCTCCCTCCCGACCAGCCCTACCGCGAAAAACAGATTCGTACCTGGATTCTCCAGCGCTTCGTCGCCTCCTACGATGAAATGACCGACCTCTCCCTTCCACTCCGCACCTCCCTAGCTTCCCGCTTCCGGCTCCGTGCCGCAGAACCCATCACCATCCAAGGATCCGAGGACACCACCCGAAAGTTTCTCTGGAAACTTGGCGATGGATCGCTCATTGAATCCGTTCTCATCCCCGCCACCCTCAGCAAAACCGGTACCCGAAGCACCCGCCTCACCCTCTGCGTCTCCAGCCAAGTCGGTTGTGCCTACGGGTGCCGCTTCTGCGCCAGCGGACTCGATGGCTGGCGCCGAAATCTCACCGCCGCCGAAATCATCGGCCAAGTCCTCGAAGCCGCCCGGATCGCTGGACGCCGAGCCGACAATCTTGTCTTCATGGGCATGGGCGAACCCTTAGCCAATCTCTCCAATCTCCTCTCTGCCCTCGATCTCCTCATCTCCCCCGCCAATATCGGCATGGGCGCCCGCCATGTCACCATCTCCACCAGCGGCCTCGCCCCCCAAATCGAAGAACTCGCTCACCACCCCTTTCCTTTCCGCCTCGCCCTCTCCCTCCACGCCGCCAGCGATGAGGTCCGCGATCAAATCATGCCCGTCAATAAACGCTACCCCATGGAACGCCTCCTCGCTGCCTGCGATACCTTTATCGCTGCTCGTAAAAAACTGATCTTCTTCGAATACATCCTCCTCGCAGGCATCAACGATAGCCCCGAACAAGCCCGCCTCCTCGCCCAACACGCCAAACGACTCCACGCCAAGGTCAACCTCATCCCCTACAACAAAGTCGATGGGCTCCCCTACGAACGACCCACCGAAGACGCCATCCACCTCTTCTGCCGAACCCTCCTCGCCGCCGGAGTTCGCGCAACCGTCCGCCGCGAAAAAGGCCACGATATCGACGCCGCTTGCGGCCAACTCCGACTGCAAAAAATGCAAGAAGACAAAAAAACCTAAACCATTCGCCTCTCAACCCCTCACTGCACTGGCTTTGTTTTTTTTCTTAACCATAGATTTGCCGAATCAGCCTCATTCGGATTCACCGCCTTAACCATCCGCGGCACCTCAATCGTTCGCTCCACCCGCGCAAACATTTCCGAAACAGGATCCCCATCCTCATCAATTAGCTCCACCAATAGTCGGTGTCTTCCCTCTGCCAAACCACCCCAAGGATACGGCTCCTCTTTGCTCAGAATTGTCTCCACCCCGTCTAACTGTGCTTTCACCCTAAACTTATCTTTTGCCAAGGGCGCGTTATGCGCCCGAAAATCCAGCCACACTTTTCCTTCCCCATCAGGGTAAACCATCCCTTCTTGAGGCAGATTCACCGTCAAATACGGACTGTTCCAAGGCTGAAAATTGGAAAAATCTTTTCTCCTTACAAAAAAGTTAATCCGATCACTCGCATTCAAATCCGCCAGCATCTTCCCATCCGGTTTCACCGCGTAGACCCGCAACGAATGCGCCCCTGGGGCCAAACTGCGCAAAATCGTCGGCTTACGCTCGCTCTCTTGTTCCGTCGGCGATCCGTTGTCCAATATCACATGCAAACGATTCCCACCCTCGCCCAAAGCATAGTTCTCTACCCTCATAAACACATCTACCGTCTCCCAGTCCACCACTTGCCCGTCCAACGGAGACTCAATCTTCACCCGTATCGGCTCCTTAGGATCAATCGGTTTCCCCGTGTCCGTTTTCGGTTTCTCCACCCTCTCCGCTTTTCGCACCACCTCCTCCACAGGTGCGGCCACACGCACCTCCTCCTCTATCGCCTCCGCCTTTCGTACAGGCTCATCCCCTAGCTGACCCCAAGCAAAACCACCCCCCACCCATATCCATCCCATCAGAAAGCACCACGTTTTCATTCCTCTGATCATCCCACTTCTCTGCCTTCCATAAACCATTAAACTGGTTCCCGCCCATGCCCTCCCTCCAACTCCCCTGCCCTCTCGACTGCCCCTCCACTCTCCTCGGAGGGCAAAGTTTTTGCTGGAATGAGATTTCCCCAGGAACTTTTTCCGGCTGGATCTCCCAGCAGCCCGTTCGTCTTTCCTCCACCGCCCAAACTCTCCATTGGGATAATCCAAATCTCTCCCCCGCCCAACTCTGCCACTATTTCACGTTCGATCTCCCTTGGCACTCTCTTCTCGCCACCTTCCCCGCCTCCGACCGCTCCCTTGCCACCGCGCGAAAAGCTTACCCTGGCCTGCGAGCCCTTCGCGAAGATCCCTGGGAATGTCTCGCCAATTTTATCTGTTCATCCCTTAAACAAATCGTCCAAATCCGCCAGATCAACGCTCGCCTCCGCCAAACTTTCGGTGGTCCCAACCAACTTTTCCCTTCCGCCAGCCTTCTGGCGCACGCAGGCGAAACCGCTCTCCGCTCCTGCGGTCTCGGCTATCGCGCAAAACACCTCTTCGCCACCGCCCAAATCATCGCAGCCACACCCTCCCTCCTAGAAATCCCCTCCTCCCTATCCACCCCGCAAGCTGCCGCTCATCTCGAACTCTTGCCAGGAGTTGGCCCCAAAATATCCCGCTGCGTCCTGCTTTACGCCTACAGTCGTTGGGATGCTTTCCCCATCGATGTTTGGGTCGATCGCCTCTTGAGAGAACTCTATTTTCCCAAGAAAAGAAAACCCTTCCGTATGGCCGAACTCGAAAATTGGTCTCAAGAACACTTTGGTCGCCACCGTGGCCTCGCCCAGCTCCTCCTCTTTCACTGGTATCGCACCCGCCCGAAACTCGCTCGCTCGAAAAAGCGTCCGCCCCACCGCTCCCCTAGACAGAAGTGACCTGCTGAGTCTTAAAGAACTCTTCCGCCAGATTTAGCTGATCCGCCCCACCAAAAATAAATAACTCATCTCCAATACCGACCTTTTCGTTCGGCCCTGGCGAAACCACGTTCCCCTCCGCCCTCTCAATTGCCACAATTACTACCCCACTTCGTTTTCTTAGCTCAATTTCGTGCAAAGTCTGTCCCGCCAAAGGGGACCCTTTTTCAACTCGATAAGAACGAACTTGCGAATTTCCTGGAAGCTGAATCGGAGGCTGATCCGGAACCACCTGCCACGTTTTCTGAATGCTTTCTTGACCCTGCGAATAGATTTTCACCAAGCGTCGCCGAATCCCCAACCCCAGAAAAGCCACCGCCCCCAAGAGTCCTAGAACCAAGTGGGCACTCGGCAAAAGCGGACTACTAATTAAAATCAAATAAAACCCCAGCAGGATGTAACCAATGCCACAGATAAGGAATGTCGCCAAAGCCCGCGTCGCTCCCACACTTTCGTTGCCCTCTCCCCGATGAAACGCCATCTCTGAAATTAGAATTCCGAAAGCATGGTATTTCCGAATAAAAGCAACCACCACCGGTAACGCCAAGAGAGCCCCGCCCAGCCAAAATAGAGGCCCTCCCCACCAAGCGATTCTAAATATTTCTGGTAACTGGTTTCGATAGGCTGTCCAAAGACCCACCGCCCCCACAATCGGTGCCGTCATCAACGCTAACTGCAACCCCAACTGCCCGAGAAGTTTTCGTACCATCAGACGCGCCGTAGCACGACGATTATTCGGAGTAGACTGGAAACCTTTCCATCCCGAGTGATACCAACCCCAGAAATCTACAAACCAGCGTGGTCCTCGAAGCTCCAACCAATCGGCCATCGGCCCTGACCACGAGATTAGGTAGGGCGTGGTTAATGTTGTCACCGCCGAAACCAAAACGGCCAGCGAATACAATCTCGACCCAGTTGCCCCCAGCG
>CAJBOM010000128.1 GCA_903956835.1 uncultured Verrucomicrobiota bacterium
GAGATGATGGGTCTGACGGCGTACCGACTGGGGTTAGATTGGACGCGAATTCAGCCGAGAGGGCTAGGCACAGAATTAGACGCAAGCGTCTTGGATCACTATGCGGAGATGATAGGTGCTTTGAGAGCGCGGAAAATGGAACCCCTGATTACCCTTTGTCATTTCACAACCCCAGCATGGTTAGGGACCGACCCGTGGTTGGAGGAGACAACTCCCGAAGTCTTCGCGCAGTTTGTCCGCCAGATGTTGGAGGGGTTGAATCGACGTTTGGTCAATCGGGGAGTGGCGCCACCCCTTTGGTTTATCACGCTGAACGAGCCAAACATGTTGGCGGCTTGCACTTATAACGTTGGGGCATTTCCAGCGGGACGACGAGCATGGTGGGCGGCGGCACTTTGCGCATTACAAACTATGCTGGAAGCCCATGTGCGAGTTCGGCGTGAAGTTCATTCTCTTTACGCCGAGAACCCTGATTGGGGTTCGCCCAAGCTAACCTTCAATAACTTTGCTAGTGATCTTTATTGGATGGATAAAATGTTGCTGGATGTTTTGGAGGGGGCTCGGCAAACACACGGTAAGGAGCCGGTTATCTCTTTTCTTAATGATCGATAGCGCGAATTTACTCGGGCCTATCGAGCAATGGACTTTCCGCCCCAGGGTCTTTTTTCGGAGGGGGTGGGGGAGTTGATTAAGCAGGTTCAGCATGGATTAAGCCGAAGATTTCTGCACGAAAGCACTTTTTCTCGGTTGGTGAGTTTAGTTCGGGAGCGGAGGGATGATCGGGTGGTGGACTATATCTCTTTTGATTATTACGACCCTTTTGTGGGAAATGCGGTTCGCATGCCGACTCTGTCCGACTTAAAGCTAGGTCGAGTCGGTCTGCGGGAATGGTTAACCCAGAGTTTGACGACCAAGTGGTGGGATTGGAAAGCGTTGCCCCGTGGTTTGCGGTTTTTTGTTGAGCGCTACGCCGCGGAATATCCGGGTCTGCCTATTGTGATTGCGGAGAACGGAATGGCGGAACGTCGCTGTATGGGTGAGGCGGGCTGTGATTTGCGGGGAGACGAGCAGAATCGGAGTTATTTTCTGAAACAACATGTGGGGGAGGTGATTAAGTTAAAACGAGAAGGGTTACCTTTAATGGGATATTTTCACTGGTCGCTAACGGATAATTACGAATGGGGAACATACGCTCCTCGGTTTGGTTTATTCGGAATTGATTTTAAATCCAAGGGGCTGGAGCGTGTCCCTCGAGA
Organism: uncultured Verrucomicrobiota bacterium; assembly: GCA_903956835.1. GTDB lineage: Bacteria > Verrucomicrobiota > Verrucomicrobiia > Methylacidiphilales > Verrucolacustridaceae > Verrucolacustris. The sequence goes on from CAJBOM010000128.1 coordinate 1,257, forward strand.
TGAAGGGGGAGATATTCCTTGGGAAGCTTATGCCGCATTAATAGCGAACGCGGATTTTTCTGGGCAGGAATCCTCTGTCTTAACTTAAACCCGTTAAGTATCTTCCTGAGGAGTTAGGTTGGCACACCTTTAATTTTATGAATCATGGATCTAGCTTTTTGACGGGGCTGAGCGGCGTTGAATCTTCCGTACCTCAGTGCTAGGTACTCGATCTGGAGAGCGATTGCCGGATTGCCAGTTCTGGTTTCTTCAAGTAATTTCCTAGCTTATGTTAACGGTAAATGAGTCCCAAATTGGTGCGGCAACTATCCTCGAATGCATTGGTCGTCTGGATGTGGTTACTGGTCCTACATTAGACGCAAAGATCCCAGATGGTGGGGTTGTGGTACTGGATATGGCGGGGTTAAATTATGTGAGTAGCGCTGGTCTACGATCTATTTTGCAGGCTTTAAAGAAGCTGCAGCCCAAGGGGGGTAGCTTGCGTTTGAGTAGTTTACAGCCTGACGTTCAGCGGTTGCTTGAGCTTTCTGGCTTTCTCTCGTTGGTAAAATCCTTTCCTGACAAGGATAGTGCGGCGAAGGCCTAGTTTTTCGCTGAATATTGTCGCAGGGCAAAGCCCTGAAATGAGGGTGGTCGGATTTACGGGAAGAGTATTCGAATTAGGGAGAAATCGTCGTCGAGAGGTCCAGGGCCATGCATGGTGTGGAGCCAATCGAGAAGCTTCTTGAAAACATCCGGAGCCGCTCCATGAGTTTTCATGAAGGCCTTAAACTCGCTAAACTCAAGCATGGTGCCGTCTGGCTTTTTTACTTCGTAGGTACCGTCGCAGAGAACAAGGAGTTTGGCATTAGGGGGAACGATGCGAGTGGATGAGGAGTAGGGAACACCGGTCATGTAGCCAATGACCAATCCAGGCTGATTGAGTTCCTCGATTTCCCCGTCTGGAAGTAGAAGAAAGGCGGGTGGATGACCTCCGCTGGCGTGTCGAAGGCTACGAGTGGGAGCGTGGTAGACGCCGTACCAGATGGTGAAGTACATATTATTGTTTCTGTCCATGGGGAAGGAGGTATTGAGAGCGGCGAGAACGGCTCCAGGATCACGAAAGTCGACACCGGAAAGACCTCCCGCCCGAATGGCGTTAATGGCACTGACGGAAAGAAGGGCAGCGCCAACGCCGTGACCGCAGACATCGAGTAGGTAGATAGCGAAGTGAGATTCATCGATCCAGTGATATCCGAACGAATCTCCGGCAAGTTCTGTGGAGGGTTCGTAGTGCCAATCGATAGCGGAGGGACCTTGGACGGGCTCGGGAAGAATACTGCGAACATAGCGGGCGGCCTCCTCGAGCTCCTGGGTTAAACGCTTTTGGGTAGCTTCAAGAAGTTCCTTTTCCTCTTGAAGCTGGATAAAACGAAGGTGGTCGAGATCGCGTAAGCGTTTCTTCTCCAAGGAGGAGGTGACTCGAGCACGCAGAAGGGTGGGGTTGAAAGGCTTGGGGAGGTAATCCTCGGCACCAGCTTCGATGCATTTGACCGCATTTTCGATTTGTTCCGCACCCGAAATGACAATAATGGGCAGTCCTTTGAGTAGTGGGTTTGCCTGAACGGCTTGGAGGACTTCCATGCCATTCATTTCGGGCATTTCCATGTCGAGAAGCATAAGATCAAAGGATTTTTGCGTAATCAAATCCATGGCTTGGCGGCCATCGTTGGCCTCCGTAATATTTGTAAAGCCTAAGCCATTGAGGGCGCGGATGAGGACGAGGCGCATCGTGCGACTGTCATCCACGACGAGAACGTTGGCTTCCTGAATCGGCTTTACAGTGGGATCGAGGCGCGGAGCGGAAGAAATGGGTTGGGTTGCTGTAGTCATAATAGGGATTAAGGTTGGAGAAGAAGTTAAGCAGTTAAGAGGGTAAGGTCAAAGCCGAGGAAGTTTCTGCCGAAAGATTGTGAGCTCATCAAGAGGGTAGGTTTGAGGAGACGGTGCCTTGAGGGTGGAGTGGAATAACTTTGCTAACCTTAGTAATTAAGGCCTGTTCTTGAAATGGCTTTACGACGTAATCTCGAACTCCTAGGCGGGCAACGGTAGAGATGACTTTTGGGTTTGATTCAGCAGTGAGCATAATCACAGGGATGGATTTCAGTTGTGGATCATGGCGGAGATGCTGAAGCATAGTCACTCCATCCATAACGGGCATATTGTAATCAAGAATAATAAGATCGGGTCGTACTTCCTTGGCTTGGGCTAGGCCCTCCTCCCCATTACCAGCTTCCCGAAGTTCGACCTGAAATGGACGAAACATACGCGCGAGGAGGAGGCGAATCGTTTTACTGTCGTCGATACTAAGGATCTTCTGGTTCATGAGGCTTTCGGGTGGATATCGATAGAAAAAGTGAAGGAATAATCTCCACAGGTCCAATGGGTAAGGCAGAGGGTAGGCGAGGGAGGATTCGCACTGACTGTCGTCGAAGTTCGACATAGTACAGGTGGATGTAATGTGCCTGTGAACCCACGGTCCCGCAGTTCCGTGGAAACGCGTCCTGCGAGCATATTACAAAGTTCGCCCACCACATCCTTTAGGTCCGTATCCTCAGTGATGCAATTTCCTGATGTGCCTAAAAGAGCCTGAGCAACTAACCGAGCGCCTGCGCTGGAGATAGTGAGGACCATTTTCCCCGAAGCATTCGAGCCAGTCCAAGCAACTGTGGCGAGATGAGGTGATGGGAGTGGCAGAATTAACTCTGGACTAAATTGAAGCTCCTTTTTGAGTTGAGTTCGCCAAACCTCAGGGACTGACCGGATTGCGATCTGAACTAGCTCTTGTTGAGAAAGTGGGTTGGTCATTTGACTTTCGGGTGGTTTAAGGCGTGGAGAATAGCGGCGGCCATATGAGGGAGAGTGACAACCCGATCGACCGCGTTGAGTTTGATGGCGGCTTGAGGCATTCCGTAAACGATGCAGCTATCTTCGTGTTCGGCGAGGGTGGTTGCCCCAACCTCGTGAAGGGCAAGCATTCCTCGAGCTCCATCAACGCCCATCCCCGTGAGTAAAGCGGCGACGGCATGATCTTTAGCGTGTTCGGCTCCTGAGCGGAAAAGAATATCCACAGCAGGGCGGCAATGGTGAACGGGTGGAGTTTGGGTGAGGCGGACTTTGTATCCACGGCCTGACGGCAAAAGAGCAAGATGGAAATCTCCAGGGGCGATGAGGCAGAGCCCTGGATGTAGTTCCTGTCCTTGTTGGGCTTCGGCGACGTCGTATGGACAAACTTCGTGGAGGCGCTCCGCCATCAAGCGGGAAAAGTTCTTTGGGATATGTTGAACGACAACGATAGGAGGAAGTCCATTGGGGAGCCTAGGAAGCATGTAACGGAGAGCTTCGACGCCGCCTGTGGAAGCACCGATCAGAATGACTTGCCGAGCTGAAAACGTTCCCGAGGGAAGAGTGGGAGATGCGGTGGCGACGGGATCTTCCTTTAATTTGGGCCGGTGCGAGAGTGCGGCGGCTTTGACATGATAGGCCAGCTGGTGGGCGAGTTCGCCAAGGCTCCGACTGCCATCGGGTTTTGCGAGGACATCGACTGCTCCCAGAGCAAGGGCCTCCATCGCCTTGGCGGATCCTGCTTGGGTGAGGGAACTAACCACGACAACTGGAATTGGATGATGCTCCATGAGAATCTTAAGAAAAGTGAGTCCATCCATCCGAGGCATTTCCAAGTCCAGGGTAATCACATCGGGTGCTAGTTCTAAAATCTTCTCACGGGCTTCATAAGGATCAACGGCGCCGCCGACGATCAGGAGTTCGGGGTCTTGTTTTAGAGCTTCACTAATGGCACGGCGGGCAAGGGCAGAGTCGTCGACAACCAGCACGCGAATCTTTTTCCCGGTTGTCATGGTTTGTAGTAGATCCCTTGCTGAATCGATTCTAGGGAATGACGAATTCCGAAAAGACTTTCGGAGTGGCCGACGATGAGATATCCACCTGAAGCAAGTTGATCTGTCAGCCGGGCAATGAGTGTCGCGCGGGATGGGGGATCAAAATAGATCATGACGTTTCGGCAGAAAATCACGTCTTGCCGCTTCGGGATGGGAAACTCGGCTTGGAAGAGATTGATACGATGAAAGAGAATATGCTCTTTCAGCTCTGCCTTTACGCGGCAGTCTCCCGCACGCGATCCTACCCCCTGTTGAAAATAGCGTTTTAGGAGGTCTGGTTCCACTGGCTCGACCAATTCCATTCGGTAAATGCCATGTTGAGCTCGAGCTAACATTCTTTTTGAAATATCGGAGGCAAAGATCTCCCACGAGATGGAGGGATAGGCTCGGAGAGCCTCCGCTAGAACGATAGCGAGAGTGTAGGGTTCTTCTCCTGAGGAGCAGGCTGCAGACCATATCTTTAAAGGAGTCCCGTCCTTAAGTAGGCGAGGGAGAATCGCGGGAAGGGCTTTTTTCGCGAGGAACGAGAAATGCTCAGGTTCTCGAAAAAACTTGGTGTGATTCGTGGATATCAGGTCGACAAGATGTTCGATCTCTTCAGGACCAGCAACGGACTCAAGGATTTGGCAGTATTTCTTGTAGGAGGAGATCGCCAGATCTTTCAGGCGGTGCCGCAAGCGATTTGCTAAAAGAGCCTGTTTGTCGTCTCCCAAGCGAATTCGACTGTGCTGGTAAACAAGATCCACCACAAAGCGATAAGCCTCTGGGGTCAAGACCGGCTCCAAAGGACTTTCCATTGGATGGGGGTTTCTGGAAGAAGTTGAGTTCAGAAGTTGCGGAAATCGCGGTCCTCATTACCCGCTAGAGCCCGCTTATCCTCCGGCATGGGTATAGTCGTTCGGTTTTTGTTTTTTGTGATTCCCGAGGAGGCATGATTGGAATGGTGCCTTTCCCCTTCTTGATTGGATGGAGAATGGAATTGAGTGTTCGTGCCTTCTGTTTTACCTCCGACCAAGCGGCGGAGTTTTCCGACTAAGTCTCGAAGGGTTTCTGCTTGAGCGGAAAGTTCCTCGGCTGCACTGGCGCTTTCCTCCGCGCTGGAAGCATTACTTTGAGTCACTTTTTCCATTTGGGCGATAGCACTATTAATTTGATCGATGCCTTGGGATTGCTCTCGGGAAGCAGTGGAGATATCCCCCACCAGAGTATCGGTAGATGCGACTTTTTCTGATATTTGTTTGAGGGATTCGGCTACCTTCGAGGAGTTCAAGGAGCCTTGGCGGCTATTGGAGATGGCCGCCTCGATTTTATTAGCGGTTTCCTTGGCAGCGGCAGCACTGCGTTGGGCCAAGGAGCGGACTTCATCGGCCACTACAGCAAATCCCGCACCAGCTTCGCCAGCCCGAGCGGCTTCGACAGCGGCATTCAGAGCAAGAATATTGGTTTGAAAGGCGATTTCATCAATATCTTTAACGATTTTCGCTACTTCGGCACTTGAAGAGTCGATGGCGGACATGGCGATCATCATCTCATGCATGTTTTTGGAGCCAGCCTCAGCGAAAGTACGTGAATCGGAGGCTAATGACTTAGCTTTTTGGGCATTCTCGGAAGTGGCCCGAATCATACTGGTCATTTCCTCTAACGAAGCGCTGGTTTCTTCGACGGAGGAGGCCTGTTCGCTTGCTCCTGATGATAGGGTTTGGCTTGCCACGGATACTTGTCTCGCAGCTGCCGCGGTTTGCAAAGCCCCATGATCTAAGCTCATCGCGAGACCCCGGAGAACTCGATTGGTCGTGCTTGAGATTGCCCAACCGATCAACGATGCTACGAGCAAGGCAGAAAGAAGAAAAACCTTGAACCATTTCTCGGCCGCCTGTGCTGTTAGTTTACCTTTGGCGGCTTGTGCTTCACCAAGTTTTGTATTGAACTCAACATGCTCGTTAATTGATTTCGTTGTATTATCATACAAGGGTATGACCACGGATTGCATCTGTTGGTTGACTTCGGCTGTTTGGTTTTGCTTGATAAGCTCAACTGTGCGAGCTCTGCCAACAAAAAAAGACTCGTAGTTGCGCTTAATTTCCTTGAGGAGACGGCCATCTTCTTCGCTGATTACAAGGGGTTCGTACTTCTTTAGGCAATCCTCGACCCGAGCATTGAACTCATTATTCTTTTTTTCTAGCTGAGAAATGCGCTCGACAGAGGTCTCTCCGTCGATCTGCTCCAAGATAATCATGATATCTTGGAAGTTATCTGAAATATCTGACAGCAGAACAAGACTGGGGATGACGTTATCATTTAGATCTGAGATATTGGTGGTGAGACTTTCTACTTGGCGCATAGCGAATAGCCCTAAGCCTGCGGTGATCAAGACGCACATAGCAAAGCCAGCTATGATGCGGCGTGAGATAGTCCAAAAGGTTGAGTTCATAGTTTTTATTTTTCTGTGGATTGGTAGTTTTGGTTTAGGCTTAACTGAATCTTGAAGAGGAAGGTGATTGGGAAGATGCCCCGGCTCCATCTTTTAAAAGGGCTTTTGGGCGGGTTTCTTGGTTAACGGGAAGGTGTTCCATTAGTTGCCAAGTAATGGCACCTTCTTCAGCGAAAATCTTCTCAATCTCCAAGAGAGTCTTGACGCCACCTTGAAGAGTGGCAATACCCAGAATGTATTGGGAGGCGGTGGAATCACCGAAATCAGGACAGGGTTCGATCTCGGAATTACCTAACTGAACGACTTCCTCGACCGCGTCCACGATAATGCCAATTAAGGTGGGGCGGTTCGATGCAACCCGAAGTTGCAGAACAATAATGCAGGCCCTTTCTCCCGCTGGCACAGATGCCATGGAGAATTTTGCCCGCAGATCAAGCACCGCAATGACAGTTCCTCGTAGGTTGATCACGCCTCGAACATGGGAAGGCATATTCGGAACAGGTGTGATCGGGCATATGCGGATTATTTCGCGAACGTGAAGGACAGGTAGGCCATAAGACTCTTGTCCCAAAGTAAAAGTTAGGAAACGAGTGGATTTCGTTCCGTGGTCTTTCGGGGAGGGGCGAGTAGTTGTCATGAGAATGCTATAAAATAAATCGGGGAAGGTCAGAAGTTGCGAAATTCTCCGTCCGCGGAGCCTGATTTGACTGGTTGATCCCCCGGCATGGGAAATCTCGTTTTTGGTTTGTTCTCTGCCGAAAAGTGGGGCGGTCTTTCCTGAAAGGGGTTTGAACGATGAAAACTCTGCGGTAAGGAGGCGGAGAGGTTCTCTCCTCCAACCAATTTACGGAGCTTTGCGATCAAATCCTTGAGAGTTTCTGCTTGGGCCGAAAGTTCTTCGGAGGCACTGGCACTCTCCTCAGCGCTAGCGGCATTGCTTTGAGTGACTTTTTCCACTTGGGTAATGGCACTATTAATCTGCGCGATTCCTTGGGATTGTTCGCGGGCTGCATTAGCGATTTCGCCGACAAGGGAATCGGTTGAGGAGATTTTCTCTGCAATATGTTTTAGCGATTCACTTACTTTGCTTGAGCGACTTGTTCCTTTCAGGCAACTCTCGGAACCGCGCCGACTACTCGCGATAGCGTTCTCAATTTTGCTGGCGGTCTCTTTGGCGGCGGCCGCGCTCCGTTGGGCCAAAGAACGAACCTCGTCGGCCACCACAGCAAACCCCGCTCCTGCTTCACCCGCACGGGCTGCTTCGACGGCAGCATTCAGCGCGAGAATGTTAGTTTGGAAGGCAATTTCGTCGATATTCTTAACAATCTTTGCAACTTCAGCGCTCGAGATATCGATGGCGACCATGGCTTGATTCATCTCTGCTATGGCCATATCCATTTCGGCCATCGTGGCAAAACCTGCATTGGCCACGGTCCGAGATTCGAGAGCTAGCTGCTTAGCTTTCTGGGCATTTTCGGAAGTGGCCCGAATCATGCTAGTCATTTCTTCAAGGGAAGCGCTGGTTTCCTCGACGGACGAGGCCTGTTCACTTGCGCCCGAAGAGAGAGTTTGGCTTGCCACGGAAACTTGTCGGGCAGCGGCAGCGGTCTGTAAAGCCCCGTGTTCTAAGCTTGCGGCGAAATCACGGAGAATCCGATTGGTGGAGCTCGAAATTGTCCAAGCGATAGCTGCGGTGGCAAGCAAAGCACAAATGAGGATTATTCTTGCCCATTGAACAGCTGTCTTCGCTGTTAGTTTGGCCGTGGCCGCTTGAGCGCTACCCAGTTTAGTATTAAAATCTGAGTGCTCGCTGATGGATTTCTTTAATTTCTCGTATGAGGGTAGGACGACGGATTGCATTTGCTGGCTAATTTCGAAGGTTTGGTTTTGATGGATAAGCTCGAGCGCGCGGTTTCCAGCAACATTAAAAGTTTCGAAGTTGCGTCTCACCTCCTTAAGAAGACGGCGATCTTCTTCGTTGGCTACAAGGGGTTCGTATTTTTTCAGGCACTCCTCGACCCGAGCATTACATTCAATATTCTTTTTTTCTAGCTGGGCGACGCGCTCCGGTGAAGGCTCGCCCTTGAGTTGCTCTAAGATAATTATTATATCGCGAGATTGATCTGAAATCTCTGAGAGGAGAGCCATGCTAGGGATGATGTTATCATTTAGATTTGCGATAAGATCTTCAATATTCGTATTGAGGTTATTGATTTGTCGCACGGCAAAAATCTCGAGTCCAGCCGTGATGAGAAGGCAAGCGGCGAAGCCGGTAATAATTCGGCGGGAAATAGTCCAAGAATTTATGTTCATATATTTAGTTTCTGTGTGTTTCTTGCACGGGAGGCAGACGCTCCAGTAACTGCCATGAAATGGCGCCTTCCTCGGCAAAGATCTTTTCAATCTCTAAAAGGGTTTTGACCCCACCCCGAACGGTGGCAACACCCAGAATATATTGGGAGGCGGTGGAACCCCCAAAATCAGGGCAGGGCTCGATCTCGGAATTACCCAACTGAACGACCTCCTCAACTGCGTCGACGATGATGCCAATTAAAGTGGGCCGAGTGGAGGCGACTCCAAGCTGCAGAACAATAATGCATGCTCTTTCTCCTGGTGGCACTGGTGCCATGGAAAACTTGGCCCGCAGATCGAGCACTGCAATAACAGTTCCACGTAGGTTGATCACTCCGCGAACATGGGGCGGCATATTCGGAACAGGTGTGATTGGGCAGATGCGGATAATTTCACGAACGTGAAGGACGGGTAGTCCATAAGACTCTTGGCCCAAAGTGAAGGTCACATATTTAGAGGCGGAAGAGCTTTGCGTGCGGCTGAGAGGAACGGTGTTCATACAGATACTGAGGAAGGTTTGGAGGTGGCCAAGCTCCCTTTATCGGAGAATTTAACCAAAGTATCGACGTCAAAAATTAAGCCGACGGAGCCATCCCCGAGGACGGCGGCCCCAGCGAGAAGGTGTTGATTCTGGAATGTTTGACCTAAACTTTTGATCACGACTTCCTGTTTGCCGATAAGTTCATCCACAAGAAGTGCGCGACAGGCCTCTCCTGATTCCACAACTACGAGAATACCGTCTTCTGGTTTTTTGGCGCGCATCGGGCGTCCTAAATAGGGTCCCATGCGTAAGACGGGAGTTTGATGTCCCCGAACGCTAACGACTTCTCCACGTTCCTGTATGGTGGTGACCATACCGGGTCGAGGGCGGAAAGATTCCCGAACAGAGAGGGTGGGGATGATATAGCGTTCCTCGCCAATTCCGACCATCAGTCCATCGATAATTGCGAGGGTAAGGGGGAGAATAATCGTGAAGGTAGTGCCCTGACCCAGAATAGATTGAATTTCTATTTTTCCGCGGAGGTTTTCGATATTACGGCGAACCACGTCCATGCCGACACCACGTCCTGAAACATCGGTAACCTTCTCAGCCGTGGAAAAGCCGGGCATGAAGATTATGTTAAAGATTTCGCTCTCGGTGCGTTTTTCGTCGGGGCCTATGAGCCCACGCTCACGAGCTTTGGCTAAGATCCGTTCGGGATTTAGGCCTCGACCGTCATCTTGAATGCGGATGCAGATTCCTCCACGTTGGTGTGAGGCAGTTAAGCGAACTGTTCCTAGGGATGGTTTCCCTGCGGCGAGGCGATCTGCGGCTGTTTCCAAGCCATGATCGACTGAGTTGCGAATCATATGAACCAGCGGATCGCTGAGTTTTTCGACGATATTGCGATCGAGGTCAGTCTCCTCTCCTTCGAGTATCAGTTGAACCTCTTTTTGCTGTTTGGCGGCAAGATCACGGACTAGGCGAGACATTTTTTGGAATGCGGCACGGATCGGGACCATGCGCAGGGACATAGCGTTACGCTGGAGTTCTGCGGTGGTACGACTGAGTTGCCGTAAGGATCTAGCGAGTTTCCTGCTGGTGAGACTTTGAACTTCAGGGTTTTGCACGACCATTGACTGGGCGATGACGAGTTCTCCCACGAGATCGACTAGAGTATCGAGCTTCCAAGTATCCAATTTAACGAAACCACCGGAGGTTTCTGCTGGGTTAGTCGGGATTGCCGCAGGGGAAGGCAGGGAAGAGGCTTGTTTGAAAGGGGCAGCAATGGTTTTTGCAGAGGGCATAACTTCCATAGCCATGTCTTCGATGATGATGGGGGCGTGTTTTATGGTTTGTGCGGTGTGAGAGGGTGAGGGAGAGGCGGAAGGATTGGGTGTTTCCCCACGGAGTGTGGCTTTGAGTCTTTGGATAAGATCTCGGGTTGGGACGATGATGGGCTGACCCGCGCCGGCTCCTTGGATTTGGGAACCGATCTGGCGGGTGAAGCTCGTGAGGGCGTCGGCGCCACTGAGGATAAGATCGATGACCCCGGAAGTAATCTTGAGTTCGGTGCGGCGGGCGGCGTCGAGAAGGGACTCTAGGTCATGGGCTAGGTCTTGCATTGCTCCGAGATGGAGAAATCCTGCGCCTCCTTTGAAGGTATGAAAGGCACGGAAGATTGAGTTGATCGTGCCTGCATCGGAGGGGTTGCTTTCTAAGACGATCAATCCTTGTTCGATATTTTGGAGTAGTTCGAGTGATTCCCCGTGAAACTCACGAAGAAGTTCCGCATCATCTTTTAGATTTAAGATAATAGATTTTTCGTCTCCTGTGGAAAGACTGGCGAATGAAGTGTTGGATTTGGGCTGGAGAGTGGAGGAGGGGGTGGGTTTTGACCACTTTTCAGGCCAGGAGGGCATGGGGGTTTTCTTATCCCAAGAAGTCAAAGCTTGGCTCATCCAAGTGTGCCATTCATTAAAATGATGAATGGCTTCTGTGGTGAACTTCCCAGTTCCATCGAGTATATGATCCAACCAATTTCGCGCTACTTGGAGACCCGAAGAGACTTCCATGGGAGATTCCTGAGTGGCTAACTCCTCGAGATCCATAATGAAACGATTTACAGGCAGGAGACCGGTGTCTTGCTCGGGCACGACAAAAGCAAGTTCCTCCGCTAACTGATTGAGAATCTCTGTCGCCCGAATTGAACCAGTGAGCTGAGGAGCAGAAGGGTTCATCGTTAAAATCTTATCTTTAGAGCAACAAGGCAATCAAGATATGGTTTCGATTTGTCCTCAGAGAGGACGGTTTTCTCTTGAAGGCCCGAGACCCGAGTGGGCCGAGATTTGCTACGAGTAGAAAGCTCTGTGACTCAAACCGCTAGGGGAACTGCGCCGGGCTGGCCATCAGCTGTGGGCGGTGGAATTCGATAAGTAATTCGACCTTTGGTGAGGTCGTAGGGGGACATTTCCATTTTAACTCGATTCCCGATGTTAAGCCGGATGTAATGTTTGCGCATTTTACCAGAAATATGAGCAAGAACAGTGTGGCCGTTGATGAGTTCGACACGAAAGAGGGTGCCTTTGAGCACCGACTTAACGACTCCTTCTACTTCGACTACTTCGCCTGCCATAAGAGGAAAAGGCTACCTGAAGGGTAGGGAGAAAGGAATCTAATTCCCTAAGCTTGTTATACTTTTTCGTGAATTCCGCATTCACGTTTCCAGCCAAAATGGCGTAGTTCGGCCGGGTCGGAAACTTCGTCGAGACGCCTGGTGGTAACACGATCGCCAATGGAAACATAGCCTTGAGCCCATAGCGGATGGTAAGGAAGAGAGTGCTGTTTGAGGTAGAGTCCGACCTCACGGTCGGTCCATTCGAGAATAGGAAGAAGTTTGTAACGGGCTTTCTGCCTGACGAGGATATCGAGACTTTTTCGATACGGTGAGGAACTTCCGCGCAGTCCAGCTACCCATACGGAGGGATTGAGTTCAGCGAGTGCTCTTTGCAAGGGTTCGACGCGAATGATTTCATGAAACTTTTCTAACCCTGAGGGACCCTCTTGCCAAAGGAGTCCGTGTTGGCTCTCGATTTGGGTTGGAGTGAGCAGGGGTCGGTAAGTTTTTAGGTTTAGTCCTAAGCGAGCGGTTAGTTCTGACGCGAATGCGAGTGTTTCAGGAAAGTGGTATCCAGTATCGATAAAAATGACTGGAAGGGCGGGAGATATTTGTGATGCCCAGTGAAGGAAAGCAGCGGATTGGGCTCCAAAGGAGGTCGTTAGAGCTACTTTTTCAGGAAATGATTCGATAGCCCATTGTAACCGGTCGGAAGGTGATTTTGCCTTGAGATCGGGTTCGGTTGAGGGGTCGAGGTTTTTGGTCTCAGACCGACCCTCTGCAGCGGCGCGATTCATGCTTGCAATGTACACCGAAACCATACAAAGTCTATCGTTAATGTCGTATTTGCAACATCTTGAAGATCAGAGCATTTATATACTTCGCGAGGCTTTTGCGAATTTTAAAAACATGGCTATGCCATGGTCTATGGGTAAGGATTCCAATACTTTAATATGGTTAGCGAAGAAGGCATTTGCGGGGAAGATTCCGTTCCCGCTGCTCCATATTGATACGACGTATGAGTTTCCCGAGATGCTTTCCTTTCGGGAGTGGGCACGAAAACACTACGAGTTGGATCTAATTGTGGTGATCAACGAGGAGGCTCGGAAGCGTGAGGTAGGGTATGAAACTCACGATCCGGTGACGGTAACTCACGAGTTAAAATCAGCTGCTCTGCAGCAGGCGTTAGCGAAGTATAAGTGGGATGCTCTGGTCACTGGCATTCGTCGAGATGAAGATTCGACCCGAGCGAAAGAGCGGTATTTCTCTCCGCGGACCGCGGACAACGAGTGGGAGTACCGTGATCAACCACCTGAATTCTGGGGGCAGTTCACCACGGCAGTTGGGCCTGGGGAGCACGTTCGAGTGCAGCCTCTTTTGGATTGGACAGAGTTAGATGTATGGGAATATGTCCGACGCGAAGGCATTCCAATTCCCAAAATGTACTTTGCACAAAACGGGCGGCGGTACCGGTCCTTGGGTTGCTGGCCAATCACCAAGTCGATCGAGAGCTCGGTCGACACGATTGAAGGAATCGTGGCGGAGCTCAAGACGACGAAGACTTCAGAGCGGGCGGGGCGGGCCCAAGATCACCACGAACGCAACGCCATGCAGAAACTGCGGGCGAAGGGGTTCATGTGAGCCAAGGAGTGGTCATGCCTCCCGCACCGAAAGCGGTGGCCAAGGATTATGTACCCGTCTTCTTTCCAAAACGGCAAGGGGGTGCTGGAGCTTCGGGTGGAGCTGAGGAGGCTCGCACAAGTATTGTGGTGGTGGGCCATGTGGATCATGGAAAATCGACTTTAATTGGACGGCTACTGGCGGATACCGGCTCTCTCCCCGAGGGAAAATTAGAGGCAGCCGAGAAAGCTTCGCGAGAAGAGGGCATGCCCTTGGAGTATGCCTTTCTCTTGGATGCGCTTTTAGAAGAGCAGGCGCAGAATATTACTATCGATACGACGCGGATCGGATTTCGTTACGAGGGTCAATCATTCGAAATTATCGACGCCCCAGGTCACCGTGAGTTCATTAAGAATATGGTGACGGGTGCGGCGGCGGCGGAGGAGGCGGTTTTGCTCATCGATGCCAAAGAGGGTTGTAAGGAGCAGACTCGTCGACACGGGCTGCTACTTTCTCTGCTCGGCGTATCCCAGGTGATTGTCGCCGTGAATAAGATGGATCTAGTGGCTTGGGACGAGGCCCGCTTTCGTGAGTTAGAGAAAGAGATTCGCGAGTATCTCGGCGGACTGAGGATCATTCCTCGTGAGGTTATCCCAATTTCTGCACGAGAGGGCGCGACAGTCATGCGTCGCGACTCCAAGAATCTCGGGTGGTGGAAGGGACCTACTTTATTAGATGCGCTTGTGGCAAGTCGTGCAAAGAAGCCTTCTGGTGACGAAGGACCCTTGCGTTTTAGCGTGCAAGATGTTTATCGGTTCGATGAACGGCGGGTGGTGGCGGGTAAGCTTGAGAGCGGAACGATCCAAGTGGGCGATCCAGTGGTGTTTTTTCCTGATCGCAAAACGAGTCGCGTCAAAACAATAGAAGCCTGGGGTGAGGATCAGGCCACCACGAAGGTTGGGGCGGGGCGATGCGTGGCGGTGACCCTGGAGGAGCAGATTTTCGTGGAGAGAGGCCATGTAGGATCTCTACCTGAACATCCTCCGGTGGAATCACGGGAGGTTCGCGCCCGCATCTTTTGGTTAGATGCCGAGCCTTTGCGACTGCAAGCGCCGGTGACGCTTCGGCTGGGCACCCAATCGGTGGAGACACGTCTGGTGGCGATCGACCGCGTGGTGGATGCGGACAAGTTGGAGGCGGTCAAGGAGGCACGGGAGGAGGTTGGTCGATTTGAAGTGGCCGAGGTGAGACTTCGTTGCCGTCGTCCCTTGGTCTATGACGCGCACGATCAGGTAGCGGCAACGGGCCGGTTTGCCTTACAGCGAGGTTCGCGGATTGGGGGCGGAGGCATTATTATTTTCGCCGAGTATTCCCTTTCTTTGGCGAAGGCGGTGAAGGGTGAACACCTGACTTGGACTGAGGGGCGGGTTACCTCGGAGGCTCGGGCGGCACACTTCGGTCATGAGGGAGCCATTATTTGGCTGACGGGTTTATCGGGATCGGGCAAGTCGACCATTGCGGTAGCACTGGAGAGCCTTCTCTTTCGCAGAGGGATTGGATCGATGATTCTTGATGGAGATAATCTGAGGCATGGGCTGTGTGCAGATCTCGGATTTAGCCTTGAAGACCGAGCGGAAAATATCCGTAGGGCAGGCGAGGTCGCCAAACTGATGGCGGAATCAGGGTTGGTGGTGATTAGTTCGTTGATCTCTCCTCTGCGAAAGGAGCGGGAAGCGGTGCGAGCTTCCTCCCATAGCGCTGGGTTGAGTTTTGCGGAGGTTTACATCGATGCACCGATTGAAGCCTGTGAAAAAAGAGATCCGAGAGGCCTTTATCAAAAAGCGCGAAAAGGAGAGATTCGTGGATTTACAGGGATCGATTCGCCATATGAGAAACCAGAAAACCCTGATTTAATTTTGCATACGGACAAGGAAAGTGTGGAAGACTCGGTCGCCAAACTTTTGGGACATGTCTTAGGATTAGTTCAGCTAAAAGAAAAGGATCAGGAAAGCGCGGGCGGGCTTGGGGGTCAGATTTAAGCTTTATCGCGGGCTTCAAAGCTCCAGGAGCTTCCCTGCCAGATGGCGCTACCTGTACTTGCGCGAAAGATTCGATCTTGCAGGGCGGGGGCGAGATCGGAGGGCGGGACCGGATCGATGAGAATGGCCTGAGGAGATTGAGCGTCAGCGATTCGGAGTAAGCGGTAAAGATTCTGAGCTGCTTCTTGTGGGTTTTGGTTGGGAGATAAGATATGTGCGTGGTCGGGTTTGGGTTCTTGCGGAGAGTAAAAAAGGATATGTTGGAAGTTGGGTAGAAAGGTTTTGATTGGTTCTTGGCAATAGTACAAAGGAGATAGGGGAGCGTAGTGGGACGCGAGCATGCCAGGAGAGCTTGCAGGCGTATCCTGAAGTTGAGTGCGACAAGAGATTTCGCAATCCAACCCGAGAAGCTGAGAGATGGCTTGGGCGGTGATTACGCCTGGTCTGAGGATGGTGGGTTGGTTCTGGGAAAAGGAAACCACGGTGGATTCAATTCCGTTGAGGCAGGGTCCACCATCGAGAATTAAGGGGATTTTACCATCCAGCTCTTGAAGAACAGCAGAGGCATCGGTTGGGCTGATTCGACCGAAGCGATTGGCGCTTGGGGCGGCCAAGGGAGCTCCAATTGCGGTTAGGAGTTGTTGGGCTCCGAGATGGGAAGGACAACGTATGGCTACGGTTTCTAGACCCGCGGTAACCTCATAGGGAACCTTAGGGCCACGGGGAAGAATGAGGGTGAGTGGGCCAGGCCAAAATGCTTTAGCGAGAAGTTGGCTGTTCTGCGGTATGGGGTCGGTAATAACTCCAGTGGCTCGGGCTTGAGCAAGATCGGTAGAAGGTAGATGAAGGATAAGAGGATCGGTGGATGGTCGTCCTTTAGCTTTAAATATCTTCTGGACGGAGTCGGAGAGAAGGCCGAGCGCACCAAGGCCGTAGACAGTTTCTGTGGGGAAAGCGACTATGTCTCCCTGGCGGAGGATATGGCAGGCCTCTTGGATCGAGGCTGACGAGATGGGAAGAACCCTCGTTTTCATCTAGGCAGTCTAAGAAGAAACTTATGCGGTGGAAAGCCGTGGACCTTTTCCTCGACTTCCCCCCCGAATAGATTGCACGCTGGAAGGGTGAGTCTTTCTTCTCAATCTTGGCAGGCAATCGTGCGCGAGGCTGCCTCTCGGGCGGTAGGCGAAGACGTTGGGCCTTTGGATATCACAAGTCGTCTAGTGGTACCTGCGTCGGCTCGAGCAGTGGCAACCTTGGTGTCCCGAGAGTCCTGTGTGCTTGCGGGTTTGGACGTAGCAGAAGCGGTTTTCAGGGAAGTGGACGGTTCCTTGCGATGGTCGACCTCGTGCCGTGATGGTCAGGTGATTCAGGCGGGGGTGGTTGTCGCTGAGGTTCGCGGATCGGCGCGGGCTATTCTTACGGGAGAGCGTTGCGCCTTGAACTTCTTGCAAAGACTTTCCGGGGTGGCCACGAAAACGGC
>CAJBOM010000129.1 GCA_903956835.1 uncultured Verrucomicrobiota bacterium
CCATTCCACGGCATGAAGGCCACGACCACATTGCGTCCAAGGGCCAATTCCCCTTGATCCGTACAAGGACCGTCTGCAATCACTGTGCCTTTGCTCACTCGCTGGCCCACATGCACCACTGGTCGCTGGTTAACACACGTCCCGTTGTTCGAGCGCATGAACTTCAAAAGGTCGTACACATAAACACCTTTTTCCGCGTCCGTTTTCATCCGTTTGCGGTTTTCAGGTGCCGTGCCGTCTTCCGTCACGATGACTTGCCGAGCGGTGACCGAGGCAACCTTCCCTGGTCCTTCACTGACAATCATTGCGTGAGAGTCCTTGGCCACTTTTGCTTCCATCCCTGTCCCCACTACTGGGGCTTCGGAAATGAGCAGAGGTACCCCTTGGCGTTGCATGTTCGAGCCCATCAAAGCTCGGTTCGCATCGTCATGTTCCAGGAAAGGAATCAACGAAGCGGCCACCGAAACCAACTGCTTCGGCGACACGTCCATGTAATGCACCTTGTCAGGCTCGACTTCGAGAAACTCGCCGCGATAGCGCACGGAGATTCTCGGCGAGGTAAACTTGCCGTGACCGTCCACTGCGGTATTCGCCTGCGCCACGATAAAGTTTTCCTCTTGGTCCGCCGTTAGGAAATCGAGTTCATCGGTGACTTTTCCAGACTCCACCTTGCGATAAGGAGTTTCAATGAATCCGAATTCATTGATCCGGCCAAAGGTCGACAAGCTGGAGATCAGACCGATGTTCGGCCCTTCTGGGGTTTCGATCGGACAGATCCGCCCGTAATGGGAAGGATGCACGTCACGAACTTCGAATCCTGCACGTTCGCGACTCAGACCCCCTGGTCCAAGGGCGGAGAGACGACGTTTGTGCGTCATTTCACTCAGCGGGTTCGTCTGATCCATCAACTGCGAGAGCTGGCTCCGGCCAAAGAAATCTCGAATCATAGCCGACAAGGCCTTCGGGTTGATCAATTTCTGCGGAGTCATTCCTTCGGTATTGACGTCGAACAACGTCATCCGCTCTTTGACTAGCCGCTCCGTCCGGCTCAAGCCTGTCCGACACTGGTTGGAAAGAAGCTCCCCAACCGTCCGTACACGCCGACTGCCCAAATGATCAATGTCATCCGTCGTCCCCTCACCCAAGCGAAGGTTAATCAGATAACTGGTGGCGGCCACCACGTCTTCCCGAGTCAGAATCCGGGTGAGCAAATCGGTTTGCAAGCCAAGCTTCTGGTTCAGCTTGTGCCGGCCTACGCGACCAATGTCATAACGCTTAGGATCGAAGAAAAGACGCTTCAAGAGCGCCTTCGCATTCGTCACCGTGGGGGGATCGCCGGGGCGCAAACGCCGATAAATTTCCTTGAGGGCGGATTCGGTGTCCTTCGAAGGGTCCTTCTTCAGGCACTTTAAGATGGTGTCATCCACCCGAATATCGACCACTTCAACTGATTTCAGACCGAGATCCAAAAGACTTCGGACAACCGTTTTGGTCAGAGGTTCAAAAGCCCGTGCCACCACCAAATCAGCGTTCGCCGTATCGCGCACTTCTTTGATCAGCACCTTCTGGCTCAACTCGTTCTCTTCCAAATCCTCCGCCAACTTCATCGGTTCAATCCGATAAAAGAGCGAAATAATATCCTCGTCAGTGCTGTAATCTAGCGCCCGTAGCAAGGTGGTTAAGAGAAACTTCCTCCGACGTTTCCGACGGTCCAAATGCACATAGAGCAGGTCCGAAGTATCATAGGAAACTTCCAACCAAGATCCGCGATCTGGAATAATCCGATAGCTGTGCAACGTCTTGCCATTAGCGTGGATGCTCGATTCAAAACAGATCCCAGGGGAACGGTGGAGCTGGCTGACAATCACCCTCTCCGCTCCGTTCACCACAAAGGTTCCCTGCTTTGTCATCAAGGGGAGTTCGCCCATGTAGACCCGCTCCTCAATCGTAGAACCATCGTTATACAAAACGAAGGTTACATAGAGGGGAGCAGCATAAGTCACCCCTTCACGTAGGCACTCGATTGGGCCATTTTTTGCTTTGCCCAATTCGTAATGACTAAAGTCTAACTTGATTTTCTCATCGTATGACTCGATGGGGAAAACCTCGCGAAAGACGGCTTGGAGGCCGACATCACTCTTCCGCTGTTTCGGGTTTGTCGCTTCCTGTAGGAATGCGCGGTAGGAATCAAGCTGAACCTCCATGAGGTTCGGCATGGCTACCGTCTCGGGCAATCGCCCGAAATTCACCCGTTCGACTTTGGTCGATTTCGACATGCTACGTACTCCTTAACCCGGATATCCGGGGGTTTGGGTTATTTAATCTCCACCTTGGCGCCGGCCGCTTCCAATTTCTTCTTAATTTCAGCTGCTTCATCCTTGGTCACGCCTTCACGAAGTGACTTGGGGGCTCCCTCGACCAAAGCCTTCGCATCCGCTAGGCCCAGTCCAGGTACCACCACGCGCACTTCCTTAATCACGCCAATTTTATTCGCGCCAGCTTCCTTTAGAATGACTTCAAAAGTTGTTTTTTCTTCCGCAGGGGCCGCTCCGGCAGCTCCACCCGCAGCCGCTACGGCCACTGGTGCGGCAGCACTCACGCCCCACTTGTCTTCAAGTTTCTTTACCAGTTCCGACGCTTCCAGAACGGTTAATCCGCTCAAGGTCGTCACGACTTCTTCTAGATTCATTGCCATAGTATGTTTTCTCCTATTCCAGCTCGAGCGCATTACGCCAAGCCAGAGTGTTAATGTTTACTCCTGATTAGCCGATCACACCCGTGATCGAATTATCCCGGAAAGGCTCCCGGGCTAACACAAGTTGATTGCCTTTCATGTACATCTTTAGACTCCAGCCGCGGGTGCCGCGTCTGCCTTGCTCCGCACCACTCGCGCCAAACGCGCTCCTGGTTCGGCCAAAAGGCGAACCAAGGTCGAAGCAGGTGCAGAAATAACTCCCAAGATTTTCCCACGAAGCACATCCATCGAAGGAAGATCCGCCAAGACCAGTAGCTCTTTCGTGCCAAGCAACTGACCGTCCATCACCCCCGAACGCAGCACCGGCCGAGTAAACTCCGCCTTGAAGGTTTTAATCACCTTCGCCGCCGCCGGAGCATCTTTGCCACCCGCCACCACCGCCGTCTGGCCGACAAAATCCTTATCCAGCCCCGACAAAGCGGATTCACCGATCGCCCGCTTAAATAGGGTGTTCTTCACAACTTTAACCGCTGCGCCAACTTTACGAAGGCGACCACGCAGTTCGGAGAATTCAGACACTTTCATGCCGGTATAATCCAATACAATTAGGTACGGCGAGGATTTGACCCACTCCCGTAGCGTTTCAATGACTAAGGCTTTTTCTTCTTTCATTAGATAATATTCTCCTTGGTGCTTAATCTTCCGAGCCAGCGGCTACCTCAGTCACAGCGATTGGGATGCCAGGCGAAAAAGAAGCGGAAAGTACACAATTCTGTAGATACTTCCCTTTCGCGCCTTGCGGGCGAGAACGAGAAACCGCATCTAAAACTGCTGAAACATTTTCCCCTAGCTGCTTACCTTCAAAACTCAATTTTCCACAGCTCACATGCAGGTTCGAGCCCTTATCGATTTTAAATTCCACTCGGCCTGCTTGGCACTCCTTCACCGCTTTGGCCGTATCTTCCGTCACCGTTCCCGATTTCGGATTCGGCATCAAGCCACGGGGTCCTAGCACTTTTCCTAACTTACGGACCTCAATCATCGCGTCAGGAGTCGCCACCGCCACATCGAAATCTGCCCACCCCTCCTGCACTTTCTTGATCAAATCGGCGTATCCAACCAAAGTCGCACCCGCCACCTTAGCCGCTTCTGCCGGAGCTCCTTGCGCAAAAACAATTACCCGAACCGTTTTGCCAGAACCATGAGGCAAACTCACCGTGCCACGAACTACTTGATCGCTCTGCTTCGGATCCACACCCAAATGAAAAGAAAGATCTACACTCGGGTTCCCCTTGCTCTTACCCGCCGGCATACTCTTGAGCAAAGCCACCGCCTCACCGACTGCATAGCGCTTCTTCGGCTCGAGCAACTTGCTGGCTTCACTGTAACGACGACTGGGTTTCTTCGGCATATTCAAAATCTCCTTTAGTCCGCAATCTCCAGGCCCATTTGACGAGCCGTCCCGGCGATGATTCGAAAAGCCGCTTCATCCGAAGCCGCATTCAAGTCATTCCGCTTCACCTTGACGATGTCCATGACCTGCTTCTTCGTCACCTTACCCACCTTTAAACGATTGGGCTCTTTCGAGCCGGAAGCCAAACCCGCAGCTTTCTTCAGAAGAATTGAGGCGGGCGGAGATTTTGTAATGAAGGTGAACGTCTTGTCCTTGTAAACCGTGATGACCACAGGGAAAATGTTTCCAGCGTCCTTCGCCGTACGGGCATTGAACTCTTTGCAGAACGCCATGATGTTGACCCCTTGCTGACCGAGAGCCGGTCCAACGGGAGGTGCGGGATTCGCCGCACCCGCAGGGATCTGTAACCGAATTACTCCAGTGATTTCTTTTGCCATAAATAATCCTTAGGTTTTCTCCACCTGCCAATATTCCAGCTCGACCGGAGTCGAACGGCCGAAAATCGAAACCGCTACCCGCACACGACCCCGCTCCGTATCCACTTCCTCAATGACCCCTTCTTGATTTTGGAAGGGACCATCCCCTACTTTGACGCGATCCCCAACCACGAAAATAACCTTCGGAGTAATCTTTTCTTCTTTGTCCCGAATCTGGGTCAGCATCCCCTCCACTTCAGAAGGACGCATCGGAGTGGGACGATCCCCATCCGCAAAGCCCAACACCCCAGGGGTTTCCTTGACGAAATACCAAGGCCGCTCATGTAACTTCTTTTCCAAATCATAGAGAGCCATCTTCACAAACAAGTATCCCGGATAAAGTTTTCGCTCCGTCTCCACCTTCTTCCCACGCTTGATTTCCGAAATGCGTTCAGTCGGAATCACCACCTCTTCCACAAATTCACCCACCTCCTCCATCTTAATCCGCATCATCATATGGCGCTTCACGTTCGTCTCCTGCCCGGAGAGAACATGCACCGCGAACCAGGCGGCTTCCGAAGGAGTAGTAACTACATCAGTCATCGTCATTTCCTCAAAACCTCACCAACCAGCCGACTACGCGGCTGATCAGGAAATCAAATCCTGAGGTGTAAGCTGACAAAACTAGTGTAGTCATCGCCACCACCGCTGTACTGTCGATCAGCTCACGATAGCGTCGAACTCCCGTCTCACTCGGATCCCACGGCCACGAACATTTCATCAACTCTGCCTTAACCTCACCGAGAAATTTTCCTAAAGTCATGCGAAAACGGAAAAGCAGGAAGGCGACGCCTAAGGAGAGTACTCCTAGAGCGATCGTCCCCACCCAACTTCCTCCAATTTTCCACATTTCCATAGTTGCCAAACCTTTCTCCTGACTTCAGGTGCAGGGCAGGAGGGACTCGAACCCCCAACCGACGGTTTTGGAGACCGCTACTCTACCAATTGAGCTACTGCCCTCCATCCGTCCGGCTGGTGGAAATCCCACTCCAAAGAGCGAGATCCCGTTCCCTCCGGTCTTGTTACCTGGCGTTTAGGCCAGAATTTCGGTGACCCGTCCGGCGCCGACTGTTTTGCCACCTTCACGGATAGCGAAGCGAATCTGCTTCTCCATCGCGATCGGGGTGATCAGTTCGACTTCGATGTCCACATTATCTCCAGGCATGACCATTTCCACGCCAGCCTTCAGCGTGACGACGCCCGTCACGTCGGTCGTCCGGAAGTAGAACTGAGGACGGTACCCGTTGAAAAACGGCGTATGGCGACCCCCTTCATCCTTACTCAAGACGTAAACCGTCGCTTTAAACTTAGTGTGGGGTTTGATCGTTCCAGGCTTCGAGATGACTTGGCCACGCTCCACATCCTCTTTCTTCGTCCCACGCAAGAGCAGGCCGACATTGTCGCCCGCTTCCGCGGTATCGAGGAGTTTACGGAACATTTCCACATCGGTCACCACCGTCTTGGCCGTCGGCTTGATCCCAACGATTTCAACCTCTTCCATCTTTTTCAAGATTCCGCGTTCCACTCGGCCAGTCACCACCGTGCCTCGACCTTCAATGTTGAACACGTCTTCCACCGGCATCAAGAAGGGCTGATCCTTCGGACGCTCAGGGATCGGAATAAACTTATCTACCGCTGCCATCAATTCGATGATGCACTTGGCTGCGTCGCTCTTCGGGTCACCCGACTCCAACGCCTTCAAGGCACTTCCCTTGATGATCGGAATGGTGTCCCCAGGGAATTCATATTTGGAAAGAAGTTCGCGGACTTCCACTTCCACCAACTCGAGCAAATCTTTATCGTCTACCATGTCCACCTTGTTCAAAAAGACCACCAAGGCAGGCACGCCAACTTGGCGAGCGAGCAAAATGTGCTCACGCGTCTGCGGCATCGGACCGTCCGCTGCGCTCACCACTAAAATAGCACCGTCCATCTGCGCCGCGCCCGTGATCATGTTCTTCACATAATCAGCGTGTCCGGGACAATCCACGTGGGCATAATGACGATTCTCCGTGGCGTACTCCACGTGCGAGGTGTTGATCGTAATCCCGCGCTCTTTTTCTTCCGGCGCGTTGTCGATCTGGTCGTACGCCTTCGCTTCCGCCAATCCTGATTTCGACAGGATGGTCGTAATCGCTGCGGTTAAAGTGGTTTTCCCATGATCAACGTGGCCAATGGTACCAACGTTAACGTGGGGTTTCGAACGGTTGAATGCCTCTTTTGCCATAAATACTGTTCTCCTTGTCCTGCGGTTTCCCATCTCCACTCGCGCCGGATTGGAATTCCGTCGTCAGTCTCCCCGATCGGGGTTTAACCGCGACAGAGCCCATGACCGGGTTTGAACCGGTGACCTCGTCCTTACCAAGGACGTGCTCTACCAACTGAGCTACATGGGCGAGGTGGAACCCAAAAAGGTTCCGGAATTCGCCCGGCGTTTTCCTCTTCGGCACGAAATCTGCTTCAAAGCCTTGCGACTCGAACAAAATAACGACCCAAGGGGAAACGATAAACATGCCCGAACCCACCCCCATCTGTCAACCCTCTCTTGCAAAAAAAAATATATTTTTTTTGCTATGCCGAAAACATGCGAAAAACATAAAAGGCTAAGCCCAAAGCCGCCACCCCCGCCCCAGCCCAAAGGAGCCAATCCAAACTACCCCCCTTAGCTTTCCCACTGATGGGAGACAAGTTACGAAAGTTTTCTGGGACGCCTACATCCACCCCAATTTCCGCCTGAAAGCCACGCCCAGCCGACGGCAGGGCCAGCGCCGCCCTCGCCACCGCCCCCTCATAACGAAAAGCTACCTGCCCAAATTGTAAACGATCTCGATCTTGTAACACCGCCGTAGTTACTTTTTCGTCGTTCACCCGCGTCCCATTCGTCGATTCCAGATCCCGCACCCGATACTCCTGTCCCTCAAGTACCAATTCCGCGTGACGAGAAGAAATACTCCCGTGCACCACCTGCACCTCATTTCCATCGATCCGCCCCACCGCCATGCGCAATCCCGTCAACTCCACAACCAACTGAGGAATCTCTTTGCTCTCGGAAATAAGCTTCGGCATACGGCCCTTTTTTAGGCGCGTTTGGCGTCCGCGTCGAGTCGGGCAGCAAACTGCTGGAAAAAATAAGCTGCGTCATGAGGCCCTGGCGCCGCCTCAGGATGGTACTGCACAGAAAAAGCCTCGCCCGAAACCAGACGAATCCCCTCACACGTTCCGTCATTTAAATTTAAATGGGTCACCTCCACTTTCCCCTTCGGTAAAGAGTCCGCATCGACCGCATATCCGTGATTTTGGCTGGTAATCGTCACCTTGCCCGTCGCCAAATCCTTCACCGGTTGATTTCCTCCTCGATGGCCGAATTTTAATTTAAAAGTCTTCCCCCCCAAGGCGTGGGCCAACATCTGGTGCCCCAAACAAATCCCAAAGATCGGTTTCTTGCCCACCAAATCACGAACCGTCTGATGTACATACGTCGGTACCGCCGGATCCCCTGGGCCATTAGAAAGAAACACTCCGTCCACCTTCGCCGCTAGTATTTCTTCCGCCTTGGCCTGCGCGGGAAAAACCACCGGTTGCAATCCCTCCGCCCGAAGCAGCCGCAGAATGTTGCGCTTCATCCCACAATCAATCGCCGCCACCCGATGGCGTACGGGAGGCATCTTCCTCTTCTCTTCTCCTAACCGAGCCGGAAAATCAGTGCCCTCAGGATCCCACTCATACGATTTCTTGCAGGTCACCTCCGCCACATAATCTTTCGCCCCCAATCCAGGCCACGCCTTCGCCTGAGCGATCGCCTCCTCGGCCGACATCCCATTCGTCGCCAGTACACCCTTCATCGCCCCCTCCGTCCGCAATTTACGCGTCAGCGCCCTAGTATCCACTCCCTCAAGAGCAGGAATTTTGTGCCTCTGCAAATAAATATCCAGCGTCTCCCTCTGGCGCCAATGACTCGATCGGCGAGTCAATCGTCGCACCAATAATCCCGCCACCTGTGGCTTATCCGACTCCTCATCCTCTGGATTGATCCCCGTATTCCCGATCTCAGGACAAGTTAGCGCCACCACTTGCCCGCGGTAACTCGGATCGGTCAAGATTTCCTGGTATCCCGTCATCGAAGTGTTGAAACACATTTCCGCTGCCACCCAGCCCACCGCGCCAAAACCTCTGCCCCGCAGAATCGTCCCATCCTCTAAGGCAAGTAGTCCTTCCATCCTGTTCAAACCTTAAGAGGAACTCGCCCGCCCGTCCAGATCATGGCGAATCTGCCCATCGACCAACGTCAACACCGCCCGCCCCCTTAACTCCCGCCCCTCAAACGGAGTATTTCTTCCACGGCTGGCGAACTCCGCTTTCCGCACCGTCCACTTCCGCTCAGGATCAATCACCGTCACATCCCCAACCGCTCCCGCCGCTAAGCTACCCCGACCCAAACCGAAATATTCCGAAGGGAACGTACTCATTTTACCCACCATATCTCGCAAAGACAGCATCCCGCTATGCACTAACTCCGTCAGATAAATCCCCAGCGCTGTTTCCAGTCCCACCACCCCAAAAGGGGCTTCATCAAATTCCACCTCTTTCTCGTAGGTGCAGTGCGGCGCATGGTCCGTTGCCAAAAATCGGATCGTTCCATCCGCCACCCCCCTTTTCACCTCCTCCACATCCGCCCGTGTCCGTAAAGGGGGATTCATCTTAAAGGAAGTGTCATAGCCCTCCACCAAATCGTCCGTCAGAGAAAGGTGGTGGGGCGAAGCCTCCCCATCAATCGGCACGCCTCGCGCCCGCGCTTCCCGTAAAATCCGAATCGAGCCCGCCGAACTCATGTGCTGACAAACTACCCTTGCCCCCGTCAGCTCCGACAAAAGCACGTTCCGCGCCACAATCACCTCCTCCGCAATTGAAGGCCATGCGGGTAGACCCAGAATCCGCGACCACTTGCCCTCATTCATCACACCGCCGGCCGATAAAAATTTGTCCTCACAATGATCCAAGACCGGCAAATCAAACATCCGCGCGTACTCCAAGGCACGCCTCATTAACTCCGCATTCTGCACGCAGTGACCATCATCCGTAATCGCCACCACCCCCGCCTGTCGGAGCGATCCAATCGGCGCCAACTGCTCCCCTTTTTGACCCATCGAAATCGTTCCCGTGGCAAAAACATTCGCCACCCCAGTTTCCTTCGCCCTTTGACGCATCCACGCGATCGTGTTCGGCCCATCCGCCACTGGTGAAGTGTTCGGCATCGCAATCACCGAAGTAAATCCTCCCGCCACCGCCGCCGCCGTCCCACTCGCGATCGTCTCCTTGGCCGATTGCCCTGGCTCCCGCAAATGCACATGCGGATCAATTAACCCAGGCGTCACCACCAAGCCCTCAACCTTCAGCACTAAGGCATCTTTCGCAGGTTTGCCCTCAGCGATCTTTCCCTCCCGCACTAAGACATCCCCTTTGGCTTCTCGCTTCGTCGCAGGATCTACCACCAAGCCCCCCTGCAAAAAGATATCTCTCATGTCTCCCCCCCAATTCCCCGACCCCCCGAGTCCAGATAAAGAACCGCCATCCG
>CAJBOM010000130.1 GCA_903956835.1 uncultured Verrucomicrobiota bacterium
AGGATTCACTGATCCGCCGAAGTCACCGCCTCCAACAAAGTTAATCACCCCGCCAACCCCAGTTGTCAGCTGAAGGTTCGCTAAACTGCTGCCTGCCGCCAGATTTAAATTCAGGACGCCACCAGTATCGGCCTTGATAGTTGATCCCGAGACTCCAGCAATCAATACTCCGTTGACATTCAGTGCACCAGATCCCGTGCCAGAACTGTTCGCCTCAAGAATCACCGCCTGGGCAGTAGTGGATCCAATTTGCAGTTTTGCATTCGAAGCGATGGTGATTGATCCTCCGTCTCCTGGTTGAATTTTCGTCTGCCCTGTTAGGTTAGAATCCGCAAGCAGAAGAGTTAAATTGCTAAAGGTTTGATTGCTTGCACCAGTAACTGCGACGTTCTCAATAAAAGTTGTTGTCGCGCTCGTGTTCGGATCGATTGTCAGCGTTGTGCTACCGCTGCCCGCACCGGTGATATTATAACTCGTTTTAGTTCCGCTGAAGTACCAGTACATCTTTTGGACTGTGAAAAGACCCGCACCAAGAGTCGGTGCACTTTGCGCCGAATAACCAAATCTTGCCTGATCTACACTTGTCGGAGCCAATCCAAGGCTCCAGTTGGATCCAGTGGACCAGTCGCTACTTGTGGCGCCACTCCAAAAATCCGTCTCGGCTTGCCCAGTTCCAGAAGCCAAAATGGTTGCTAAGCCAACAATCAGAGGCAAAGAAGTTTTGGATGTAATCTTTACCATTTTGTTTACCATGTAGTTATTATTTAGCATATCTTAGGGAATTTTCGTCGGAAAATTATCGCAAAATGCAGTTCGTGCATCATTCACTATATAGAGTGCTGCAGTTCAATGCTTTATGCATCATATATTGCTTCTTAAATTTGTTCTGTGTCACTGGTTTGCAGAAGAATAAGGCTACTACTGTTGACGACCGCAGATCATGCCGAAATCAGGCCCCATATCCCTCCACTCTTCCCCCTATTTATTTGAGACAATTTTTAGTCGACTCCACTGAGCAAAAAGCAAATCTCTCAAGACAAGTGTAGCCAAGTCCATCTGGAAAAAAGATGCGACTCATTACCTTTTTCAGCTTACTCCTTTCCTTGGGTGGTTTGGGAGGATTGGGATGGTAGCGTTGAAAAGTAAATCATGATTTCGATTTTTCCCTCTTTTAACCCATGGCTGCAGTGTGGCCGGGAATTCGTGGGTCACTGAACCCAAACGATCCCCATGCCAAAACGCAAATTCGCAGTCGTCGGCACCGGTTCCCGCGTCCCGATGTTTATCGATCCGATCGCGGACACCTACCGGGAGACGTGTCAGCTTGTTGGATTGTGCGATCCCAGCAAAACACGTCGCACGTTTCATCAGCGTCGGCTTCAGGATCTTTATGGTGCTGGCCTTGTGCCAACCTACTCGGATTTTGGGGAGATGTTGAGGGTGGGGCAACCCGATGTGGTGATTGTTTGTACGCCTGACTATCTCCATCACAAATTCATTGTGCAGAGCCTAGAATTTGGTGCGGATGTCATCTCCGAAAAGCCCCTAACTACCGACGCCGCAAAGTGCCGAGCCATTTGCGATGCGGTAAAACGCACGGGACGGTCCGTGCGCACCACCTTCAACATGCGCTGGACCCCGGGGGCCAGCAAAGTGCGGGAACTGATCGCCCAAGGAACCATTGGCCGAATCCGGCACGTGGACTTCGAGTATCAGTTGAACACGTCCCATGGCGCGGATTATTTCCGGCGTTGGCATAGTACCAAGGAGTATTCTGGTGGACTTCTAGTCCATAAATCGACCCACCACTTTGACCTGATCAACTGGTGGATCGATGCGATACCGAAAACGGTTTTCGCCATGGGAGATCTCGTTTTCTACGGCAAGAAAAATGCCTTGGAACGGGGGGATGACAACCTCACGCGCTATGCGAGGTATACGGGTGTCCCCGAGTCTGTGGGAGATCCGTTTCGCCTTGCGCTGGACGATGGGAAGGATCGCTTCGCCCGCGATCTGTATCTGAATGCAGAGGAAGAGACTGGCTATATCAGAGACCAGAACGTTTTCCGTGAAGGAATCGACATCGAGGACTCGATGAGCCTTTTAATCAGATACCGCACTGGGGAAATGGCGACTTACTCTCTCAACGCATATTGTCCGAACGAAGGATTCCGGGTCTTATTTTCAGGCGATCGTGGGCGTATCGAATACGCGGAGAAGTTTGATTCCCATATCCTGGGTGAAAACGGAGAAACAAAATCTAATTTGGAGGGACACTCGAGAAGCTTGCAGGTTCAGAAATTGTTTTCGGAGCCGTATGAAGTTCAGATCGCCAAGGTTGAGGGTGGACACGGAGGAGGCGACACCCTGCTTCGCGAACAGATCTTCTCGGCCACCCCACCAAGCGACGTTCTTGGACGGAGTGCCGGACACGAGCAGGGGGCCGCCTCCATGCTGGTGGGGGCGGCTGGGAACCTCTCGATCTCCACTGGACAGCCGATCAAGATTGACGATTTACTCGAGCTGAACTCCTCTGCGACGCGCCTGCACCAACTCCGCTAAGCATTCGGTACCGGCCACCTTTGGCATGAGTGCAGGTGATGATGTTGCGCGAAACTCTTTTCTGATCACGGCGAACTTCTGAAACGGACTTGGGGGGTGCTTGTTGAAACACCCTGCAAATCAAGGCTCTTTAGATAGGCTATCGCATTCTGGTTCGTCCTTTCGAAAGAGAAGTCATAAACGAGGAGGTGCATCTCCCTCACTTCGGGACCGTAGTTAAAGTAGGCGTCACAGTGATAATTGGCCATGGCCACCTCAGCAGATTTGACTTCTTCCTGGTTGTAGAAGAGGGCGCAACCCCCGCCCCCTTTCCGCGAGTCAACCGACGGCGTATCGAGATCAAAAACAGCGTCGTGCAGAAAAAACCAACGCTCCTCGGGTTCCAATTTGAAGGTAAAGGCCTTCTCCCCCGGTCGGAGCACTTCGGTTCGTTTCGTCGTGGCTACGGCCCGTGTCAGCTTATTTTTGGGCTCGTCTGTGCTTGGAAAACATTCCAGACCGATGCGCGTCACTTGGAGCGGTTGGTGGGGCTCTACCCGGACGGTAAGAATAACTTTGTCGTCCCCCTGCCGCATCGTGAACAGAAGTTTCACTTTTGCCTGTTCCCCGTCTTGCACCGCCTCAATCCGGGCTTCGGTCGCGTCACCGCTAAGGGTCAAAACAGTTTTTTCCTCGAATCCCTCTTTCAACGAGTGTCCCTTGTATTGGAAATAGCGCTCCCCATTGACCCACACCGTGCAGAGCTCGTTCATCTTCCAATTCATCTGCACGGGAAGTGGCATACCGATGGATGCGCCGTTGGATTTGAAGGCGAAGATTCGGCGTCCAGTATCGATCGTGATGAGACGCTCTAGATAGATCTGCCCACCCATCTTGGACTCGGTGTAACCGGTGTCGGTCACCTTCATCTCAGCCAGCGTAAGACCCCTGGTTAAGAGCATGGTCATCCAAAATAGAAATGCCGCAGAATATCTCTGGGCGCTTCTTCCTAGGAACATCTTGATTCGATCCCGCCTGCTGTTTTCGGTAATTGGATTTGGTGTTTGATTTCCTCGATCAAGGATAGCTCCATGGAAACCAACCAAGGTTGCCGACACCGTTTTTCCGTACCCCGTTCTCCATGGCATCCAGATCATTCAGGACTACATCAAAAGGGGTTCTTTTCATGTTGGGATGAGAATCCCATGCTCTCCCACAATAGTGAATGAGTTGCCGCGTTTGGATAGCCATCATCTCCTCTCGCCTTGTCCTGCCAAAATGCGAGGAATGGAGGGGTGCCGATTTAGGGGATTTCCTTTTGGGCACAAATGAATCATGAATCAACCGAAAGACCAACTTCTTCCTGGCACTGAAATACGCTGGGCGGACATACGGATTACCCGAACCGCTACGGAACTAGAGTTGTCCAATTCAAGGTTGGTCAGGGTTCTAGATTTATCC
>CAJBOM010000131.1 GCA_903956835.1 uncultured Verrucomicrobiota bacterium
TACTGGTTTTAATGCCAGACCATATGCATTTGATTCTGAGCGTGGGAGAAACAAAGAAAATCAAAAACGTAGTCGGAACATGGAAAAGATGGATGGCCAGGGAGGTAGGGACGCAGTTTCAGGATGGATTCTTCGATCATCGTTTGCGAGGTGCTGCGAGTGCCCAAGAGAAGTGGGATTATGTGAATTTGAACCCTGTGAGAAAGGGGTTGGTTTCGAGAGTTGAAGATTGGCCGTATCGGTGGACGGGAAAGGAACTTAGTGCGGGATCAGCTATTAGCGCAGGCGACCTCGGAGATGTCGCCCCTACCTAAGGCTGGAAGTTGAGGTAGGGCGGGCTCTCCGAGCACGCCTAGTTGAATATCCAACTTTGTTCGCCCAGCTAGGCGACCTCGGATATGTCGCAGCTATCTGAGTTTTGGGTGAGTGAGCTACTTTACCTTGAGAATTTCCATTTGTTTGGGGTCGGTAGTGCCCGCGCCGACGAGGGCGGCGCCTGCGATGTGGGGTACGTTACCAATCTTGGGGATGGGGGGAACGCTGACTCCTGGATTGGCACGCATTTTTTCGAAGCGGGCGAGGGCAATGCTGTCGAGGGCGACGGGATCAGTGGAGGCGAGGAGGAGCCCTGGGGTGGTGGCGTAGTTGGCGTCGAAATCTTTCCCGCCAGCGAATTGCAGGATCAGTCCGTCGGAAATATGGAGGACGGTTTTGGGTTTGAAAAGGGGGTCGCTGGTGAGGATTTCGCCGATAGTGGTGTCTTGGTCGGCGTTGGGTTTGAGGAGGCGGCGAGAGTTGTCGACGCTGCCGATGGCGAGAGAGGCACAGCAGCCGTAGATGCCCAGATCGGGATCACTCGTCATACTCCCGATATTAACGATCTTGGTTTCTTTGGGGGTGATGAGTTTAGTGAAGTAGGACCAGTAGGGGATTTTGTCGCCGCTGGCGCTGCCACTTGAGCTGGGGGCGGGGATGCCGTCGATGAGAGAGGATTGGAATTTGAGGTCGCCGTAGATGAGTTCGCCCATGCTGGGGCTGAAGTAGGGGGTGGTGGCGGAATCGAAGCCGAGGCCTGGGACATCGGAGGCGGCAGAGGCAATAATGGCGCGGACTTGGACTTGATTTGATTCTTGTTTGGTGGGGTAACCAGATTTGGTCATGTCTACTTCACGTTTGTCGTAAACGGTGATGTGGTCGGGTTTTACACCTGCGGCGACGAGGCTGGCGGTAACGGCGTCGGTGACTTGGCGGCGTGTGCCGGTGCGGGGATTGCCTCGGGCGGTGACTTTAACGGCGACGGTATCGTCGGGGTCGATGCCGAGTTCTTTCCAGGCGTCGGCGGCGTTGGATTTTCCGGTGAGGGTGGAGAGGAGGGAGGCGATGGCGTTTTTGACGGCTGATGGGTCGGGATCAAAATTGGTCAGGAGGGAAGGGTCTTCGACCATGGCGATGCGGGATTTGGGGGCGGGGGGAGGGGCATCGGCGGCGTGAGAGTGGTAGGGGTGGAGAAGAGGAATCCAGGGAAGTAGGGCGAAGAGGCTAAAGGATGTCATCTTGCTGACGAGGCGAGGGGAAAGAGCTCGTCTGGTGGGAGTTGCAGGGATGGGGATACGGCGCATAGAAGTTATTAAGATGCAGGAAAAGGTGGGTTGGAGCAACTCGTGGGGAAAGGCTTGTGGGTTGGCGGGAGGGGGGGAGAACGGAAGAGTATGGGTTTTTCTGCAGAAACGATTGAGAAGGTGAGGCGGGCGAGCGACCTGGTGGAGGTGGCGGGAGCGATTGTGCAGTTACGGCGGGTGGGGACAAACTTCCGAGGATTGAGTCCATTTAAGAAGGAAAAGACCCCTTCTTTTTACGTCCATCCTGACAAGCAGTTTTTCAAATGTTTTAGTTCGGGTTCTGGCGGGGACGTCTTCCGGTTTATCATGATGACAGAGGGGCTGGATTTCCCGGCGGCGGTCCGACGGTTGGCGGAGCGGGCGGGGGTGGCGGTGGAGGATGAGGCGGGCGGAGGAGGGAAAGGCGGTGGCGATGGTGGGAGCGGGGCGGAGCGGGAGAGGTTGCGACAGATTCATGCGGCGTTGGCATTGCACTGGCGGGATTTATTAGCGAGTGATCCTGCGGCGGAGGAGGCGCGGATGTATCTGAAAGAGCGGGAGATTCCTTTGGAGTGGATTACGCGGTTTGGATTAGGTTTTGCGCCTGCGGCGTGGACGGCGACATTGGATTGGGGAAAGAAGAGTGGATATACGGAAGAGGAGATGATTGCCTCGGGGGTGGCGTTGCGAGCGCAGTCGGGTCGGGTTTACGATCGTTTTCGTAATCGGCTGATGTTTCCGATTTTGGATGAGGGGGGGCGGGTGATTGCCTTTAGTGGGCGGGTGTTGGCGGGGGCAGGACCAGAGGAGCCGAAGTATGTCAATTCGCCTGAGACGGTAATTTTTAAAAAAGGCAGGGTGCTCTTCGGGTTTGATCGAGCGAGGAGAGCGATGGCGGAGGCGGGTCGGGCGATTGTGGTAGAGGGGCAGCTGGATGTGTTGCGTTCGCAGGCGGCGGGTTTTACGGAGACGGTGGCGCCTTTGGGCACGGGTTTTACGGAGGAGCATGCGAAATTGATTGGGCGGTTTGCGAAGGAGATTGTGATTTGTTTGGATGCGGACGCGGCGGGGGATCGGGCGGCGGGGAGGCTGGGTGGGGTTTTGGTGGAGGGTGGGCAGGGGTGGGGTGGATTAGCGAAGGCGGAGTTGGGGGTGAAGGTGGTGCGTCTGCCAGCGGGGGATGATCCGGATTCATTGATTCGCAAAGGTGGAGCGGAGGCGTTTCGGGGCAAGTTGGACGAGGCGTTAGATTTTCTAGATTTCTTTGTGGATTGGCAGACGAAGCAGGAAGGGGAGAGTCCTGGTGGGCGAAGGCGGGTGGTGGAGGCGGTGGCCAAGTTGCTGGGGTTGGTGGGGAGTGCGGTGAGTCGGGCGGGTTTAGTGGTGCGGGCGGCGTCGCGGTTGGGTTTAGGGGAAAATCTGGTGATGGATGAGGTAGAGAAGGCGAGAGGGCAGGCGGCAAAAATTCTTGAGAGGAGCGAACAAAGAGAGACAAGAGAAACGCCAGGGATTCAGGCGGCAAAACCGCTGGAGGTGCACCCAGTGATGAGGGAGCTCTTTTTGCTGGTTCTGGGCCAGCCTGGAAAATTCCCTGAGATGGAAAGAAAGGTGGAGGAGGTGTGGTTAAAGAATCTGGGAGGAGAGGAGCTTTATTTGAAAATGAGGGGGTTGTATCGGGATGATGGGTGGACGGGGTTGGCGGATCTATTGCCCCATTTATTGGCGGAGGAGCAGGATTTTGTGACGGGACTAGAAGCGAGCATGTGGGAGAAGTTGCAGGAGGAGGGGTGGGATGGAGCGCTGGAGAAGTTGGCGAAGCGGTTGGAGGGCGATTTTTTGAGGAGGGAGGCAGAGAGGTTGTCGGCGCGGTTGAGATCGATGGGTCAAGGGGATCCCGACGCCGCGGAAGTGCTTCGCCAGCAGGGAGAACTGCTTAAGAGAAGGGCGCGTTTGACACAAGGGGCTTCAAAAGCTAATGCTTAATGTTTACCTTCATGCATAAATCTACAAAATATCGTCCCCTTCACGCATGAAAAAGATCACGAAAAGCAAGGCGAGCAAGTCGCCTAAATTGCCCGCATCCCGCGCCAAGATAAAAGGAAAGGTGGAGGCGGTGTCCTCTCCGGATGAACCGTCGGCGGCGGAGTTGGCGGCAGCAGAGATTGAGGCGAAGGAAGCGCTGAATGGTTCTGCAACGACTGAAAACAATGGATTAGGGATTTGGGCGCAGAGTCCAGAGAAGCAGGAGCGGTTGCGGGAGTTGATCAAGTTGGCGCGGGAACAGGGTTACCTGACGCACGATGATTTGCATGAAGCCTTGCCCGAGACGGTGACGAAGCCTGAGCAGGTAGAAGCGGTGCTGATTTTCTTGCGGAACTTTGAAATCGATGTGATCGAGGCGAGTGAAGTCGACCGGTATAAGAAGCCGGCTCGAGAAGAGGATGGCAGTGAAGTGGTGGTGGCAGAGGAGAAGCCAGAGAAGCTGGATATTCTGGATGACCCCGTACGGATGTATTTGCGGCAAATGGGGCAAGTACCGCTTTTAACTAGGGAACAAGAGGTGGAGATTTCGAAGCGGATTGAGGAGTCGGATATCGGGGCGGTGGTGCATTTGCATAAGTTTGGGTTTATCGCCAAGGAGTATATCTCGCTGGGAGAGAAATTGCTGAACTCGCGGGAACGTTTTGATCGGGTGATTCAGGATAAAAAGATTGAGGGTCGGGAAAAGTACATGACGATGTTGAAGAGCCTAGTGAAGCAGTTGCATGCGACGCACGAGAAGGCGCACAAGGTGTACGCCCGAGTGGCGGATGCAAAATCGGCAGTGGCGCGGCATCGGGTGGCGAACGAGCTAGGTAAACTGCAAGAGGCGGCGGAAAAACTCTTCGTGAAGTTCTTTTTTAAGCAGAAGGTATTGGAAGAATTTATTTTGGTTTCGGATAATGTTCATCGGCAGTTGCAGGAAAAGACGTCGGAATTGGAGGCATTGATTAAAGGGAAGTCACGCAGTCGGGTGCACGAGGGGAGGCGGAAAACGCTCAAAGAGGAGATTGAGGAGATTGAGCACGGGTCGAGGCTTTCGCAGGTGGAATTCTTTGCGCATCACCGCGATTTGCGGGAGTGGGTGCGGAAGGCAATGCGGGCGAAGACGGAAATGGTCGAGGCAAATTTGCGGTTGGTGATTTCGATTGCGAAAAAATATACGAACCGGGGCTTATCGTTTTTGGATTTAATTCAAGAGGGAAACATGGGGTTGATGAAGGCGGTGGAGAAGTTTGAATACCGCAGAGGGTATAAGTTTTCGACCTATGCGACGTGGTGGATTCGGCAAGCGATCACGCGGAGTATTGCGGATCAGGCACGGACGATTCGTATTCCGGTGCACATGATTGAGACGATCAACAAGCTGATGCGGGTGCAGAAGCAGTTGGTGCAGGAGTTCGGAAGGGAGCCGACACCTGAAGAGGTAGCGGATGAGACGGGGATGCCAGTGGAGCGGGTGCGGGCGGTTCTGAAGATGGCCCAACAGCCGATTTCGCTGCAAGCGCAGGTGGGAGATAGTGACGACACGACTTTTGGAGATTTCATTGAGGACAAGAGTGCGGAGAACCCGTCGGACATGACGGCGTATTCGATGTTGAAGGAGAAGATTAAGGATGTGTTGGATAGTCTTACGGATCGGGAGCGGGCGGTACTGGAGCAGAGGTTTGGGTTGGTCGACGGGTATTCGAGGACGTTGGAGGAGGTGGGGCGACAATTTAAGGTGACGAGGGAGCGGATTCGGCAGATTGAGGCGAAGGCGTTGAGGAAGATGCGTCATCCGACGCGTATCCGGCATTTGCGTGGGTTTTTAGAGAACGAACATCAGTTGTAAGGGTTACCTTTTCGGATTGGGAAAGATATTGCTCACGCAAAGGTCGCTAAGGTCGGGAAGGTAATACAGGGGGGGGGTAGGCGGGATTGAATAATTTTGAATGTTGGATTTTGGATTGGGAAACAGATTTCCCAGGCAAAGGTCGCCAGCCTTACTGCGTCCTACAGCGGGCGGGAGAGAATGTCGGTCCGTAGTTTTGAAGTTTAGGTGGGGCGAATCGTTTTAGAAATCGAGCTTAGAGCCGGAAAAAATTTTAGATCAGGTAAGTGTGTTGGGTGCTTGAAATGGGGGGGTTGTAGTTTAAAGTGGAGAATCATTGGGGGTATAGCTCAGTTGGTAGAGCGTCTCGTTCGCAAAGAAATATAGTAGAAAATTGGCTATTTGGACTGGTTTGGACTAATTCGGAATACAGCAGATAAAGTATTAATAATTAGTAGTATAAATATGATAGGATTAAAATAAGTCCAATTATGTCTAGGTCTATTTTTTTATATTGGGGGTGACATTTTGGGGGTGACTTTATAGCTATATAAAAAAGGATAATCCGATGGCTAAAAGACCCTTTATAATATGCTTTGTAATATACCCCCCATTTTTGAATTAACTCTTAAGGACGATATTTTTCTATAAATGGCATGGTGCCATAATTGATCTTTCCCCGCTGATTACTGATAAAGCGACCATTCCGCGATTATCCAGTTAGGAGCGGCTGCACCCGATGGATAAGAGCGGAAATGGGAGCGAATACAGATAAATGATCGAAACGTTTGCGATTTGGGATGGAGGATGAAAACCAAAGATCGGAAAGAGAGAATAACCTTCTGGGGGCATGGCATATATGTGCGTTGATAAAAACAGAAAGAAGACTAGAATATGCATAGATCGTTATTAAAGCATTTACTACATTCATATTAGCCATGTCCTGCAGTCAGCTGTTTGCTGTCTGGAACGAAGGATATTTTCTAATCGAAAAGGCTTATCAGCAAACAAGTGATGCTTCTGTAATTCCGCTTAATAATCAGAATGTGCGGTTAAGGTTAACTATCCGTAATACGACAGCGAATCAAACAAGCCTAATATCCTACATAAATGCACTTGGTGGCACATCCACACTCAATCCGATCAGAGATGGCCAGCTAATTGGCGCACACTATAACCTTCTTTTTGGATTTAGTACATTTGATGAGCTAAAGGCAACCTATCCACCGGGCGATTATAATCTGAGTCTAACGCGTACGTATTCAGGAAGTACTGTAACCCTAAACCCCACCTATGCATTTAGTGGAAACGACCTTACTCCATCTACAGCACCGATACTGACTGGTGGTACGTGGATCGACGGGCTACTTCGGTTTTCGAACCGCGTAATGACCGTCAGCTGGCAACCATGGACAAATTCACAGAACTCAAACAGTACTATCGGAATCGAGATTACTCAACGAGGCGGAGGTGGTGCAGGAGGAGGCCTTCGCTCTGTATACAACTCCCCGATTGTTTGGAGCAACCTGAGCTCCAACACGATCTACGATGCTGAATTGCAGTTTATGAACCTTGAAATGAAAACATCATTGTCTGATCCACAGCAAGGCGATGGACAGGAATTCCGGCTATATCATGTGACAACGACAAAGTTCGCGTTTAAGACCGGGACAGACGGCACAAGCACGACCAACACGAACATCATCACAACCCCGACGAATACAACTGCAAAGACACTTCTCAACGGCTACCCAAACCGTTTTGAACCAAATTTCTATATTGGAGATTCGAACCTGTATCACATCCAGTGGTTTGCAGAAGACAAACTGCAATATCAAGTTGAAGAAAGCGTAAACCTGCATACATGGGCTAATTTCCGAGGGCAGATGACGGGAGGCGGATTTACAACAGAGATCACGTGGGAACCTTCGAATGATAAAGCCTTCTATCGGCTCGTGAGAAGCGGGGATTACGTTATTGAGGCTAAATATGGAGCCGACACCACACTTAGGGATGTTACTTCCTATGTGACCTCTTTAAAGCAGACATACAACGGAAGCTTTGTCGTCAGCAATTCGTGGCTTGGTGGTGATCCGATTTTTGGAAAAGTGAAAACCCTGTACGTTACGATTGCGAAGCCTGATGGCGTCTACCTTTATACGGCGCGTGAAGGGGCGACCATCAATCTCAATCAGTAAAATTAGTTAAAGACCTGAACGCTGTTTTCCTTTTTAATCTGTTGTACAGATGGGCTTCAGATTTCAAAAAAGAATCAGCCTAATACCGGGGCTTAGGTTAAACCTTTCAAAGAGTGGCGTCTCGATGTCGGTAGGCGGGAGAGGCCTTACAACAAATCTCTCCTCTTCA
>CAJBOM010000132.1 GCA_903956835.1 uncultured Verrucomicrobiota bacterium
AAACCCTTTCTAAGCCACCCCTAGGGCGAAACAAGCCAGCCATTTCAGCTCTTTTCATATGGGATTAAACTCCCCATTCCTGCAAAAGTTGCGCTCTTTTTTAAACAACCACCCAATGGGGTCGTAGGTCACCCTCAAAAATCTGCCTCACAAACCCATAACTATAAACAACTTACATGGGGTCTTGCGTTATGTAAGTTGTTTTAAATGAATGATTTATATTTTGGTTTTTAATTTGTGGGGTCGTAGGTCTGAAATTCTCCAAAATCCAACATTAAAAATCATTCCTAGCCGACCTCAACCACCCTCGTCACCTTCCCTCATCCGCATCGATATAATCAAAAAAAGTCTCTATCTCATCCCGACCCCCCCATCCCGCCTCCTTCTTTCGGAATTCGAGTCGTTCCGCCATCTCGTCTCGCCAACCACGCTTCGCCAAATACGCACCCCAGATCTTCCTCTCCTCCGCATCCCGTACTTTCCCCTGCACTCCGCACCATTCCAAAATCTCTTCGTCCGATCCGCCTTGCCTCACCCGCTCCCGTAATTTTTCATATCCTACCCCAAGAAAATTCACGCACGCCTGATCAAAACCCTTCCCCATATTCTCCCGATAATCTTCCGGCAATTCTCCCGCCTTCTCCAATCGCAATTTATCCACCATCCGCCCAAAATAAACCAATCCCCCCACCTCCACCCGCGGACTCCGTAGTCCCTTCACCGGCTTTTTCTCTCCCCCACTCATCGCCCTAAAGCCTCTCGCAAAGAACGAATCTCCCTCTCCAACTCCTCCACCCGAGCCGCCAAATCCAAAACCAGCTCTGCCCCTCCCGCCGATACCCCATACTCCACCCGCAACTGCTCAATTCTTCTCACTAAAAAAAGCGATCCCTCGCCAAAACGCACACTGGGCCCCACCGACCTCTGCTCCTCACCCAATAATCCCATCTGGCAGTACTGCTGGATCACTTCGATCGTCGTCTCCGCTAATCGAGCTAACTCTTCCACCGCAAATTCCATTTGCGCCTCTTCCCGCACCTCCCGCGCCATCTGCATTCGCTTGCCTTTCACTGCCTACTCTCCTCCCCGAGGTTGCCACCCACTCTTTTTTCCCAACTCCTCCCAAAGTTTCTTCTCCTCGGCTCCCACAGCCCCAGGTACGACCACCTCCAAAATTGCATACAGATCGCCACGACTCCCATCTTCTCGCCTTAATCCCTGCCCT
Organism: uncultured Verrucomicrobiota bacterium; assembly: GCA_903956835.1. Classification (GTDB taxonomy): domain Bacteria; phylum Verrucomicrobiota; class Verrucomicrobiia; order Methylacidiphilales; family Verrucolacustridaceae; genus Verrucolacustris. The sequence goes on from CAJBOM010000132.1 coordinate 1,226, forward strand.
CGCAATCTAAGTTTTTGCCCTGCCAAGGAACCCGCCGGCACCTTCAACATCACCGCCCCCTCTAATGTTTTCACCGGCACAGTCGCTCCCCCCACCATCTCCCACGGGGCCATCTCTAAGTCCGTCAGCAAATTCTCCCCTTCCACCCGTAAATCTGGATGCCTCGCCAATCTCACCCTCAAATACAGATCCCCCGCCTCACCCCCACTCGCCCCCTCTTGCCCTCGTCCCGCTAACCGAATTCTCTGCCCCTCCCTCACCCCCGCAGGCACCTTCACCCGATACGTCTCCACCCGCCCCCCACCCCTCTGCAACGTCACCTCCCGACTCGACCCCTGCATCGCCTCTTCCAACGTCACCATTAAATCTCCTTCCACATCCGCCCCTCTCCTCGCCATCCGCCGCCCACCCGCCGCCCTCATCCCCTCCACCCCACCCATTCCACCAAACATACTTTCAAAGAAATCACTAAATCCCGTTCCGCCGAAATGTACCTCCTCCATTCCAGGCCCAGCCTGCCCCCTTGGTACTCCACCCGCCCACTCGTACCCACCCCCAGGCACCTCCCGACCCATCTCATCATACTTCGCTCGCTTCGCCGGATCACTCAGCACCTCATAGGCCTCGTTCAACTCCTTAAACTTCTCCGCCCCCTTCACTTTGTCCTTCGCCACATCTGGATGGTACTCCCGCGCCTTTTTCCGAAAGACACTCCGAATCTCCTCAGGCGTCGCCGTCTTCACTACCCCCAACACTTCATAATAATTCTTATACTCCATCTGATCTCACCCCACTCATCGCTCGACTCGTTCCATAAAATAAAATGGCCATAAAATAACTTCTCATCGTACCAACAGAACTACTCCCACGCCCCGCCCGTTTCAAGTTCTGGCCCTAGCTCCACTTCCCCCTTCTCCGAAACCGCAGCTAATCCATCCGAAAACCCCCGCACCCGCGAAAACTTTGGCTCCAACCCCCAACTCCCATCCGGTTTCACATATCCCCACTTCCCCCCCACCTCCTTCACCGCCGCCAGTCCACATTTAAAAACTCCCGCCCGCTCAAACTTCGCCGCAATCGCCCACTTCCCACCCACATCCAGATACCCCCACTTTCCTCTCCCATCCTTCGCCGGTGCTAACCCACCCTCAAAGGGTCCCACCGCCGCTAAAATATCCTGCGCCTCCCCCGTCCCATCCTGCGCCTTCAGCCCCGACTGCAACTCCACCACCTTCTCCTGTAAATCCATCAACCCCCACCCAACACCACCACGCCGCCACGCCACCCGCTTTCCACCCAAAGGCACCAACCCCGAATAATTACCCGTCGTCCGCACTTTGATCTTACTATCAACCAAAACCCACGGCATTCCTTCCCCCAGAGCCTTTACTGCCGCCCGCCCATCCAGAAAATTTCCTACCTCCGCAAATTCTAACTTTCCCCACAATTTTCCACTCGGAATAATATAACCCCAAGCGGGTGGTACCTCTGGCTTTGTTTCCATCCCACTCTTCTCCGCTTCCGCCTGCTCTGCTTCCATATCGTCCGTCACTGGCGCATCTTCACTCTCCTCCACTGCCGCCAACCCCTCCGAGAAATTTCTCGCCTGCAAAAATCGTGGCGCGATCACCACCCGGATTCCCCCGTCCTGATAGGCCACATAGCCCCACTTCCCATTCAACTTCACCGCCGCCAAGCCCCCCTGCACTTTCCGCGCCGACTCAAACTCCATTTTTTTATTCTCAAAAGCCGCCGCAAATCCGTCCTTCTTTTTTCCCAGTACCCGCTGCTCCGCCTTCCCAAGAATTACCCCCTCCCCATCCACATATTCCCACTTCTCCCCTATCCGCACTGGCGCCATTCCCCCCTCCATCGCACCCACCTCATCATAGTGATCCTTCGTCACCCGATTCCCTCTCTCATCCGTGAAAAACCACTCCGCCCCCAACTTCACCGCCACCCGCCCAATCCCCATCCGCGCCACCCCCTGTCCCACCTTCGCCTCCTCCCCATCCTTCACCTCAATCTTTACCAACGTCCCCATCCCAGGCGCCTGAATCATCGCCATCGCCTCCTTCGGCCGTATTTCCGCAATCTTCTCCCCCTTCACTACCGCGTCCCCCTCCTCCTTAATCCATCGCACCATCGTCGCCGACCCCGGATTCGGTCCGTACCCAGGACACATCACCTCCACCTGCTTCTTCTCAAACATACCGACAATCCCCAAAATCCGGATCACTCCCAAGACCGACCCCGGAATCGCCGCCCCACCCGCCGGCACCCCAATCTTCACCAACATCCCCGAAATCGGCGCCTCCACCGGCAACGCCGGCTCGGTTAGCTCCACCTCCGCCAACGGTTCACCCCCCTTCACCTCATCCCCCTCCGCCTTCAACCACTTCCGAATCTTCGCCCCCTTCACCCCAGGCAAAAACTCTGGCAAAGCTAAAGATTTCGCTAAATCTCCACGGAACTTTCCCACCTCGTCATACTTCTCCGCAATCCTCCACGTCCCCGTGGTATCCACCATCCCCCACTTCCCCTCCCCCATACACACCCCCATCCCCAAACCCCAAAGAAAAATCAGTGAAAGCTTCACCCCTCAAACTCTGCTTCCCCCACCTCTAAATCTCAACCCCTTTGCCGTCTCCCCGCCCATCACAGATACTCGATCTTCCTCATCGCCACCCCGCTCCTCTTAGCAAACTCTGCCATCCCCTCCTTCTCTTCCACCCCCAACTCATACCGAATACACTTCGTTAGATACTCCTTTTCCATCTCCCCCTCCGCCAGTTCTGCCCTCTTTGCGATTCCTGCCAAACACCCCTCGCGAAACTTTTCCACCTCTCCCACATTCGGCCGAAGCCCCTCCCGCATCGCCCATACCGCGAAAACAAACGGCTTTCCCGTCCAATCCCACCATGCTTTTCCCAAGTCGGTCACTCCCCTTCCCTTCCTTTCTGTCCACTCCCGCAGTGCCTCATCCCCAATCCGCAACCGCGCCTCCCCATCCTCCCTCTCCTCCAACCTCAACCCCCACGCCCCTTTCGAAACCACCCTCCATAACTGCACCGAGCTCATCGAATGCGGAGTCAGCGAAATCCCTCCACACTCCACCAACGGCTTGTCATGAAAAACCGCAACGCTTCTTACCTCACCCCGCGATCCCACCGCCAAACCATCCACCACTCGATAGCTGGACCCCGTCAAAATCTCCCAGACCGGTACCAACGCCAAATCCACCTCCCCGCGCTTCAACCTCCCGACTAACTCCTTTGGATGATCCCATACTACTTCTTCAACCTTCCATCTCACCCCAAAAGGTTTCGCATGATCATAGGGCACACATCCAATTCGCATCGCCCCATCCTACCACAATCCTTTCCACATTCGCGTTCCGCGTCTGCGCCCCGACCGGCGTCGGGGCTTTCCGTCCTTAGCGACCTTCGCGTCCTTTGCGTGAGCATCTCTTCCTCAATCCAAAATCCAAAATCCAAAATTAAAAATCATCCTCTCTCCCCCCCGCCTGCCCCTCCCCCCTTTCCGTACTTAGCGACCTTTGCGTGAGCATCTATTCCTCAATCCAAAATCCAAAATTAAAAATCATCCTCTCTCCCCCCCCGCCTGCCCCGACCCGGTCGGGGCCGATTCAAACCTCACGACCTAAAACTACCTTCCCACTTTCCTACCTTCTAACATTCCCACATCTGAAATCCCTTTCCGTCCTTAGCGACCTTTGCGGCCTTAGCGACCTTTGCGGCCTTTGCGCCCTTTGCGTGAGTAAAAAATCTCCGCGCCCTTTGCGTGAGCAATTCTCACCCTTAACGGTACGCTCAGGGCCCCAAAAGCAGCTCAGCCCCGACACTTGTCGGGGCTGAGGTAATCCACTTTAAGCTAATTACAAAATCAAGAATCTTCGCGGTTGCGACGAAACGCTCTCACTGCAACCAGTGCTGCCATCCCAACGGCAAGCATCGATTGAGCTGAAGGCTCAGGCACCGCATTAAAGGTCAACAAGGTACCCGTCGCCACTGTTCCCGTGGTGAAGCCCGCGCTTGTTACTGTCGTATCTGACAAGGTTGTCTTGGCGGCGATATCACCATTCAGCGAGTAGTAACTCGTTCCATTGTAATCCACGGCCGATCCCGTTCCCAACGATGCACTCGTTGTGTAGTAGGCGAAACTTGCAGGACTTAGCGCTGCTGCTAGCCCATATGTTCCATCCACGAAGAATCCACCACTGAAGGTCGTGTTAGTCCCTGCCAGCAGGCTATTCGTAATCGTTGCGTTATTCAGGTAGATCGAAATGATGTTTCCTGAGGTAAATGTTCCGCCAGCAAACGGACTCGAGCTCGCCGTCAGATGCAGCAGATCATTTCCACTAGCTGTGGCACTCGTGTAAGTCGGATTGAGCGCGGTGAACTCAAACTTGAAATCGGTTCCCGCATTCGGATTTACGCTTGTCGCTGTCAGAATCCCAGGGCTATTCCCAGGTCCAACCGTTCCTGCACCCGAGATTGCTCCAACTTTTCCCGATCCACTAAGAAGACTCCCGCTGCCGACATTCACACCAGCGCCCAAGGTGTTGTTGACCACCAATTTTACAGTGTCGGCGGTGGTGATTGTGTCGGTGAAGGTGGAGCTGTTGCCGTTGATGTTGAGGGTACCAGTACCGCCTAAAGTCACTCCCGTTGCAGTACCAGCACCAGAAGTTGCGCCCAATCCACCCGATAGAGTGGTGTTGTTGTTAACGTTCACAGCAAATTGACCACTCGTGCCTCCAGCACGGAAAAAAGTGGACTGCCCTTGAAACTCCATATCCCCACCAGCCAGAGATGCGGCGCCGGTGGAGCGGCCTCCAATGCTAAGGCCTTTGTTGATGACTAAAGCCGTGGAGGCCTCGAGGGTTCCAAAATTGAGCTGAATGGCTTGCGCCTCTGAACCCACCACGTTGCTCTCCAGAATCACTTTTCCGCCATCCGTCATGGTCGAGCCAGCCGCCCCGATTCGAATGCCTCCCATGGTGTTGTCCGCACTCAAAATCAGTGTGCCCGCGCCAGTCTTGGCGATTCGTCCCGTGACTCCACCGTTGGAAAGGGCCCCATTCAGATCCAGCGTACCTCCGCTTGTAACATTGAGTGTCTTATCCCCAGAGGTGAAAACAATGCCCGTGTTGATCGAGGCGGTTCCAGAAGTAAGTTCAGTGGTCAGACCGGTCGCATTAATGGCACCCGAGCCATTGACCGTACCAGCGGCATTGACTGTCAGGCTGCCAACCGAACGGGTGGCGCCCTGAAGATCGAGAGTTCCGCTGTTCGCCAGCGTGGTAGCGGTGGCATTAATGTTCCCATTGGCTGTTAGTGTTGTTCCACCGGCAATGTCCAAGGTTCCGGAGCCCGTGATGTCCCTTCCGGAGCTGAGAGCGATATTTGAAGTTGTTTTCAGGGTGCCGTTGTTAACTATGTCGTTGTCTGTATTCCCCAAAGTCCCATCAGAACCGATCTGGAGGGTGCCCCCCGTTATAGTAACGGCACCGGCCAGTGTATTCGCACCGGTTAGCACCAAGGTACCAGCGCCGGATTTGATCAGGCCAGCCGCGCCTTCCAAAACAGAGTTAATCGTAGTGGAACCTGTATCTGTAGTGATGGCCCCTAGCCCAACGGTAAGATTTCCGGAATTCAGCGCATATCCGCCAGTGCTGAAAGTAAGACTTCCCGCCTGAACCGCGCCGGAGACGGTGACGTCTCCCGACGTGCCGGAGAAAGTCACTGCATTGTCGGTAGCATTGCTGTAAGTCTTTCCAAAATCACCACTCTGTCCGTTTTGCCATGTGCCCGCTAGTCCTGTGCCCGTCCAGGTGTAACTTGCTGCAATTTGTAGGAGCGTAGCAGTGAGCGAGAAATCATTGATCGCTAGCAGGTCATCTGATCCGGATGCATCAGAAGAGCTCCACCGCAAAAACATTCCGGAACCATTTGCCAGTGAGAGAGCTCCCAAATTTCCAGAAATTGTAGAGCTTTGTAATTTACTGCCATTGGCTGTAGCGGCAGCGGAAGCATTCACATAATTTAAACTGGAAACACCGGTCCAAGTTCCAGAAGAAAGAGTTGTTGCACTTGTACTGGTAGCAAAATTCAGAGCGTCGGTACGATTTGCTGTTCCAATCCGCCACGTTTCACCTTTGTATAAAAGATCAATGCCTGAGATGGTTGATCCAGTATTATTTTGAAACCAAAACCCGAAACTAGGAACAACGGTACCACTTTGCAGACTACCCAAACTACGATCGGTTCCACCTGCAGTACCAACGCTGTACGTATCTGCAGTGGCAAGCGAGCCTGTACCCGCAGTAAAGATGGTATTAGCACTAGTACCCGTCTCAAGAAAATACCAACCGTTTAGGTTTGGGTTAAGTAGACCCAAGCTCCCGCCAGCAAGCGCAGAACTAGTCGCAGTGCCCAAACCATCAAAATTCTGGGTATAAGTGCTAGTCGTCAGGGAAAATTGCGCATTCGATTCACTCGACCAGCCCAATAACGAGATAGCGGTGAGGGCTACGATCGCAAACTTGTAGCTTCGAACTGTGTTGAGAATGTTATTTTTCATTTTTTATTTTCCAATCTGGACTTGCCGATGTTGTTATTTGTACTGGTTTGTTTCTTGGTTAAAGATTTCTCTGAACTCCTTAAATAAACACCACGCCCCCCAAATTTCCTAGTTACGTTTGTGTGACAATTCAGAAAATTCAGTCCCTCAACATCAACGATTTACATTAATCGACCCCTTTTCGTCACAATTTCTCCCAAAAAATCTCGGAATCCTCACCCCTCACGCCTCAAAACCACCCGCCTGCCCCGACCAGAGTCGGGGCCCGCCCCGGGCGCCCTTCGAAGCTCCTCCGCGAAGCGGGTAAGGAGCGTAGTAGGGTTAACCTCATTCCCACATTCTCACATTCTCACATCTGAAATCCCTTTCC
>CAJBOM010000133.1 GCA_903956835.1 uncultured Verrucomicrobiota bacterium
CCATTCACGCCCCAGACCATGTGCGCGAGAGGAAAGTAGACGATAAACATCCATGCCCCGACAAAGAGGAGGATGGATGAAAACTTAATTCTCTCCGCGATCGCTCCAATGATCAGCGCAGGGGTGATGATGGCGAACATCATCTGGTACATGCTAAAAACGTTTTGGGAAACCCAGTAGGCATAGTCGGTGTTGGGGGCTGAGGTGACTCCCTTCAGAAAGAAAAACTCGGAGCCACCAAGAATTGGGCTGCCGAAGCTTTTTCCGAAGACAAGGCTATAGCCGACCGCCCACCAGAGGATTGTAACCATTCCGGTTACGCCGAGGCACTGGGCCATAATCGATAGGACGTTTTTAGAGCGAACCAAGCCACCATAGAAGAGAGCTAAGCCAGGAAGAGTCATGAAGAGGACCAGAGCGGCAGAGGTCATCATCCAGGCATTATGTCCTGGACCCGCGACGCCAATCGAAGCGGTGGTCAAACCTTCGGGAATATTTCCTTTTTCGTCTTTGAGAGCCGCGGTGGGATCGCCATTACCAACATAGGCTTCGAGACCTGCCACCCGCTGTTCGAGGGTTGGAGCGGGCGCATCGGCCCAAGCTCCCGCAACTGACACTCCTAAGACCGCAAGCACCGCAAGAGGGCGCCATCCCAGCATACTTTGTATCATCATACTTCTATCTCCTTTGTTTCGTCTGGTTTCTTTCGTCACAGGGACGGATCTCTGAAGCAGACTTCCTTCAAGAGATCACTTCTTATAAAGCAAGTGGCGTGCCAAGTTTTTAATTTTCTTAACTAGTGAGAGTGATTGATGGAGAGCACTTTTCGATCCGGTAGCTTTATCTTAGGTCTACCTGCACCAAGTCCCGTGGTCATTTTTCACCATAATTTACGGTGTTTTCCTTTGGGCAGGCTGCGGCCACGCTTTCCAGGAAGCTTAGGCTTCTTCGGTTTTCGGAGTGGCTTCCGCCCCCTCACCGACAGCAAAGCGGGTGAATCTGCGGATCACGATATTTTCCCCTAGTTCGCCGATTTTTGAGGTGACGAGATCTTTGATGGTCAAGTTGGCGTCTTTGACGAAGGCCTGCTCCATCAGACAAACGGTGGTGTAATATTTTTCCACTTTGCCTGCGACGATTTTTTCGACGACCGCTTCTGGCTTCCCTTTGATCTGCGCGGCCGCGACTTCTTTTTCGTCATGAAGGGCTTTCTCGGGCACTTCTTGGCGACTGACATAGATCGGGCTGGCCGCGGCAATCTGTAGGGTGATGTCTTTGACGAGATCTCGGAAGCTTTCATTCTTCGCTACGAAATCGGTCTCGCAATTCACCTCGACGAGTACCCCTACCTTGCCTCCCAAGTGGATGTAGGAGGCGATGACCCCTTCCCGTGCTTCCCTGCCCGCTTTTTTGCTGGCGGAGAGGTTGAACTTTTTCCGCAGTATTTTTTCGGCTTCTTCCGAATTGCCGTTGGCTTCGGTCAGTGCGTTTTTGCAATCCATCATGCCAGCGTGGGTGCGTTCACGGAGTTCCTTAACGATCTTGGGGTCGATCACGGTTGCGGTGCTCATATTCGGTTGTCCTTTCGGTGACAGCGGCGGTGGGTTAGGCAGTCAGAGCTGCTTCTTTTGCTTTGGGGGTTCTGTCTTTGACCTTTTCCTTATCCTTCTCTTTTTCTTTTTTGTCTTGGGCTTCGGTCGATCCGCGACGACGACCCTCTTCGATGGCTTCCGCCATGGGTTCCATCACGGCACGAATGGAACGAATCGCATCGTCATTACACGGCACAGGAATGTCGGCCTGATCGGGATCGGCATTGGTATCGGCAAGGGCGATGACAGGAATTCGCAGGCGCCGGGCTTCCTTGACTGCAATTTCTTCTCGGGGCATGTCGACTACGATCATGGCGGCAGGAATCTTGTCCATCTCCAGTACTCCGGCGAGATTACGGTAAAGTTTAGCTTTTTCGCGACGAAGTGCGGCGGACTCCTTCTTGGGCAAAAGGTCCATGGCGCCCGATGTTTCTTTGGTTTCGATGCTTTTTAAGCGGGCGACGCTACGTCGAATGGTGGTGAGATTCGTCAGGGTACCCCCGAGCCAACGGCCGGTGACGTAGTGGGAGCCAGTCCGTTCGGCCAATTCCTTGACTACTTCCTGAGCGGGCTTTTTTGTGCCGACGAACAGGACGCGCCCACCTTTGGCGGAGGCTTCTCGCAAGAAGTCGGTCGCTTTGCGGACCTGTTCTGCGGTCTTAGAAAGATCGATAATGTAGATCCCGTTTCTTGGCCCGAAGATAAATTGTTTCATCTTGGGATTCCACTTGTCGGTGCGGTGTCCGAAATGGACTCCGGCTTCGAGTAGGCGTTTCACTTCTGTTTCGGTCACTACCATAATGGTGTCTCCTGTTCGTCTATGACCCCGACGAGTCGGGGCTTCCCTTTCTAGGGAATAGGGTTTCAGTTTCGTTGTCCGCAAAAGCGAACGTGGATTCTAGGCTTCGTTTCACCTCCTCAATCGAAAAAGTAAAATGAAGCATCATCAACATAGGGATTTTCTCCGCGCAGCCAAGCTTCCCTTTTACTTGGCGGGATCAGACCTAAGAACCGGCTAAAGGACGGCCCAGGGATCAGATTTCAAGGTTTTTACATTATTCTGTTGACAAAGCATGTTAAGTCATTCATGGTGATCTTAATGCAGACAATTTGTCGTCTCGCGGCTGTTCTTTTAACTTGTTTTTTTGCGTCACAAGCTATTGCGGTTGAGACGATTAAACCAAAAGCTGATCCCAGCAAGGCACCCGCCTCGACCACTACCGATAGTTTCCCGACCAAGCGTAATATTATCACAACCTATTTTTGGATTGGGCAGGGTGGCACCAGTATCAGTTCCACAACAAACATAAAAAGTGCGTGGGATGAGTTTTGGAAAAAGAACTTCGGTGGGATCGATTGCCCAGAGGACCGGAAGGACGCAAAAAAGTTCAGGGAAGCGAGCCTACCCGAGAAGTTCGCCCCAACCTTAAACCCCTTCTATGTGGCTCTTCCCTTCAACGATATTGCCTTCCCTAAAAAAGCGCGGGCCTTTGTTCCCTGGTGGAGTGAAAAAGAGTTCAAAAAAGATCACCTCGAGTCGCAGTGTAAAGGACGATGGGTGATGATTAAGTTCCAAAATAAAGTCTGCTTTGCCCAGTGGGAAGATGTTGGTCCACTCCGCTACGATCATGCTGAATATGTTTTTGGTGATGAACGCCCGACGCGCTACTCCCGCGCTGGGCTGGACGTCTCCCCCACGGTGCGCGATTACCTCGGTTTGAGCGGGCTAGATAAAACCGACTGGAAATTTGTGGAAGATGATCAAGTCCCCTACGGGCCGTGGATTGAGTACGGGGAGCAGGCTATTCTTTATAGTGCGATCAAAAGTCAGACGGCCAAAAAGCTCAACCGCGAGCTCTAATCCAACCTCGCCCCTAATCTAGGCTCTCCGTACTCCTGTTTCTCGAGGAGAACGTACGTATTGCCCCCTTGCTGAATTTCACCCCCGCGTCGCCCAAACCGCCAGTGCTGAGATGTCCGAGGGATTGACCCCCGCAATCCTTGCGGCCTGGCCGAAGGTACGAGGCCTGATTTCTGAAAGTTTTTGCCGAGCCTCTTTTTTAATCCCCAAGACTTTTTCGTAGTTAAATCCCTCAGGGATTTCTCGGCTCTCCATCTCTTTCATTGTGCCAATTCTCTCGAGATCGCGAGTGATGTAGCCGGAATATTTGATATCGGCTTCCACCGATTCGGCGACTTCGCCAGGGACACGCTGAAAGGCTTCGGGCAGATCGTTCCAAGTTATTTCTGGGCGACGGAGCCACTCTTCGAGCGTTTTCCCCTCGCGGCGGGTCGAGGCTAGGCCTGCGCGACAATTTTCGATTTGTGCACGCTTCTCGCGAACGCGACGAACTCGCTCGGCGGAAGCCAGGCCCAACTCCCCTCCCCGTTCCGTCAGGCGTAGATCCGCATTATCTTGGCGAAGAAGGAGACGATACTCTGCGCGGGAGGTGAACATTCGGTAGGGCTCGCGAGTTCCTTTGGTGACGAGATCGTCAACCATCACTCCGATATAAGATTCGTGGCGTCCTAATTTCCACGGGTCGGCACCTCGTGAGGCGAGGGCCGCATTGATTCCGGCCAAGATCCCCTGCCCCGCGGCTTCTTCATACCCAGAGGTGCCGTTAAGTTGCCCCGCAAAATAAAGTCCTCTGACCTGCTTAGTCTCAAGGCTGGGCCAGAGCTGAGTCGGCGGGCAGTAGTCGTACTCCACCGCATAGCCGGGGCGCAAAAATTCCGCCGCTCCAAGCCCAGGAATAGAGCGAATCATTTCCACCTGAACATCGAAAGGCAGACTAGTGGAACAGCCATTAACGTAGTACTCGTTCGTGTGCCGACCCTCTGGCTCGAGAAAGATCTGATGCCCTTCCTTCTCTGGAAACTTAACTATTTTGTCCTCGATCGATGGGCAGTATCTCGGCCCAACTCCTTGAATGACACCACTATACAAAGGAGATCTGTGTAGATTTTTCCTAATAATTTGGGCGGTTATCGCGGTGGTATGGGTCACCCAGCATGGGATTTGTTCCACGTGGAACAGTCCGTCTTTCCATTGGTTGAGAGTGAATATCTGATCGCTTGTTTTATCAATGGTATCGACCATGTAGCTGAAGTTGGGCGTGGGGTTGTCCCCGTGTTGCGGCTCCATTTTTGTGAAATCGATACTTCGTTTATTGAGGCGGGGCGGGGTTCCGGTTTTGAGCCTCTCCACCTGGAATCCGAGCCTTTTGAGTTCATCTGAAAAGCCGCTGGATCCATCACCCATTCTGCCCCCAGCGACGTTCCTGTCGCCGACATGCATTAGGGCCTTAAGAAATGTGCCTGTTGTAATGACTGTCTTCTTCGTGTTGTAGCGGACCCCGAGATTGGTAACGATTCCACAAACCTCTCCACTATCGACAATGAGCTCGCTTATTTGGCCCTGCTTGAGGTCGAGATGTGGCTGCTGTTCAAGGGCGTATTTCATTCTAAACTGGTAAGCCTTTTTATCGCACTGAGCACGAGGACCGCGAACACTCGGGCCTTTGCTGGCATTAAGCATTCGGACCTGGATGGCGGTAGCGTCGGTGTTTATTCCCATTTCGCCACCAAGAGCATCAATTTCACGGACGATGTGCCCCTTTGCAAGACCCCCAATGGCAGGGTTACAGCTCATCTGGCCAACGCTGTCCAGATTCATGGTGAGGAGCATGGTTTCCGCGCCCATTCTAGCAGAAGCTAGCGCCGCCTCGATTCCGGCATGACCTGCCCCTATGACAATGACGTCATAATTTTTCGGGAAGGTAAAATAACCGCTCGCGCTCATGCTGGGCTCAAATAGCGGGTGAGGGGAGTCGGTCTGTAAAAATAGTCTTGGAAGGGTGCAACCTGCCAGGATGTTTAGGGTGGCTAGCAGGGACGCCGATGGGCAGCACAAGGGCTATTCCTATATTTTTATCTCCTTCTACACCAATTATTTGCTTTACTTTAGCCTCATCCCATCCGTTGATATAGCAGTTGCCATAGCCTCTCTCTTGGGCGGCTAGGGCTAGGGTCGTTGCCATGATCATGGCGTCTTTAATGGCGTACTCTCGCTCTTTTTCGCCGAGGCTTTTTTGGAAGCCTGGTGCGTTCTCGCGGATCCAATCGGCAAACTTCTGGGGCCACGCCTCTGATGACACTCCCGTTTTAAGAATCTCGTCCATGTGCTTGTCCCAACCACGGATAGAAACGGCGAAAACAAAAGTTACGGGAGCTTCGAGAATCTGCTTTTGACCCCACGCCGCTGCAGCAAGGGCTTCTTTCTGCTCCTTCGAACGGATCAAGACCACTCGGGTGGGTTGAAAATTCCAAGAGGACGGCGCGTCTTGCATAAGGGAAAGCAGCTCCTGAAGGACTGGCTCTGGAATGGAGTCGCTCTTGAAGGATTTAATACTACGCCTAGCACGAATAGCTTCGGCAACTGTCTGACCATTTTTATTCATCTAAAAATGATATAGAAAAAAGCATAAATGAAAAGGCGCTTGGACGTGCTCGCAGCATGCTGCGAGCACGGGGGAAAAAGGGGAGAGGTGGGGTGCGGAGCTACTAGCTTGCGGTGAAGAGTTCTTCTATGGTTTGAAGCTCTGTGTGTTCCGATTGAATGGACCAAAGTCGGCTGTAGAGGCCTCCTTTACGGACAAGCTCGTCGTGTTTGCCCATTTCAATAATTCGGCCAGCTTCCACGACGGCAATCGCGTCCGCCTTGCGCACGGTGGAAAGCCTATGAGCCACGACGATGCTAGTTCTTCCTGCCAAAAGATGGTCCAGAGCAAGTTGAATCTGCTTTTCTGTAGCGGTATCGACGCTGGCGGTTGCCTCATCCAAGACAAGCACCGGCGGATCTTTTAAAAGAGCCCGTGCAATAGAGAGCCGCTGCCTTTCCCCCGCGCTGAGGCGAACCCCGCGTTCCCCAACTTTCGAGTCCCATCCATCGGAAAGCAGTCGAACAAAATCCAGTGCACATGCGGCCTGAAGAACCTTCTCAATTTCCTGATCACTTGCCCCCGGCTTTCCAAGCTCGAGGTTTTCACGAATGGTGGCCTGAAACAAAAAGGGCTCCTGCGTGACAACCCCAACTTCTCGACGCAGCTCCTCGAGTGGAATCTGGGGGAGGGGAGTGCCATCAAGCAGAACCTGCCCTAGGCTGGGGTCATGGAATCGAGCGACGAGAGAGGCCAGTGTGGTTTTGCCCGCTCCCGTAGGGCCGACGAGGGCGAGGGAAGTCCCCGCAGGAATGGTAAGATTGATCCCGTGAAGAACTTCTCGCCCCGTCTTGTAGGAAAAGTGAATATTTTGAAAAAGAACCTCTCGAGCGGAACTCCGTCGCGGTGGTAGGTGACGGAGAGAAGTCGTGGGAAGGTGGCCTGGTTCGGGCTCAGCATCCAAAATAGAGAACACTCTTTCACCAGCAGCGCGACCCGCTTGAATCAACTGGTTTAAGCTGTGGAGGCGCCCCACGGGTTCGTAAAACATTCCGACATAAAGAAGAAAGGCGACAAGCTCTCCGACTGCCATTTTTCCCTCGAGAACCGACCTTCCTCCGACCCAAAGGACCAAGCAGGTTCCCGCTGCGGCAAACCAAGCCATGGCAGGGGAGTAGAAAGCCCAGGCCTTCATTATACCCAAGGAGGCGACGCGAACTTCTTGGGCGACTTTTTCAAATCGGCGCGCTCCTTCATCAAGCCAGCCGTAAGTTTTGATCTGCCGCATTCCTTGTAAGTGGTCCATCAAAAGAGAGTTCATGGCCGAGGAGGCTTTGCGCTGAACTCGGTAACGCGGGTGGGCAGTCAGGGTGTAGTACAGGGCTCCAGCCGCCAGAAAGGGAATGGGGGCGAGAGACCACGCGGCAAGAATGGGGTCGATTCGAAAGAGAATAAATCCAACCCCGAGAAGTTGCAGAATGGCGATAAGCCCCTGTTCAATTCCGTCGATCAGCATCCTCTCCATGTTCATGACATCTTCGCTTACTCGGGTGAGAAGATCCCCGCTCGACCGATGGTCGTACCAAGAGGTGGAGAGACGCTGGAAAGCAAGGTAGAGGTCCCGTCGAAGATCCAGGATGACCTTTTGCTCAAAAAGATTGTTGAGGAGGATTCGCAGGGCGTTGAGTCCGTCGCGCCCAAGAAAAACCAGAAGCAGAAGCCCAACCAGCCAAGGAAGGCGATCCGCTTGGCCCTTGGCAATAATATCGTCGATCAGGACTCCCGTAAGCCGGGGATAAACCAGGCCAAGCAGAGTTGAGAGAAGAGCAGCGGTGATTGTCCCAATGGCAAAGCCAGGATATTTGCGAAGGTAAGCAGCAATACGAAGGGCCGTAGACATGGAAGTGAAAGAGTAGCCCCAACCGCTCGGGCGGCCAATGGTTGATGAAAATTTAGGAAGCCTGAACCAGGCCAAGAGTCCGCAGAAGGGCGCGGTCATCCGACTCTTCGGGATTCGGTGCTGTGAGCAACTTGTCTCCGAAAAAGATCGAGTTAGCGCCCGCATAAAAACAGAGGGCTTGGGCCTCTCGGCTTAGGATAGTTCGACCCGCGCTCAGCCGAACGCGGGCGCGGGGGAGGGCGATTCGCGTGGTGGCAATGAGACGAACCAGCTCAAAGACGTCGACCGGTTTTTGGTTAGCGAGAGGGGTTCCCTCTTGTGGCATGAGACAGTTGATGGGAACGCTTTCGGGTGCGGGATCAAAACCGCAAAGAACCTCGAGCATCTTGAGTCGATCATCTTCTGACTCGCCCATTCCAAGAATCGCTCCGCAGCAGACGGCCATGCCTGCTTTTTGCACAGAGCGGATGGTGCGAAGACGATCTTCGAAGGAGTGGGTGGTGACGATGTTCCGATAGTGTTCGGGAGAAGTGTCGAGATTATGGTTATAGGCGGTCACGCCCGCTTCTTTGAGTTGGCGGGCCGCCTCATCGGTGAGTTGGCCGAGAGTGACACAGACTTCCATGCCGAGCTGCTTGACGTCGCGGACGATATTCAGGACCGATTCAAACTTGGCCTCCCCTTCTTTGACCCCTTTCCAAGCGGCCCCCATACAGAAACGACCTGCACCAGCAGCCTTCGCCTGACGCGCTTCCGAAAGGACGTCCTCGCGTTCCAATAATTGCTCGGCCTTGATTCCAGTATTGTACCGGGCGCTTTGGGCGCAGTACCCGCAATCTTCACTACAACCGCCCGTTTTGATACTGAGCAGGCGACAGAGTTGGACTCCTTCTTTTTCGCCCCAGTGCTGGCAATGAACCCTGCGAGACTGGTCGAGAAGGGAAAAGAGTGGTTGATGGTAAATGGGCGAGAGCTGGGCAAATTTTTTGAGATTCACTCCGTTAATGGCAACCATGGCAAGAGGGTGGCGGAGGCGGGGGCAGAGGTCAAAAACCGATTGCGGAGACAAAAAAACGGGGGAAGATCATTCGATGATCCTTCACCTCCGAGTTGCCCTACTGTCTGTAACCTTTGCTGCGATGTTAACCAGTGCCGGTCGGGCTGATTTCTTTAGCGAGCTCGAACCCAAACTTATCTCCGCCAAGGGAGAAAAAGCCGTGCCGTTTAAAAAAGAGGGGGCCAGCCCAAAATACACGGCCATTTATTACTCGGCCCACTGGTGTCCTCCCTGTCGCGCTTTTACGCCCGAGCTGGTTAAGTGGTACAACAAGTTTCAGCCAAAACACAAAGATTTTCAGTTGGTTTTCGTCAGCTCCGACAAGGATGAGGCGGCGATGCTCGGGTACATGACCGAAACGAAAATGCCGTGGCCCGCGATAAAGTTTGGGGAGAAGAAGGAGACAAGTGTGGGTAAATTTGCTGCAGACGGAATTCCTTACCTCGTTCTTCTTGATGAGAAGGGCAAAGACTTGACGGGTCAGCCAGGGAATGAGTGGCAACCCCCTCAAGGAATTTTAAAGAAAATAGAAGAAATCGTCGGGGCTAAAAAATAGTGCAACGCATAATCTTTTTTTTAGTTTTGCTGTCCTGGATGGTAACGGGGGTCGTCTGGGCTGAGAGCTATGCGGACTACACCGCGCGTCATCAGAGAATGCAGAAGATGATGAATCCTTTGAATGTGCCTGTGGCCAATGTGATGAACGATGCGTGGGATGCCAACCCAGAATACGCCAACCCGCAGGAGTGCGCCGAGACTCCGGGACCTAAGGTGTTTTATATTAAATCCTCCCGCGACAGTCACGGGCAGGTAACGCGTTTGCCCAGAGCTAAGTAGTCGGCGATGGTGCGGAAGGTGCCCTCCCGGCCAAGCCAGTGGCATAGTTTTCCCATTCGCTCAACTCTTTGAGATTTTGTTCTCCTTGTCAGCCAGGGGGGTAACTCCGCCTCGGATAAGTCGGAAAGTTCCCAGGGATGAAAATAGAGAGAGAGCAGGTTGTCATTGGCTAGAACAAGGCGACAGGCGGCTAAATAAAGGGGGAGGGGAAGGAGATGAAAACTGGCCCAGAAAAGGGGAAAGCGAATTATAGGGACAACCGAGGAAGGCACCTCCCATAAAGAGCCGATGCGATGAGGAGTGCGTGGCTGACCTCGATGGTTATATCGGCCAGGAATCCAAGCAGGATTCAGGGATGCATCGTAGGTATAGCCGGCGCCACTCACTTCGCTGGGGGCAACATTCCTCAACCGCGGAGAGCGAAAGCCGTGAATAGTTTTTCCTGAGATTTTTTCGAGGGACTCTCGGCTAGCCCTCAATTGGAGATCTGAGCCCGGGGAATGGGTCCAGCCGTGGGAGGCAATTTCGTGACCCCTCGAGGCGGTTTGACGTAGGAGATCGGGGCTAGCTACGGCAATTCGAGTTGTGCAGAAAGCCGTGCCCGCCACGTTCCAGCTTCGTGAAAGATCCAGCCATTCGTGCCAAATCTGCAAACCGCGAGCAAGGCCCCCATCGGGCAGGGGCGCGGCCCCAAAGTCTGCTGGGGCATCGTACTCCTCGATGTCCCAGGTCAGAAGAATGGAGCGCATTAGGGTAGTTTGTAGGCGCCCGTGGCAGACCACCAGCGGACAAGTAGAAAATCTTTAAGACAGAGCAGAGAATCCACGAGCAACTTCACTTGGGAAGTTTTATAGGTGTGCTCGCTTGAAACCTGGGCGGGAACTTGACCCACCCGCAGCCCCAGTTTCTTAGCGAGATAAAGAAGTTCAGCGTCAAAGGCGAAGTCATTGAGCTTTTGCCTGGAAAAGAGTTTTCGGGCTGCTTCGGCGGTAAATCCCTTCAGCCCCGCTTGGGTATCTGGGTAGTCAAAACCAAAGAGCAGGCAAGCTAATCGATTGAATCCCCAACCTAAAAAAGCGCGGCGGGCAGGCAGGCCTCCTTGGGATTGCGGAGCCATGGATCGAGAACCAATGGCGACATCATGCTTTTTTAGGGAATCCAAAAGCGGGGCAATGTGATCAAAGGAGTAGGCTAGGTCTCCATCGATAAAAATTATAAAGTCTGCTTTCGCACGAAGACAGGCCAGCCGAACGGCTCTTCCTTTCCCACCATTCGTAGGCAAGGCCATAAGAGAGGCCCTCCAACCGCCCAATATCCCTCTTCGAAAGGCCTCGGCGGTGCCATCGGTAGAACCATCATCAACTACCAGGGCAGACATTAATCGGTTTTTTCTAAGAAAGTTTCTCAGATCGTGGCAAACCCTGGGCGCGAGGGGTGCTTCATTATGAACGGGTAGGATTAGGAGGGTCCTCTTGTTCGTTGGCTGTTTCTTTCTCATTCCGTCCTAGTCATTCTTATCCTTGGACACCTGCGCGGGCGAATCCGATTCCTCGACGAACTCACTCCAGATGCTTAGGTACAGCATGCGCTCTTCGGGCCCCCAAATTGTCCTTGTTCGCCACGGCGAGACCGAATGGAGCCAAAGCGGTCAGCACACCTCCTTTACCGACCTGCCCCTAACGCTCAATGGGGAAAAGCAGGCGGCGTCTCTTTCTGAATCGCTCAAGAGTTGGAAATTTACGCTGGTCCACACCAGCCCGCGTCAGCGGGCGGTGCGGACAGCGGAGTTGGCAGGGTTCAAGGGATGCGCGATCGAAGATCCTGATTTAGCCGAGTGGAACTACGGGGATTACGAAGGCATGACTACAGCAGAGATTAGGAAAACCGATCCAGGATGGACCGTCTTCGGAAAAACCCCTCCTGGTGGAGAGTCCGCCACGGAGGTCTCGATTCGTTGCGATCGTCTAATTGCAAAAATACGGGCTACCTCTGGCGATAGCCTCCTATTTGCCCACAGCCATATCTTGCGAGTATTGATTGCACGCTGGCTGGAGTTGCCGCCGGTGGATGGCCGACATTTTGTGATTCAGACTGGAACGATGGGGGTTTTGAGCTACGAACACGAATCGCCTGTGCTGCTATCGCTGAATGCCGCACAGTTTCGGCAGGGTCGGCGGCTACCTCTCGCCTCGCAGAAAAAACGGGGTCTTTAGAAAAAACGCCGACAGAAGTTCTTTAAGGTTCGGCTCGGGTAGCGAGCAGTCCAGCGCTTTAACTCAAGGGCTGGGGTTTGGGTTAGGTTAATCCCGCGGTGCATGGTGCAGGCAGTTTTGAATCCCGCTTCTCGAACGAGTTCGACGGTAGAGTCATCATAATCGCCATAGGGATAGGCAAAGTGCTCTACTGGAATCCCAAACCGATCCTCCAGTTTTTTACGGCCAGCAGTGATTTCTTCTCGAGCCTTATCTCGAGGAAGCTGGGAAAGACGCGGATGGGTGCAGGTGTGGGCGCCGATCCAGTGCCCAGCAGCGAGCCAATCTTTAATCTGGGATTCATTCATGAGCGGATCGGCCTCGCCCCCTTCGCGAGCTTCCCAATCACTCGTTCGACCAATTCGATCGGCCACGAGGTAGTTGATTGCGCGGATGCCCGCTTGCCGCATTAGAGGAACTGCCTCGGTCAGGTTGTTTACGAATCCATCATCGAAGGTAATGGTAATGGAAGATCCGATCGAGCGAGTCGCCTCGTGGGGTAGCGTAGAAATAAAAGCCGCCTGCGAGATTTCATTCATCTGACTAAAAAATAGGTTCGGGTCGAGATAGAGTCCCTTGATCCGGGCCTTGGCGGGTGGGGGAGCGATCTTGTGATAACACAAAATGGGGTGTCCCTCCTTAAAGTGCTTCTGAAAGGGGCCCAACTCGGAATAGTAGTCGGGCAACGCCATCATCTTAGCCTTTCCCACTCGCCAGAAGGACGGTCAGCGCGGATTGAGCCACCTCCGCTGGGGTGATTTTGGAAAGGCAAAGCGCGCGACTTCCTGAGCAGGCAGCTTTGCCGGTCTGGTTGCATGAACAGTCGCGCAGGAGTACGCGGTGTTTTTCCCCTCGCGGGGCCCAGCCTGGACGGCCTTCCGAATCGCGAAAAAGGGAAACGGTGGGCTTGTCGAGAGCCATGGCAAAATGCAGAACACCGGAGTCCAAGCCGAGGTGAAGGCTGGATTCCTGTAGAAGTGCGGCCAGTCGAGACATCGGCAAGCGATCGAAAAAGATTTGCAGGCGCTCATCTTGGACTAAAGACACGAGATCCGCGAGGCGGGCGGTTTCACGCTCCGACCCCACCCCGGTGGCAACCACTCGGGTGTGAGGAGATTTAAGCCAAACCTGCCGAAGTGCCTCCGACCACGCATCCAAGGGCCACTCGTTCAGCGGGGAGCTGGCGGCACTGATGGAGAGATGGAGAAAGGGAGCGCGGGTTTGCTCTCGAGCCCACCTGACATCGACCTCGGGTATTTTCCAAGCCCATCCAAGATTGTTTCCGGTCCAACCGAGATGCCGAAGAATAGATAGGCGTTGTTCGTAGACGAGATGGGCGCGATCACGGGCGGCGACCATTTGGGTGAGGCGCCAGCGTGCCGGCCAAGAGTTGCGACCGCTTAGGTGAGCAATCCGTTGGCGGGCGCCGCTCCAGCCAGTGCAGTAAAGATTTCGATCCGATCCAACGAAGGTTATCGCGAGGTCGTACTTCTGGGCGCGGATGGCGCGCAGAGCACCGAGATGACGCCACGGGGGTGGACTTGGCTTCGCTAAAGGAACAATCCAAGAGCGACTTACTTCGGGGACGAGGGCGAGGAGCTCCGCACCAACAGGAGTGGTCATGACATCAACTTGGGCTCCGGACTGCGCCAGGACGCGGATCGCAGGGATCGAGTGGATGGTGTCCCCTAAAAAACCTAGATCCACCACGAGAACCTTTTTCCAAGAAGGAAGTGCCATGGGGGGAGTTTCCGTCAGAGATGGGGAATGGCCAACCCGAAACGCCGTCTTGGCCGAAGGCACAAAATCGAACAAGATGGCGGAGTGAGACCCGATCCTCTTCCTTTTGTCTTCGAGTACGCCAGCAATCTTAAGGCTGACCCGCGCAAAGTATTTGAATTTCATCTTCAGCCCAAAAATATTTCACGGGTTAACCCTTGGTGGATTCGCGTGGTTTCACTCCAGTCTCCCGAACAGATCGTGGCAGGCGCCCAAATTCGCCTCAACGTCCGCTCGATGGGGCTTCCTCAGACTTGGGAAGTTACCGTCCGAGAAGTAGAAGATTTTTCAGGAACTCCCGGCCGCGCCCATATTTTGGATGTGGCGCAGCGGGGACCCTTTCCATTTTGGCGGCACCTGCATGAGTTCTGGGCGGCTCCCGATGGGACAACAGGGCTGGTGGATCGAGTGGAGTTTCTTCCTCCAGGGGGTTTGGTGGGAGTTTTACTTCTTCCCTTCATTCGGAGAGTTTTTACGGAAATGTTCCGGGCCCGACATGAAGCCACCCGAAAGATCTTTGAATCGTGAGCACCCCTGAGTCGGGTCTCGTGCTGCTACCACGCTAGGCCGCAACGGTTGCTGGTTTTTCTAAGAGATGCCCCACGGGGCCGATGGCAGCCCAATCGACCTTGGCAAATTGCTTCAGTTTGGTTTTAAAGCTCATGTAGGCCACTTGCCCCGTGCGAACCCCGTGTTCGTGAACCATGCGAGTCGCCTTGACGTCGTAGCAGCAGTATTCGGCGACCTGCTGATGCTTGCCCTCTCGCCACCACTGGATGGATTCTAGGCCCGAGGCTGTTTTTTTGATTCCGCAAGTGGCGCTAGCCACAGCATCTAGCCCGACGCGGTGACCAATCTTTTCCTCGAGGCTGACCATGAGGTCAAGAGTGGGCACGCTAGAAAA
>CAJBOM010000134.1 GCA_903956835.1 uncultured Verrucomicrobiota bacterium
GGTGGGAGTTCGGCTTTGGCGGAGGGAAGTCCGAGATCTTGGAGTAGACCGATATACTGATCGGAGAGGTGGAGGTATCCGTTGGGGGAGGTGCGGCGTGGGGGGTGATCGGTGAGGAGGGGATTACGGAGTTTTTGGTCGAAGCCGGCTCGGTAGGGAACGGAAAGAGTCTCGAGGGCGGTGCGGATGGAGTTGGGGAGAAGAACGGCTGATGCAACGTGACGATTTTTTAAGGTGGAGTGAAGAGAGAAGGGAAAACTTGGGGTGGAAAGGTATTCGAGGCCTGGGAGAAGTAGGGGAGCAAGAGGGGCGAGCGAGGAGGGGCCGAGAAGGATGAGAGGGGCGCGACGGTTGAGCCAGCGTTGGTAGAGGTAGACGGCGGGGAGTGCGAGGACGAGGTCTCCGAGCCAGTTGGGCAGGCGTAGGAGGTGGGGCTGGGCGGGCGAGTGAGGGGCAGGAATCACAAGGTGAATTCCTGCGATGATTGAATCGGAGGCTTGCTCCTAGTTAACGTAAGATACCTGGAGAAGCGCGGCGATTGTCGGTGTGGGCGGAATCACTCTCCCCTTCGGAAGTGGGACGATCCTCACCGTATCCGACGGTGCTGATGTTGTTACCACTGGAACCAAGGCCGATGAGGTATTGGCGAACGGCATTGGCCCGTTTCTCGCTGAGGGCGAGATTATATTGTGGGGTGCCTCGAGCGTCGGTGTGACCTGCGATGACGATCTTGGTGTTGGCGTTGTTGCTGAGGTAGTTGGCGAGCTTATCGAGTTTGGGGCGCTCTTTGGCTTCGATGGTGAAGCTATCGTAGGCAAAGAAGACGGTATCGGCTTTGAGGGTTTCGTAGTCGGCGGTATCGGGGTTACCCGAGCGTTGGGGGAGAGATTGATCGTAGATATTATCGGTGCTGTCACCGAAAGCGGCGCCGTCGCCCTTTTTGTCTTTGTCTGCGCACCCAGAAAGGATGGCGAGGAGGGTGAGAAGTGAGAGATAAGTATATTTCATAGTTTTCAGCGGGTGGTATTGGGTTCGGTGTTCCTACTCAAGTTATTGGGTACTTTGATAGCTTCCCCTGTAAGTGAGTCAAGTAAAACAAGCGTCCCATTTTGGGAGCAGACGAGGTGGCGAGAGTTGCGGGTCCAGGAGGGACTTTCGAGGCCTGAACCACGACTGACGACACGGGATTTTTTGGAATCGAGATCGTAGACGCCGATTTGGCCACCGCCCGAGGAGATGCTGTAGGCGATTTTTTTTCCATCGGGTGACCAGTCTGGTTCGGTGCTGTAGGAAGACTCGGTATTGATTCGTTCTGGGGAACCGCCAGTGGCGGGGAGTAGGTAGATGCTGGGGCTACCGCGTTCATCGGAGACGTAGGCAATTTGGGTTCCGTCGGGGGACCAGGTGGGAGAGCAGTCGGTGCCGCGGGCATTGGTGAGACGAGTGGGTTCGCCGCCGGACGAGGGAATGGTGCAGATTTCTGGGTTACCGAATTTGGAAAGGCTGAGGGCGAGCGTCGATCCGTCGGGAGAGAAGGCGGCCCCAGTATTTTGGCCAGGGAACTGAGCGACGATGGATCGTTTTTTGGAGGTGAGATCGATGACGTAGGTGTCGCGGTAGCCACTTTTGTCGGAGCTGTAGGCTATTTTGTTTCCATCGGGGGAGAACTTGGGGCCGTAGCCGAGGGCGCCGTCTTGGGTGAGTTGGCGGGCGTTTTCTCCGTCGATATCGGAGAGGTAGATTTCCTTTTTCCGATTTTTTCCTGCGGAAGCGGAGGCGAAGGTAATCCGACTGGAGGCGAAGCCAGGGGTGCCGGTGAGGGCTTGGATGAAGGCATCGGCAAACTGGTGGGTGGCACGGCGGGCGTCGCCATTGAAGGAGGATTCGACGAGTGGGGCGCCGCCTGATTTGGGGATGGCGCGACCGGCGAGGCCGGAGGGGGTGATCGTGCCAGAGAGAGTGAAGGCGGCGGTGGCGGGGTCGACGATGCGGCAGGCGCCGGAGCGTTCGAGATCGTTTTGCAGAACTTTGGTCATGGCGGCACCTTCAGATCCAGCGATGGGGGAAATGGCGACGTCGACCTTACGGGTTTGTTCGATGACGATGACTGGGGCAGACGATTGGGCGAGGAGGAGGAAAGGGGCGAGAAGAAGTGTGGGGAGGATTAATTTCATCGAGTGAGACAAGAGCATGGGAGGCAAAGTGCGAGAGGAAAATAAGGGTTGCCAATTATCGGAAGCTTAGTAATTATTTACGCTGACGCGTAATCGGCAATTAAAAACTCAAACAAAGGAACAGTATCTATGAAGAAACTAAGCTCAATCCTCCTCGCTGCGAGTGTGGCGCTAACCTCCATCGCACTTGCGGACAGCGCGCCAGAAGCTTCCGCTCAAGATACTAAAAAGATGGTGCAAAATAACTTCGTCGAGACTGCCCAGAAAGGGATCAAGCTTTCTGGGTACGTGGACGCAGGGTACAGCTACAACTTTACGGGGTCCACCTCGCAAGGTTCGCAAGTGAATAGCCGTTATTTGGGGGACAGCACCCAGAAAGGTGACTTTAACCTTTACGCGGTCAAGATCGCCCTCGAAAAGGCGATGACGTCTGAAAATAAAGCGCAGGCAGGATTCCGGGCCGATGTGATGATTGGTGAAGATGCCCAGTACCTGATTAATCGTGGTCAGCCCTACAATGCGGGTGGTGGTGGGGCGAATGCTAATAACAATACTCAAGCTAACTCGAACGCACTGTTCCTTGAGCAGGCCTACGTTGATATCCGTGCACCCGTGGGTAATGGTTGGGACTTCAAGGTTGGAAAGTTTGTTACCATTCTTGGTTACGAAGTAATTGAGCGACCTGCCAATATGAACATCACCTATGGACAGCTTTGGCAGAACGCGTTTCCTCTGACCTATATCGGTGTGCTTTCCTCCTATCGTTTCGACGACTATTTAGATGCCAAACTAGGAGTGGTGAACGGATCGAACAGTGATAACAACACCACAGTGAATGGAAATAGCGACGGAGTGGCGCTTCTGGCGGCGTTGAATGTGACCGCTCCTAGTGGCAATGCGAACTGGAGTAATAACTTCCAGTACAGCACCGCTTTGGAAAACAACACGGGCTACCAAAATAGTGGGCAACCTACTTCGAGCGCCCCAGTTAATAATTTCGCGTCTCCTGCGAGCGGTTACGCCGTCGTCTATAATTCTTGGGGGAACTGGGCGCCAAAGTTTGCGAATGACAAGCTGTTGCTGGCTTTCGATTCTGCACTAGGAAACGCGTCATGGAGCAGCGTGCAAAATATCACCGTGAATACGACTTGGTATGGTGCTGCGGTTTATGCGAAATATCAGTTCAACGA
>CAJBOM010000135.1 GCA_903956835.1 uncultured Verrucomicrobiota bacterium
CGTGGGAGGCGTTAAAGATTTCAATCCAAGAAGGGCCGATGACTCGGTCGCAACTGCCCCAACCTCCGTCCCGGTTCTGGTAGCTGAGGATAAAATGGAGTCCGTCGGTAATGATCTTTGTACCGATGGGCTGAGGAAGAAAAGGAGTGGCCTCGACTAGGGCGAGGATACTTTCAGCGGTGCAATCGGCGATGGACCAACCATTGCGACGTTCGCTGAAAGGCCAACCTCCCTTGCGGGGAAGGCGATGGTAGCGGCGGGGGGAAGGTAGTTCATCGATCACCTGATTTTCGACAAGATAACGGCAACCGTTTTCGATCCCCTTACGGGGGGCTAAATTTGAACCTAAGAGGTTCATTCCCTGTAGGGTGAAGGCGGTGTCCCAGACTTTGGAGGAGGTGAACCCCTGACAAGCGGTGTATGTGGGAAATTGCCAAAGGTATCGAGGCAGTTCGCGCCAGCTGCGATCGAGGAGGTCAGTCTTACCTTCGACGAAATGGGCTAAGGTGTTGTAGCAGGCGTTGACGGGGGCTTGGCGGGTGAAATCAGACTGTTCGTCCTCGTAGGCGATGTGCTCGTAGGTAAGGCTGATGGCTTTTTTGCGCAGAAAGGAAGGAATCCATTTTTCTAGGGAACGAACAAGGGGCATGATGAGGCGGACGACGAGGGTTTCTGGGACGATATGGTCGGTAGGGGCGAGATCGGCGCGATGCTTGGGCCAGTCGATTGTCTCGAAGCCTTGCGGGTAAAGTTCGGTGCGGAGCTGGAGTAAAATGGGATCGAGAGGAGCTTGCCAACGGCGTCCGTAGAAATAGGCCATAGGGAGATAAACAATCCGGACATAGCCAGAGATATTCGCGGGATGGATCGGAATCCATTTTGGCAAAAGATATAGTTCGGGGGGCACTGGGGTGACTCCCTCCCATGAGTAGAGGTTGAGGATGGAGAGAATAAATTTCCCCCAAGCAGCGGCTTTGATGGGAGTGCCAGAGGTGTGGATCCAGGTGCGGAGGCGGGTGAGTTCAGAGCGTTCCGGTTTTTCTCCGAGCAGACGAAGGGCGACGTAGGAGATGGCGCTGGTAAAGACGGCACCGCGGACCGATTCCTCGTGCAGGCCGATGGAGCCATCGGAGATTTGGGGTTGGAGGAGTCCTGCGACAAATCTTGGCCGATCTTTTTCTGAAATGGGTCGTTGGGTGAGGTAGGAGGTAATGACGTAGAGCGGGAGAAGAAAGTTGGGTCCGGTGTAGGGAACGCACCAACTCCCGTCGGCGATTTGGGTGCGCTCGAGAAAACCAAGAAGGCGACGGGTGGCTTGGGTGACGGAATCGTGGCGAGTGGTCATTTCTTGGCGCCTAATTTGGCCAAGCGAGCGATTGTTTCTGTGCGAAAGAGATCGAGAATGGAGGAAAGGAATTCGGTGGGAGAGAGTTTGCCCTGAACGAGGGGCCGAAGATCGAGGGCGAGAACCACCTCGGGTACGGAGTCGGGTTGTGTGGGGTTGGCGAAAGTGGCTTGAGCGTGGCGCCGGCCGAGTGCGGCACGGTCGTACCGTTTCCCACCTTCGACCTGAGATTTAAAACAGCGGAGGAGGGATGGTCCTAAGGTTTCGGGAGCGTGGCAGGCGAGGCGGATAATATGGGCGTGGGGAACCCAATCGAGATCGCCCCATACTTCGCAGCCGTAGATCTCTTTGGGTTGAGCGGAGGAGGGAAGTTTTTTTAGCGCTTCCAAGCAGGCGAGGAGAACGCCGATATGAGTCTCGTGACGATCGGCAGGGTTGTGGAGGTAAAGGACTTGGGGACGAGCGGTTTCAAGGATTTTGACGAGATCTGCAACGACGGCGGACCGGTCAGTTTGGCGGACGGCGGTGCTGGGATGGCCGAGTTGAAGAACGGAGGCGTAGTCTCCAAGGTCGGCGGCGTGACGTTGTTCTTTCTGGCGGAGAGAGATGAGTTCTGCATCGTTGGTTTTGGCGAAGGGACCAGTTCGAGGGGCGCCGGCGCCATCGGTGACGACGACCCCTGAGAACCGGTTGGTGGGGTGTTGGAAGCAGGTGGCAATTCCGGGGAAAGCGAGGATTTCGAGATCGTCGGCGTGGGCACCGATCCCGAGGTGGGTGGTGGTGGCGAGGTTAGCGAGTGGATCTTGGCCGCGGGGGGCGTAGAAGTCGGCGGAGGGTTGGGAGAATTTCATCGGCGGGAGGCTCCTGTTTTCTGGCGAAAGACCCAAAGGGAAGCGAAGAGATAATTGAGGAGAGCTCCGGTGGCGACAGCCACGGCGTTGAGGGCGGCGGTTTCAATTGGACGATTGGTTTCTAAAAGGAAAAGAAGAAAATTGAGGAGGAGAAGTTGGAAGAGGAAGGCAAGGGCGGCGGTGAGGTAATATTGGCGGAGGAGTTTCCACGAAGGGGGCCAAACTTGGAAGGTCCAAGCGGCATTGAGGAGATAGTTAATCCCGCAACAAATAATCCAAGAGAAGAGAGCAGCGCCAGTGGCGGCGCGGTGGCCTCCGGGGTCGAGAGAAAGCCAAGAATAGCCGAAGGAGAGGAGTAGCCAGACGATGAGAGTATTGAGGAGGGTGCCCACTCCGCCAACGAGGCCAAAGCGGAGGATGCGGATAATCTCCTTTTGGGGAAGACTTGCAGGAAGTCGGGTTTTGTGAGGACGGGGCGGATGAGGAATCACGAGGTTCTGAGGATGGCTAAAAATGAGCGGATCCGCAATTGGCTTGAACGGATGGGGGGAGGATACGTCTAAATTCTATGGCTGGAAGTTCTTGCCACGGAGGTGCGGGGAGCGAATTTGGAGTCGCGGTGCATGACCTCAATTCAACGGAGACGTTGATTATCCGCGGGGAGCTGACGGAGCCTCCTACGTGGTTTCCGGCGTATCGTGAACTGACGATGAAATTAAAGGGGACGGTGGTGGCGGTGATCTTGATTGAATCGGAGCGCAATTTGAGGGATCTATATTGGAAGTGGACAGGAAGAAACGGCGGCCGGGATTACGTGAGCGATCTGATCTTTACGGACGAGTACGAGCCGGGGATCAAGCTGGACGCGAAGCACGATCGATTTCATCCCACGGTGACGGTGGAGCGGATTGTGCCGGAAAATCTATCCGAGGTAGCAGGTCGAGTGAGTGCTTTGGCGGCTTGGGCTTTTTAACACCGAAAGTCTTTTGGGTGGGGATAGGGTTAATTGGTTTTGTGGCATTGGGGTTGAGTCGGTCTGGCGAGGTGGTCCCGGTTTCGGAATTAAAGGCGAAAGGGGATATTTTTTATCGGAAGGGCGAGTCGGAGCCATTCACGGGAATGGCCGAAGCGGAGAATAAGAAAAGAAAAACGGAAGCAGAATTTTGGCAGGGGCGGATGCATGGGCGATATCGGAGTTGGTTTAGCAATGGGCAACTAGAGAGTGAGTCGTACTTTGAGCAGGGAGTGAGGGAGGGGATTGACCGGCGGTGGAATCCCCAGGGGCAGATCCTGCAGGAGACGCGCTTTCAGAAAGGACTAATGGATGGGGCAAGGACGGAGTGGTACGCGAGTGGCAGGGTGGAGCGGAGAACGAATTGGCAAAACGGGAAACGGCAGGGAGAGATTGAAACATGGTTTGAGGACGGGACGAAGAAGGGGGCAGGAAATTTCAAGGATGGGGAGAGGGATGGGACTTTTGTGGTGTGGTGGGAGAATGGTAATAAGCGGCAAGAAACGAATTATAAGATGGGGGTTTCTGAGGGATGGAGTCTTGAGTGGGGACGGGACGGAAAAGAAACGAAAAAAGCTTTTTTTGTGAAGGGGAAAGCGACGGAGGGACCTGCAAAGGGGTAGCCTTGAAACTGAGTTGATGTGGGTTTAGGGTTTCTCTTCCAGTAGCACCCGTAGCTCAACTGGATAGAGTGTCGGCCTCCGAAGCCGAAGGTTGACGGTTCGACCCCGTCCGGGTGCAGATTCTTTAGAGGGGGAGGGTAAAAAAAGCTCCGGAGGCTGGGATCGAACCAGCGACCAATGCATTAACAGTGCATCGCTCTACCGCTGAGCTACTCCGGAAAGCAGTGGGGTAACCTACCGAAAAACTTGCGAGGACTCAACTCCCACGGAAGGGTGAAATCTTAGATCGGCTGAGGCAAGAGAAAGTAAGACAGGCTATCGGTGAGGGCGAGGGCGCTGGCTTCAAGGATATTGGTAGAAACGCCGACGGTCCCCCATTGACGGATGCCATCGCTGGATTCGACGAGGACGCGGATGCGGGCGGCGGTGCCTCCGCGGGAACTGACGATGCGTACTTTGTAATCGATCAGCTTGATTTTACGGAGTGTGGAAAAAGAGGGGAGAAGGGCTTTACGCAGGGCGGCATCAAGGGCGTTGACCGGACCGTCTCCTTGGGCGGAAGTTTTGCAAAGTTTTTTGCCCACGCGGACGGCGATGGTGGCGCGGCTGGTTTCTCGAGCGGTGGGGCGTGCGCGGACTACCTCGACTTTGTAGGAGTCGATCTGGAAAGGGGCGGGGATTTTTTGGAGGGAGCGGCGAACGAGGAGTTCGAACGAGGCGTCGGCGGCTTCGAATTCATAACCATCTTTCTCAAGTTTTTTGATTTTGGCGAGGATGGCGCGGGTGGCGGGAGATTTTTCTTCGACGGAGATACCGAGTTCGCGGGCTTTCATCATAACGTTGGCTCCGCCCGAGAGCTCGCCGACGAGGATGCGTTGACGATTACCGACGGAGGCTGGCTCGATGTGTTCGAAACTGGCGGAGAGTTTATTAACCGCGTTGACGTGCATACCGCCTTTGTGGGCGAAGGCGGTACGACCGACGAAGGGGGCACGTGGATCGTGGTGGAGGTTGGCGAGTTCGTCGACAAAGCAGGAAAGTTCGGAGAGTTGGCGGAGATTGCCCTCAGGCAGGATTCTTTTTCCGAGTTTGAGTTCAAGAAGAGGGAGGAGGGTGGTGAGATTACAGTTTCCGGTGCGTTCTCCGTAGCCGTTCATCGTGCCTTGGACTTGAAGAGCGCCCTCTTGGACGGCGGCGACGGCATTGGCGACACCTAGGCCACAATCGTTGTGGGTATGGATGCCGATTTTGCTTTGGGGAAAGCGGGTGCGGACGGAGCGGACGGTGGTAGCGATTTCGGAGGGGAGTCGGCCGCCATTAGTATCGCAGAGGACAAGATAGTGGGCTCCTGCTTCGGCGGCAGCCTCGAGAGTGCGGAGGGCGTAATCGGAATCGGCGGTGTAGCCATCGAAGAAGTGTTCGGCGTCATAGATGACTTCTCGTCCCTCTTTTTTGAGGATGGCGACGGTGTCGGCGATCATGCGAAGGTTTTCGACGGGGGTGGTGCGAAGGATTTTTTCAACGTGCAGGAGCCAGCTTTTTCCGAAGATGGTGACGACGGGGGTTTCTGCTTCGAGGAGGAGGCGGATTTGGGAGTCGTCGGCGGCGTCGACGTTGGGTCGGCGGGTGGAGCCGAAGGCGGCGAGTTTGGAGGAGCCCCAGTGGAGCTTTCCGGCTTGGGCAAAGAAGTCTCGATCCTTGTCGTTTGAGCCTGGCCAACCGCCTTCGACGTAGTGGAAAACGTAGGAGGCGAGGCGTTCGGCGAGGCGAAGTTTATCGGGGAGGGAGAAGTGAACGCCTTCGCCTTGAGCACCATCGCGCAGGGTGGTGTCGTAAAGGGTCAAAGAGGGTTCGGTGGCCATAGGTACGGAGGATAACTAGGATATAAATTTGAGAAAGAAGGAAGGAGCCGGAAACAGGTAGGTTTTGTTTGGGTTAAAGGTGAAATTCTGTCACAAAATTGTCACCTTCGATATAGTTTGTAGGACTAGTAAAGGACGCACTGTTGTGTAAGTTGAATTTGAGAGTCTAACTGTGAAAAATAAAGGCAATAAGTCGTTGGTGCGCAACGTATTAGCTTCTTTATTTGGGGCTTGTCTAGTTCTTGGGATACTGAATTTCAAATTAGAATCGGATCGGAACGAAAAAAACAGCAAAAAAAGCGTATCTCAGAGTGCTCAAGTAGTTGTCGGAGAAGACAGCGATCAAGCTGCCCAAAAGGAAAATGAGGAATCCAAAGAAGGTGCA
>CAJBOM010000136.1 GCA_903956835.1 uncultured Verrucomicrobiota bacterium
CTATGAAGTTTAGGGTCGTAGTCGAAAAAGATAAGTTAACAGATCGCTGGTCGGCGGTTTTTCCTGAGGTTCCGGGTTGTGCTAGTGCGGGCGACACGGAGGCGGAGGTGGTAGAAAATGCCCGGGAAGCGCTCGCGCTGTGGCTGAAGCCTTCCAAGATAAAGTTTCCGAGTCGGGCGAGGATTTTGGAACTTTCCGTTCCTTGAGCCGAAGATTTCCCGTTCGCAACGCGAAAGAAGTGATCCGGGCTTTGCGAAAGCACGGGTTTCAGCAGATCGACCAATCAGGCAGTCATCAGAAATGGCGAAACGAAGAGGGGCGACAGGTCATCGTTCCTTTTCATGGATCGAAATCGATTCCGATTGGGACGTTGAAAAGTATTCTTGAGGGCAGCGGATTAAGGGTTGAGGACTTGTGAAGTGTGGGTTTAGCGAGCCTTTAAAGAGTCTGTAGGAAGGAGGCCGCGAGAGATTAGCTTTTGGGCAAATTCGATCTGGCTGGGGGTGAGAGTGGCGGAGGAGGCGCGGGGCAGGGAACCGTCGAAGATTTCGTAATTGAAAAGTTGGTGGGAGATGGAGGGAAATTGGGCGGCGGGAAGGATAGGAATGGAGAAGGCGAGGCGGTTTTGATCATTGTTATCGTCTTCTGTGACGGTAGGGGGGAGGGCTTGGGCGAGTTTGACTAAGCCAGGGAAACCGAGCACTCCGAGATGGCGAGCGGTATGGAAATTAAAGAGAAGGACTTCGGCCATAGTGGCGTCGGCGGGGGTGGCTTGGGGTTGGCCGCGGCGGGAGATTTCTTGGAGGACCTGTTGGACATCGGCATTGGCCATATCGGCTTCACCTAGCCAGTAGAGGATTAGATAGAGTTGCCTCTGCATTTCAGCGGGGGCCCGGAGTTTGGCGAGGAGGAGAGGATCGGTGAGACGCTTGAGATTAGTCATGGCGGTTTGAGTTTTCCTGAGGAGAGACATTCCGTGGGAGGCGGTCAGGGACTCGAGCATCAGGTTATCGTCATTGGTCATGTAGTTTTCGCCGCCGAACAGGTCGTAATCTCCGTCGTAATCGGGGGTATAAGGAAGAACGAGAGGAGGATTGGCATGGCTGGTTTGGAGGAGAAGAAAAAGAAGAGCACAAAAAAGGAAAGTAGGCAGGCGGCGCATGTTTTTATAGTATGAGGATGAGGTGCTGAAGGAAAGTAGAAGCGGGTGCGCCGCGATTTTGGATGTTAGATGCTTAATTTTTGATTGGGGAAAAGAATGGAGTTTAAGTATGGGAGGAACAGTATGGTGCTATGGAAAGGGAGAACCTGATTCGGGATGAAGCGTTTAGTTTTGCCTTGCAGATCATGGAGTTGGCTAAAACTCTTAGGCAGAAAAAGGAGTACGAGTTGAGCTCACAGCTTTGGCGCTCAGGGACCAGCATTGGGGCCAACGTTGAGGAAGCGCAGGCTGGGCAAAGCAGGGCAGATTTTATGGCCAAGATGACGATTGCGTCCAAGGAATCTCGAGAAGCTCTTTATTGGTTAAGACTGGCGGACAAAGGAAAAATTATTTCATCAGAGGAAATAGCTCAAGTGCGAGAGCAGTGTGAAAGAATTGTCCGGATTCTGACTTCAATTGTGAAGACGGCTCGTGCGAGCAAAGAACAATCAAAAATCAAGAATCAAGAATCTAAAATCCTGTGAAACAGCCGGATTTCACTATTATCACCCCAAGCTTTAGGCAACTCGACTATTTGGAGTGCTGCATAGCGTCAGTCGCGGACCAGGAGGGGGTAACGGTGGAGCATATTGTGCAGGATGCGGGGAGTCCTGGGATTGAGGAGTTTGCGGAAAAGACGGCGGAGCGGCTTTTGGGGAAGTATGGGGGAGAACGGGTAACTAACCTTGAGGCTTTTGAGCTTTTACATCTTTGCACTCCCAACGGGCACAGCCTGCGAATCTTTAAGGAGAAGGACAGCGGGATGTATGATGCGGTGAACAAGGGGCTGAAAAAGGGCACAGGAAAGATCTGTGCCTATTTAAATTGCGACGAGCAGTATTTGTTGGGGGCATTGGAGAGCGTCAAGGCAGGTTTGGAGAAGAACGGGGGTTGGGATGTTTTATACGGGGGGTTCCTTGTGGTCGACGGGCGGGGAGAGTTAATTACGGCCCAGCGGCCCGTGAAAATGGTTTGGGCTCATGTGGGCACATCTCACTTGGCTAATTTTACCTGCGCGACTTTTTTTACTCGAGAGATGTTGGAAAGGGAGAAGGCTTACTTTGACACCCAGTATAAATGGTGTGGGGATGCGGTGTGGACCATGGAGCGATTAAAAAAGGGGACGAAGGTTGGGAGGTTGGATCGTTTCACAAGTGTGTTTGTTGAGGCGGGAAGTAACCTAGGGATTGAGCACGAGGGGTTGGAGGAGGCAAAAAAGATAAGGGAGAAGCTGCCGAGTTGGGTTAGGCGGATGTCGGCTATGTGGAAGTTGTGGCATCGAGTAGGGAAGTTGCTGTGTGGAGGCTACTTTCCGCAGCGGGTGAGCTACGACATCTTTATAAAAACGGAGTTGGAGAAGCGCCGACATTTTCCAGCGAGATGGGCAAATCCGTTCTGGGGATCGAGATTGCGGATGGGTTGAGAGGAAGGGCAGTCGACAAAATTTCTGCCATGGGTGTGGAAAAAACCATAGAAGAGCGGAAATGGCTTAGCCCTGAAGTAGAGCAGACAGAAGGGTAAGGATTTTTTTGCCTAGGGGTACAAGGTCATGCTCAACCTCTCGTCCGCGGTATCGTTTTCGAACTAGGCCTGCAAGGGTGAGTCGTTGTACATGTTCCGCTATCGTAGGTAAACTACTCCCAGTGCACTGGTGGATCTGTTCGAGGCATAGATGGGGTGTTTGGGATAGCAGAAGTAGGATCCGTAATCGGCGATGATTGCCGGCCCCTTTAAGAATGGTCACCAAATGAAGTAACTGTATTTCGTTCATAGTAGATTAAACTATGCAAACCGCCGAAAGATGCGGTCTTGCGAAAATATATTTACCCCTAGCCAGAGGTCCGTTCGCGCAAAAATCGGGGCACTCAAGCAAACAACCACCTAAGCGGGTTCAACATTATGGCTTTATGCATAATGTCGAAGTGTGGGAGGGGGTGTTGGGACTACGTGGAAATGACGCGGGAGGGAGGGGTTGGGATAGGATACGCAGGGATTAGCGGTAGCCGAGCTTGACGAGAAGTTGTTCTAGGGTGAGGGCATGGTGTTCCATTATTTCACCAAGGATAGTTCTGAGAGTTCCGACGCGGATAGGATCGTGTTGAGGAATGGTGAGGTGATGCTGGCCGCCGATCGGGGTGGTCACCCGGCGGTGGGAGCCAACCTGCCGCGTGAATTCATAGCCGAGGTGCGACGGAGGGATTTTTCGAGTTGGGCTGAGGAAAGGTCGCGTGGCAGTTTCATGCCGTCGCAAGCACCTCATCTACGATACGATGAAGGCGAATGACGGCGGGGGCTTTGCCTTCGTCGAAGTGGCAGAGGACCGCTTCGCGGACATTTTTTCGGAGAGACGACCAAGTATCGGCTTCAGTAACGATGGAGTGACCCAGCGCTTTGGCGATGAAGCCCCCATCGATTTCGTCTTCGCTTACTTGGAAGATAATTTCGCTCATGCGTTCAGTTTATAACAGATTGGGATGGAGGGAAAGTAGGGAGTAGGGCATTTGAGGGTCGTAGATGGAGACCCCGAGACTGGTCGGGGTGGGCGTCCACACTCATCGGGGCAAGTACGGGGCGCAGATGCGAAAAGGGCGGGTGAGAGGAAAGTTGGGACGGAACATTATGGCTTTATGCATAATGTCAAAGTGTCGGCAAAATGTGTGTGTGGCGGTGAAGTGAGTGCGGGAGGGGGCCGGGTGGAGACATTATGGCATTATGCATAATGTCGAAGTGTCGGCGAAGTGGGTGTGGGAGGAGGCAGGGAA
>CAJBOM010000137.1 GCA_903956835.1 uncultured Verrucomicrobiota bacterium
GGTGGAGTAGCGATCAAAAATAATGTCTCCCACGACAAGGATTTTAAGATCTCGGAAACCTTCCACTGCCAGCCGAAGTTTTGCCGCTGAAGTGTGCTTGGATATGCTTGTACAGAGCTGGGTCAGGGCTTTCGAACGCGTCTCTAAGCCGTCCCTCAAAAGCTTAGAAGAGCTGAAAACCACAGATCCTACATACGCCACCCTCCCCCCACTACGTCTCACAGCACTAATATCTTCCGAAAGCTTGCCGGAAACATCCCCCGTCCTGTCCTTGTATTCTATGCCCTTGCAATATATATCGGGTCGCACCGCCTCAATAGCCTCTTTCGCTGCCGGAAAAGGAACGACCGCAACCAAATCCACACAGGACAGGGCGGCAAGGAACTTGGCGCGATGGTGGTCGTTGAAAAAGGGGCGTCCTGGACCTTTTTTGACATAGTTTCCAGCAGTCAATGTGACCACGAGTGCGTCCCCCTTGGCTTTGGCTTCTTCAAAGTGGGAAATATGTCCTGGGTGGATAAGATCGAAAGTGCCATGACAATGAACAATGCGTCTCCCTCCACAGCGCAGTTTTTTGACCGCATCAGGGAGGTGCGTAAAGGGTTGGATTTTAGTGCTCACAAGGATTTATCGAGTAGCCTTTTCATCAGAAGGTGGGCCGCGATCATATGT
This sequence comes from uncultured Verrucomicrobiota bacterium, assembly GCA_903956835.1. Taxonomy (GTDB): domain Bacteria; phylum Verrucomicrobiota; class Verrucomicrobiia; order Methylacidiphilales; family Verrucolacustridaceae; genus Verrucolacustris. The sequence continues at coordinate 673 of CAJBOM010000137.1, forward strand.
AGGTCCTCCACCACCTGCATATCATGGATGGGGAAATGGAGGGGGTGGTCAGAGAGCGGTTTGGCTTTCCCACCGTCAAACCCAAGAAAGGAGATAGTGGTTACCTTCAATCGCCGCGCCACATCGAGAAGCTTGAGGATATTTGGGGAGTTCCCACTGCCTGAAAAAACAAGGAGAAGATCTTTGGGTTGAGCCAGTGCCTCTAGTTGATTTGCAAAAATGTTTTCGTAGCCTGTATCATTTCCGAGGCAGGTCATGACGGAGGGGTTGGAAGCGAGAGAGTGAACACGGAGCGTGCCCTGGCCTTTTGCATTCACTCCATAAATTAAATCCGTAGCCAGATGGTTAGCATTGGCAGCGCTCCCCCCATTGCCCGCCATAAAAATCCCGCTCCCTTTTGCCCGTGCGTCAACTAGGAGATCACAAATCTTTGGCCATTGAGAATCCGCCTCAAGACCATCTAAGCCTTTTGAGAGCAAATCGCGGTAGGTTTTGATGTTTTGTTTGGCCGACATAATTGTATTAGGCTAAAACATTTTCCGTGTATTTGCACTTATTAAAATGGGTTTTCAAGTTTTTAACAACACCCCACTGCCCTTACCCGATCGGACTCGGTCCCGCAGATTATAAGCCAACCGGGTTCTGCTAATCGCTATTTTTCGATTAGTGGGCTTGAAAGAAGATTTTTGGTTGTTAAAATAAAGTATTACCTTTTAAGGATTTAAATTTGCACTATTCCGATCGGCTAACAGAATAAAGTCTTATATCTGGAGAACGCCGCCGCCTACGGCGTCGTCCTCGGTCATTCAGAATCGACGGTAAGGATCTTTTCGGCCCTGGGCTTGGCCGCTTGATCCCAAAGGCTTTATTTTTGCCCCTGATTTTCAATCAACGATCCAAACTTCAAGCTTAGCGGACACCTCAAAATTCGGAATCCCATAACCAACTTGAAGTGGGGCTGAATCTTGAATCGCAGAAGGACGAATTACCCGCTAGCTTCAAGGAGTGCAGGAACTGAAGAAAATCTGGGCGTTTGGTATACCTTACCTCAAGCCGTACCGATTCCGATTTGTCCTCGGGATTGCTTTAAGCATCTTCTTTGGTGTTTCCAACGGTCTGTTTGTTTTGTCGATCAATACCTTGTTCAACCGTTTGGCCCCCGCCCCAGCTCAAACTCCGCCGGCGGCCCAGATCGAATCAGTCCCCGCCACCGAACCCGCTTCCTTCGAAAAAAAGATTAAGGCCGCTCTGAAAGAAAAAACAGCAGCCATAGGCAAGAGCTTCCAAGCCGCTTCGGACGAGTGGCTTCCGCGGATGGGTCAAAAAATCACCTGGAAACAGATGCTCGGCGGCTTTTCACTCCTCCCCCTCGTCATGGGCCTTCGGGCTATGGCCAGCTACTTTAGCACCTACTGCCTGACTTGGGTCAGTGCTCGAGTCATCCGAGACATGCAAGTCGCCGCCCTTCGTAAGGCCCAAGAACTTTCCATGGCCTTTTTTCAAAAAATGTCGGTCGCAGATCTCTATGCAAGAATTACTGCCGACACCAGTGCCATCTACACGGCTATGACCAATGGATTTATCGACACCGTCCGAGAACCTTTTGCTGTTTTGAGTATTCTGATCAGCATGCTGATCATCGACTGGAAGCTGACCCTCATTTCGGTTTGTATGCTGCCTCTGGTCGCTGTTCCTGTGGTTTCAAGTGGTCGGCGGCTGAAGGCTCTCACCAAGAAGTTTACAGGCTTAACCGTTACCCAAAGTGGCGGGCTTTTAGAAGCCCTCGCTGCAGTCCGAATTGTAAAGGCCTATGCGATGGAGGCTCTCCAGCTGCGATCCTTCCGTGAGCAAGCGAATCTCGGGGTAGAGATGAGCGTAAAGACAGCCCAGACCCGAAATCTACTAAATCCCCTGATCGAGATTCTGGCGATGCTCGGGATCGGATTTCTCCTTATCTTCGTTTTCTCCACCAGCGCTAAGCCCGGTAATCTCGTAGCTTTTCTCAGCGCTCTCCTTCTGGCTCCTCTGTCGATTAAGCGGATTGCCAATCTGCATCTCACCCTTCAGATGACCACCGTCAGCACTCAAAGATTGGAGGAGCTATTTTCAGAAAAACCTACGGTGGTCGAGCCCGCCAACCCCCGCCCCTTAAAATCCTTCCGAGAGGGAATCCGCCTAGAAAATGTAACTTTTTCTTACGGGCATACCGATGTTCTGCAGGATATTAGCCTGGAGATTCCCAAAGGGAAAAAGATAGGCCTGGCAGGAGAAAGTGGTTCAGGCAAAAGCACTCTGATCAACCTGCTGATGCGTTTCTACGATCCGACTAAGGGCAAGTTACTTTTCGACGGCCACGACTTGCGCGACTACGCGACAAAAGATTTACTCCACCAGATGGCTTTAGTCAGCCAGGACGTCGTCCTCTTTAACTTGCCAGTTGGCATCAACATTGGTTTTGGCAAAGAGAATCCAACCCAGCAGGAAATAGAGCAGGCGGCCAAACACGCCTATGCTCATGACTTCATCATGCAGATGCCGGACGGTTATGATTCTCCATGTGGGGAGCGTGGGCAGCTTCTTTCTGGTGGTCAAAAAGCCCGTGTCGCGATTGCTAGGGCATTTGTCCGTAACGCTCCTATCCTCGTTCTAGATGAACCGACCGCTGCCTTGGATTCCCGTGCAGAAAAGGAGATCCAAACTGCCATCGATTCTCTTGAGGAAGGGAGAACTGTCATCTGTATCGCCCACCGCCTCTCGACCCTCGCGAACATGGATGAGATCATCGTTCTCGATCACGGACGGATTGTTGAGCGCGGAACTTTTGAGCAACTCCTCAAGGCCAAGGGTCATTTTTCGAAGATGGCAGAGCAGCAGAGACTGACGGCCTCGAGCTAACAGGAGCCCACTCTCATCTGTCCGTCAGAAGTCGGATGACGGAGGGCGGTGTTCGGATCCTTCTCTTTTTCTATAAATTTACTACGAACTTGACTGATGGCATGTTTATAGTACAATGCCAACATGATACGCACCCAGATTCAGTTCCACAAAAAGACCTATGAAAGTCTGAAAACAAAGTCCAAGGAGACGGGAAAGAGCATATCGGAAATTGTCCGCAGATCCCTCGATCAGGCAATCGAATCGCAAGAGTGCGATCAAAAATGGGCCCGTGCCTTGAACTCGATGGGCAAGTTTTCCAGTGGTCTGAACAGTCTTTCCGAAAAGCACGATGAGCACTTGGGCGATCGTTGGTGAATACCGTCTTTGTCGATACTTCGGCTTTTCTGGCGGCGCTAGACAAGGGGGACAAATTCCACCCTGAGGCGGACAAAAAATGGTCGGCTCTGGCTACAGGCAAGACTGAGTTGTGGACGACAGATTATGTCCGCCTGGAAAGCTGGTCTCTTATTCAGCGACGGTTGGGTGCAGAGGCGGTGATGGCCTTTCAGGACGACTGGTTGCCCTTATGCAAAATTCATGAGGTTGGTCGTGATGGATTTGAGCGCGCCGCTGCGCAGTGGCGGATTGCCCAGCGTCGTAACCTCAGCTTGGTAGATTTGACAAGTTTTGATGCGATGCGTCAGCTGGCAATCCGAACAGCCCTAGCGTTTGACCAGCATTTTCAGGAGATGGGGTATTTAGATGTTGAGACGTGAACTTCAGGGCGGGGAGTTAGACTATTTCGGAATGCGGATTTAGAATTTCGAATTGAGGGTAAAGCAATGAACAAGGTTGTTGGAAAATCATTTTGGAATTCGGATTTGGGATTTTTGAATTTACAAAGGGAGCTAAAGATTTAATAAGGCTGAACTGGAGCAGCGGACCAAGGGGTTCTCGCTGCAATTAATCCGGTTTCTGGAAAGTCTGCCCAAAAACTACCTTGGCGAAGCGCTGGGCCGGCAGTTGCTTAAATCCGGCACTTCCATCGGGGCAAACTACCGGGAAGCTAATCGGGCGGAGTCCAAGGCAGATTTTATCCATAAGCTCGCCATCGCGGAGAAGGAGGCTTCGGAGACTGTTTATTAGCTGAAATTGATGCTGGAAGCCGGAATCGGGGCAAATCAAGAGGCCATAAGGCTTATGCAGGAGGCCAAGGAACTGTTGGCCATATTTACAGCGGCCGGGCGAACATCGAAAGGCCTCCGATGATTTCCGATTTCTAATTTGAAATTTCGAATTCAGAAATCAACCACCTTCTGGCGGCGGTTGATGGGAAATTGCAAGGAAAAGTTATTTTTAAAATTCGAATCGCGGATTGGCCCCCTCAAACCTTTCCCTAGCCCAAGCTAATTTCGCCTCCGGCTTGATGAGTTCTGCGCTTCTGCGCCGGCTTTTCGAAATCCGAAATCACAAATCCACATTCTAATTACGGCTTAGGCGGGATAGGCTTTTTGCTGAGATTGTGCTCCAGCAAGCGAGTATGCCGGACGAGGGTGGAGTAGTAGGTAGAAGCGGCGACATAAAAGCCCACATAAATCTCCAGAAAGCGGAATGATGGCCTTGTCTGGATCATTGAACCGCCCTACCAGAGCTGATTACCACAAGACTGTGACGGGATATTGAGAAAAAATTTTATCAGGCGAGACGAGAACCGACCCTGTGAGTTTGGCTTGGACGATCAACAGGCGATCGAAGGGATCGCGATGCACCGAAGGCAGTCGTGAGAGTCCAAAAATTGCTGAATCGGTTAAATCCAACTTTGTGAACCCGTATCGGGCCAGTTCCCGAGGAAGAACTAGGGCAGGCTCATCCGACATGGGAAGTTTCCCCAACTGATACTTGATCTGGATCTCCCACAAGCTGATCTGGCTGTAAAAAACCTCCGACCTTGGGTCGGCCAGCTCACGTCGAACTGCTACTGGAACAGAATCCTCCTGACCCATGAGATAGATCAGTGGAGCTGTATCTAAAAGATAGGCGCCAGGCATCGATTTCTACCTCATTCCCCAGCAAACATTTTTTGAACCTCGGCGTCGGCCTCGAAAAACTCCGGCCCCAGATTGAATATACCCTTGGACATCCCAAAAACTCTTGGGGCCGAGCCCCTACGATCCAAGGGCCTAATTTCCGCAAACGGCTTGTTGCGATCACATAAAATTACTGTTTCACCTGATTTCACTAGTCTGGTGTATTTGGAAAGCTTTGATTTTGCCTCATTTATGTTGATTTGGATCATGTAGAGTTACTAGGTCGTATTTATGGTCATGTCAAATCTTGAGTTTGATTGGGGGCAAACGCCTGCTGGTGAAGATATTTACTTCTCAGATCGTTCGATCGGCGGATCAGTCTTGATGCAATCCGTATCCCGGGTTCGCGGGACACGTCACCGCGGTTACGGGACGCGCTCACGCGCGGGCGAGTTACTTCAAAAACCAAAAGACCACACAACCTACCGAGTCTTGTTCTCCGGCGGGATTCGGCCCTCGGCGATGGCACGGCGGCGGTTGATGGGAAATTGCAGGGAGAAAGTCTCCGCTTCCTCCAGCCAGCGGAGTTTTTCTATCAGGGTCATTCTCATTCCGTTTTGTAACATGGTTCGCTCGGCCCCCTCGTAGTTAGCGTCTTTCCATGCTGGATGATTGTCGAACTCTTCTTGGGTCATTTAAGTTTTCCAATTTTTTCTAGCATATCGATATCTGCCAGATCCTTCAAGCGACCCGCCTCTTTTTTCATCTGAATCAATGCATCCCAGCCCACGACCCTAGCAATCAGACCGGGCGCAAGCTCTTGATGCAGAGCCGTCGCGTGCTCCTTGTCGAAATCAAATGGCTCCTTTACGAAGACATCGACTTGAGTTCGAGTGTGCTGATCCGACCAGAACTGCAAAACCAACATTCCCTTTTCCCTTCTCCACAACTCCCTTTTTTGCTCATCGGCAAAATCCTTTCCGGTGACAGGAATCCGGGCTCGGTACCCAATCTTTTCCATCGCTTCCCAAGCCGCCACGATGTTCTCGGGCTTTAGTTGAATGACCAAATCGAGATCCATGGTCAGCCTGACATACCCATGAACATTTACCGCAACCCCCCCCACGATAAGATACCTTACCCCAGCTTCATTCAGCGTTTGAACGACAGCCTCTACGCTTCGGGCTTCCATCACCCTTTACTACCCTCAATCAGACAAAAACAAACAGGGAAAAGTTATTTTGAAATTCGAATTGCGGATTGGCCCCCTCAAACCTTTCCCTAGCCCAAGCTAATTTCGCCTCCGGCTTGATGAGTTCTGCGCTTCTGCGCCGGCTTTTCGAAATTCGAAATCACAAATCTACATTCTAATTACGGCTTAGGCGGGAGAGGCTTTTTAGAAAGATTGTGCTCAAGCAAGCGAGTGTGGCGGACGAGGGTGGAGTAGAAGGTGGAAGCGGCAATATAAAAACCAGCGTATCCATCGAGGAAGCCGAGCCTAATAAAATATGCCCGCATAAATCTCCAGAAGGCACGAAATCCTGCTTCGGTGGGAGACCAACGAGAACCTTTTTTGATTCTCGAATCCAAATAGAGATCGGAAAAGTAGTTAATCTTCGATACGTAACTGGAAATAGACGGATTCGAGTAGTGGAGGATATCCCCATTCAATCGTCCGATCTGACCCTCGACCAGGAGTCGATCGTGGGGATCGGTGCCGCCCCACCTCGCCTTCCCTGTGCGCCATAGGCGCATCTGCCAGTCGGGATACCAATCTCCATGCCGCACCCAGTGGCCCAGAAAAAGAGAGCATCGCGCCATCCGCAAAGCGACAGGGCCCCCATCTTTCGCCGTCAGAAAAAAGTGGTGAATCGAATTCTTTAATTTGTCGGAGATTTCTTCGTCGGAATCGAGGCCCAGGATCCAAGGCTGGGTGGCCTTATCCGCGGCCGAGTTCTTTTGGGCGATATGCTCTTTCCACGATTCTCGGAATACTTTGGCCCCATGCTGGCTGGCAATTTTATCGGTACCATCCGTGACGTCGTCGTTGACCACGACAATCGTCTCGGCGACCCACCCATGGACGCTTCGGAGGGCCCGTCCGATTCGAGCGGAGTCGGGCCCCGAGATCATGCAGATAGAGATAGGGAGCGGGGTAGGCATAGGCTTAGATTACCGATAATGGGCTGAAGATGAAGATTAAGATCGAGCCTACCTCTTTATCGGCTCGCAGAAGGACAGATTTATGTTTATCTTTTCAAGTTGAAGGACAGGTGCCGGAGCGGTCTATCGGGCTCGCCTGGAAAGCGTGTGTTGGGTTAAACCAACCGTGGGTTCGAATCCCACCCTGTCCGCATTGTAATACAAGAAGATGCGACGAAAAAATTCCGCCGTGACAGTTTCGTGACAGATTTTGCACAAGTCATTTTTCTGTTGATTACCCCATAAAGCTATAGCTTCTTAGTTTGTACTAAAAAAAGGAACCTCAACCATGACTAAACAGATCCAATCAACTCTAATAGCTTTGGTGACTGCATCCAGCTTGTCCCTCGCGGACAGCGCGCCGGAAGCTTCCGCTCAAGATACTAAAAAGATGGTTCAGAATAACTTCGTTGAAACAGCGCAGAAGGGGATCAAGCTCTCCGGTTATGTGGATACCGGCTACAGTTATAACTTCACAGGAGCCTCCGATGGTACCTCTGATGTGTCAGGCCGATTTGGTAGTGATACGGCGGCCAAGGGTGATTTTAACCTTTATGCGGTCAAACTTGCTCTTGAAAAGGCGCTGAGCTCGGAGAACAGGGCACAGGCCGGCTTCCGAACTGATGTGATGATCGGGGAAGATGCCAACTATCTGATTAATCGTGGAAACAACACCACCGTTGGTACTTTTTCGAATAACAACCAAGATTCGAACGCATTATTTCTTGAGCAGGCTTACGTTTCGATTCGCGCTCCTGTGGGTAACGGGTGGGACTTTAAGGTGGGGAAGTTTGTTTCGATCCTTGGCTACGAAGTGATCGAGCGCCCAGCCAATATCAACGTGACCTATGGTTTGCTTTGGCAGCAGATGCCCCTCTTTTACACTGGGGTATTGTCCTCTTATAAGTTTGATGACTACCTCGACGCCAAGCTGGGTGTGGTTAACGGTTCGCAAACCGACAACAACACCTCCACTAGTTTAGGAGGCGACGGATGTGCTGTTCTGGCCGCATTGAATGTGACGGCCCCGGGGGGGAATGCGAACTGGAGCAATAATTTTCAATACAGCTCTAATAACGATACCAATACTTCCCAGTTTCCGTCGTCAGCTAGTTCCACAAGCACGGGTATCGAGAATGCGACAAGCGGAACTGGCTATGCGTTGATCTACAACTCTTGGGGCAACTGGGCCCCGAAGTTTGCGGACGACAAACTCTTATTGGCTTTTAACGCCCTTTTGGGAACGGCCAGTACCAACAATGGTGATCCCTCCCAGCCTGGCACGACATGGTACGGAGCAGGTGCTTATGCGAAATATCGGTGCAACGACTGGTTCTCGTTTTCTGGTCGTGGCGAGTATTTGGGTGGAAACAATTTTCAAAAACTCCAAGAGCCTTTTACTTTGCTAGCGAATCAAGGTCTAAGCTTATGGGAAGCCACCTTTACCGCGGGTTTCAATGTCATTGATAATCTTTTAATTCGTGCGGAGTACCGTCTGGATTGGGGCACAGGATCTGTGAACAACAATGATATCGTAACGACTGCGAGTGATCTTAATGCCAGTTCAGGACCAGCCCACTATGCTGGCGTGGAAGTCGTTTACAGCTTCTAAGGAGATTCCCAGCTTCAAAGAAAACCCCGGAAGGCCTCGGCCTCCCGAGGGGGTTTATCGATGCGGTTTGGTGATCTCGGATTCGAAATGAGGGGAGTAAATCCCGTGACAGTTCGTGACAGCAAAATTGCAAGTCGTTTCACGATATTGCGAATGGTTGCTTTTCTAAGTCTCTAAGTCGCTGATTATTAGCTTTTAAAGCGTCTTTTCGAATCCCACCCTGTCCGCATTGTAATACAAGAAGATACGACGAAAAAACTCAGCCGTCACAGCTTCGTGACAGAGTTTGAACAAGTCATTTTTCTGTTTTTTACCCCTTAAAGCTATAGCTTCCTAGTTTGTGCTAAAAAGAGGAACTTCGCCCATGACTAAACAGATCCTATTAACTCTAGTAGCTTTGGTTACTGCATCCAGCTTGTCCCTCGCGGACAGCGCCCCGGAAGCATCCGCTCAAGATACTAAAAAGATGATTCAAAATAACTTCGTTGAGACCGCCCAAAAGGGTGTGAAACTCAGCGGCTACATCGATTCCGGTTATAGCTATAACTTCACCGGATCGGGTAACCAATCACAGGTCAACGGCCGTTTCGGCAGCGACACCGCACAGCGTGGAGACTTCAATCTCTATGCAGCGAAGATCGCCATCGAGAAGGCTCTGACCTCGGCCAACAAGGCGCAGGCGGGTTTCCGCACCGACATCATGCTCGGTGAAGATGCCTCCTACTTCTTGAATCGTTCGGCAGGCCAACTTTCCAACACGAACAACAACTCTAACTCCCTTTTTCTCGAGCAGGCTTATGTCGAGATCCGCGCCCCTGTGGGTAACGGTTGGGACTTCAAGGTTGGAAAGTTCGTTTCCATTCTCGGCTACGAAGTCATGGAACGTCCCGCAAACATGAACACGACATTTGGGTTGCTGTTCAATGTCATGCCCCTCTACTACACCGGTGTACTTTCGTCCTACAAGTTTGACGATTACCTCGATGCGAAGTTGGGTGTGGTGAACGGTTCCAACAGCGATAACAACACCACCACCAACCCGAATGGTTCGGACGGCGTGGCCTTGCTCGCAGCGTTGAACGTGACTGCCCCTGGCGGCAATGCGAACTGGAGTAACAACTTCCAGTACAGCACGGGGAACGACAACAACACTTCTGTCTCCTTAACACAGAACAGCAACTTCACATCGAGCTCGGTATCAGCGAATGTATCTGCTTATACCGTGATCTATAACACTTGGGGTAACTGGGCACCGAAGTTCGCCAACGATAAACTGCTCTTGGCCTTTAATGCTCTCTTAGGAAACACTTCGGGTTCTGGGTCGGCGGGCGGTACAGGTGGGGATACGAACGTGAATTCCTGCTGGTATGGCGCGGGCGCATATGCGAAGTACCAGTTTAGCGACTGGTTCTCTCTTTGCAGTCGTGGTGAATACCTTGGTTCGAACAACAGCTACGCTTTCGGCAATCAGGGGAAAACCAGCACATCCTACAGTCATGTGACTGGTGACAACCTCTGGGAGTACACCCTCACAGCAGGGTTTAACGTGATTGATAATCTCCTCATCCGTGCAGAGTACCGAATGGATTGGGGCAGCAATATCTACAACACCGCAGATGGTTACTCGAATGGTTCGCAGTCTGGCGGACCGGCTTACTACGCTGGTGCGGAGGTTGTTTATAGCTTCTAAGAAGATTCCAGGCTCCACAAGTCAGTTTGAGCAAATTTAACGCTCTCCTTTTTTCGCCTCCTGCCCATCTTTTGATGTAAACTCTAGATCCCCAAATTCTTTTCGGATTCGATCCAACTGGTGGGCGTATCCTTCTCCATCCCCAAAATTAAGGAAGTTTTTGTACCGTTTATGGGCACACTTCACACAGTGGAAGTGTTTGATCGGGCACCAGTACTGCTCGGTCCTTGCAACGATCTCCACCACATACGCCAAAATCCCATTGCCATAAGAACAGTATTCACAGTTAATCTTTTCGATCAGATTGAGATAGGCCAAATGACGACGATCAAAGGTCAGATAATCTGACCTGCGAACGGTTGGTATTCCATATATCGGAAAGCAGATCCATTGGTAGACCGAGCAGATCAGATCGAGCAAGGCGATGGGAAGAAGACATGCATAGATTACAGGGGTTGTTAACAGAACAAGGAAGCTAGAGCGCAGGATGTATCGGTGAAGCTTCTCCTTTAGTTGGCGGTGTCGGAGATGTATCTCTTGGCTAAACTGGACCTTCTTTTTATGAATTTTATAGCCGTATTCCGCCTCCTTCTGTTGAAGCTCCATGACGATTTGGGCTTCCAGTTTCTGAATCTGGCTAAGGACCTGAGCCAGTCGATCGTGCTTCATGGCTTAGCTTGGGCGAAAGATTTCACGGGTCAACGATCGGTTGCCCAGATTGCAGTATTTGGCTTTCTCGCTTTCTCTACTGCGTGATTGGTGATGTCGCGGGTACGGAACACAGACGCGTGCTGGTGGGAATGGGGTTTTAGGAGCTTTGCCAAACAAACTCGACGGGCTTTGCAATTCGCGGATCCAAGCTGTGATGTACGGGGCAACCGAGAGCGGCTGCTTCCAGTAATTTTCTTTGTGGATGATTTCCTGGAAGTGGAATGGTGATTGTCGATTTGATTGCCGCAATTCTCCTTGGCGTATCGCTGCTCATTTCCTTTGTCGTTTCAATGGTCATTCCCTCAAGTTTGACGGAGTGGCGTTTAGCAGAAATCCCCATGATCGTAGCCATACAGGTGGCCAAAGCGGTGGCAACAAGGTCGGTGGGCGAGAAGGATTCTCCCTTGCCCTCATTATCGACAGGGGCATCGGTCGAAAGCGTGGCCCCTGACGGCCCGTGGGTAGCGGAACATCGAAGCTGACCCTCGTACGAAACCGAGATTTTTACCAAGTTGTTGCTCGGCTAGTCGTGAGTCGCACCGGAGCTGCGAGCCCAACTCCCCGCGAGACCGAGAAGGAACATAATTCCCGAGCCCGCCACTGCACCGAGAAGAACCTTGAGGAGCTCGAGGGTCATTGACCGACGCTGATTTTGCAGAGCGCGGGCAGTGCCTTCTCTGAGTTGGGCTTTTTGGGTGTCGGTCTGAGCTGTGAGCTTAGAAATAAATTCGTTGGCCTGAAGGGTTGTGCGATTTTGCTGATTAAAATTCACCACCACACTTTGAAGTTCGGCCGGAGTGAGAATTTTGACTCGATCAACGGTGGTTTCGAGTTGGCGCATCTGGGCTTGGCTCTGAGTGGTGATCTGCTGTTCGGCGGCAACGATCAGGCGATTGCCAGTGGCTAAAGCCGCAACGATAACCACGAGAAATCCGCCCGCGTAGACAAAGGGGACAAAAGAAAGAAGACGCATCACCATCCTTTCGATCGGGAGGGGCATGACCCGCGGGAAGGCGAGCAGAACTCCGAGGGCAAGAAGAGGAACGGGGGTACGATCCACTAGGCCTGAGCTAAACCGAAATGCTTGGAGGGCCCCGCCAAATGGATTGCCGAGAAGTTGAAAGAGAAGATCTATGCCAGCGAAAACGAGCAGACCGTAACCGACAACACGAATGATTTGAGGGGCAGGATTTGTGGTGGATTTCATAGTTCGAAGGCTGGGCTACGATGCTGATTTGTCGAGCTTCAAGGGATTTTCTCCAAGATGGGTCGTGAATAAATGGCAAGAGATCACGAGCCGGCGCTTACCCATGTCCATTCATCTAAAGAAAAACGGCGACTTTCCTTGCTCTGGTGTATATTGGAAATCGAGATGATGGCGCTCCTCAATGCCTCGGATTGGGATCGAACGAAGGCGGGCATGCTCCTCCAGCGGGCTGGATTTGGGGGTACTCCGGATGAGGTGGACGCGCTCGCCAAACTTTCCCCTGCTGAGGCCGCTGAATCGCTCCTAGGCACTGCCAAGTTTCTTGCCTCCGATCCCCCCTCTTTCTTAGGAGAGATGAATATTAAAGATCTCACACAAGAAGAGCGGGCCAAGATGAGTTCCCTTTCCGAGGAGGGAAAACAGAAGGCCAAGAGGGAATTCGCCCAGTACGCCCGTGCCACTCAAAGTCGGCAGCTGACCGAGCTACGTGGGTGGTGGCTGAAGCAGATGGCCGACCCAGCGCGAGCGGCCCGTGAAAAGCTGACCCTTTTTCTTCACGGGCACTTTGCCACCAGTTTCGAAAAAGTCCGCAGTCCCTACCTTCTCTATCAACAAAACAACCTATTTCGTGAAAAAGGATACGGCTCGTGGTCGGATCTGGTTCTGGGGGTTGCTCAGGACCCCGCCATGCTGATCTATCTCGATGGAACTCTCAGCCGAGCGGAGGCCCCTAACGAAAATTTTGCCCGCGAGCTATTCGAACTTTTTCTACTCGGCGAAGGTAATTATACGGAAAAAGATATCCAAGAGAGCGCCCGCGCTTTCACGGGTTGGACCGTCAGCTCGGGAAGCGGAAAAAAGGGCGGCCTTCAGTTCGGGTCTCGCCCCTCCTTTAAAAATGTGTCGAAATGGCATGACTCAGGATCGAAGACAATTTTTGGATCGACCGGAAACTTTGATGGGACGGATGTGGTCCGATTGGCCTTAGCCCAAGAAGCTTCCGCACGATGGATCACGCAAAAGCTTTGGCGCTTCTACGCAGGCTGGTCGCCCCCCGAGCCCCTTCTGCAGGAGCTGGTGCGCGAGTGGAAATCCCTCGAAGGCCAGATTCGACCCTTCCTGATGGCGATGTGGACGAACCCCAACTTTTACGATCCCGCCCGCGCGGCCGACCGAGTTAAATCCCCCACCGAATGGTTGGTGGGACTGTGCCGACAAATCGATCGACCTTTGCCTGCTCCCGCTCTTTCCAGCCATATTTTGAGCCAGCTCGGTCAAATTCTTTTCGAGCCTCCCAATGTAAAAGGATGGGACGGGGGTATCGCGTGGATCAATACGGCCAGTATCACCCGCCGTTATGAATACGGTTCGTGGCTGGTGGAAGGTACTCAAGGGCTACAGAAACTCGGAACTCTGAATATGGTACGGGTGGCTGCAGAAAGTGGCGCGATGGCGGTAGCCCCACCAGAGATCAGCCCTGAGGGGATGGTGGTCAGCCATTCCGCCAAAGATATGGCTCCAGCAGAAAGGCAGGCTGCCACAGAAAAAATGCGGGCAACGCTTTCAATTTCCCCTGCTCCGATTACTGCGATTGCCACCGCAGAAGAACGTCAAAGCCCAGAAAAGCTTCTGGCGGCGCTGTCCACACGGTTCCTGCCTGGCGAAACGATCTCCGACGATTTGCGTAAGCGTTTCCAGGAAGCAGCTGGGGATAAAGTTCCGCTGACCGATGCTGCCATCAGAAAAATGATTTTATCGATTGTGCAAAGCCCCCTTTATCAGGTGACATGAAAGGAGCCCAGTGAATATGGATGAACTAAAAACACGGCGAGAGTTTCTCCGAACAGGGCTGCTCGGAGGGTCTCTCTGCTGGACTATGCCTGCTTTCCTGAGTAGGACGATGCAGTCACTCCACGCTGAAGCCGATGGGGCCTTAGTTCAGGGGGTTACGGGGCGAGACGGAAATATTTTAGTCGTCTTACAACTTGCGGGTGGAAACGACGGCTTAAACACTGTGATTCCCATGGGAAACGACGAGTATCGCAAATCTCGCCCGACGATTGGGGTCCCCGAGGCGTCGATCCTGAAGCTTGATCCTCAAACTGGGTTGCACCCGTCTCTTTCTGGACTGGCTTCCGCCTTTCAAGAGGGCCATTTGGCGGTGGTGCAGGGTGTCGGTTACCCTAATCCCAATCGATCTCACTTTCGTTCGACGGAGATTTGGGCGACGGCGGTTGATTCAAATAAATCATCTAACACCGGTTGGATCGGCCGCTATTTCGACAACGCTTGCTCCGGTTGCGACGCCTCGGTGGGGATTGCCATGGCATCCCAAATGCCCCAAGCCCTGACCGCCTCCGTTCCAAAAGGGGTGCTTTATCAGGGCGGGGGCGGGGGTGGAAAAAAGAAGAACAAAAAAAGTGGTGGGGCGAAGGCTGAAGCTGACGGCTCGATGATGATGGAGGAGGACGATGACGCTGGCCAGGCAGGAGGCTCGATCGGCATGTTGAATGGGCCAGGAAATCTAGGAAAGCTCTCGGCTCTTGATTTCTTAGAGCGAACCGAGATGGACGCCAAGGTCAGCCAGCAGGAGATTGCCCAAGCTTCCGGCAAAGCGAAAAATTCTGTCCCCTACCCCGGCACGCGACTCGGTCAAAACTTTGCCATGGTTTCTCGCTTGATTGCGGGTGGCATGCCCACGCGAATTTACTACCTATCTTTGGGAGGATTCGACACCCACACCCAGCAGGCTGGAGCCCATGAAAGGCTTCTCAAAGAAATGGGAGACGCGGTATCGGCGTTTTTGAGCGATCTGAAGGCGCAAGGCAATCTTGGGCGCGTGAGTCTGATGACCTTCAGTGAGTTTGGTCGGCGAGTTAAGGAAAATGCCAGCGGGGGGACTGATCATGGTGCGGCGGCCCCGATGTTTCTCGCGGGCGGCGGGATTAAGTCGGGCCTTTTAGGACAAATGCCCTCCCTCGCCCCGCAGGATCTTTTCGATGGAGATGTGAGGTACAACACCGATTTTCGATCGGTCTACGCCACGGTCTTGGAAAAACACTTAGGCGTTAAGTCGGCTGGGATTTTGCGGACTCAGTTTCCTCTTTTAGGAGCCTATAGTTAAAAAACCTGATGTGTGAGGTTGGGCGCGCCCGTTAGCCCCCAAAATGAAAACCCCCGATGGATATCCATCAGGGGTTTTCGCAAGCTTGGCTTCTAAGACGGATCAGACGTCGTAGTACATGAAAAATTCATGTGGATGAGGACGCAACCGCAAGGCGTCGTAATCTTTGACCCGCATTTCCACGATGGTATCGATCATGTCCTTGGTGAAGACATCTCCCTTGAGCAAGAACTCGTGATCTTTCTCGAGGGCCTGGGCAGCCCCGAGGAGGGAGTCGGGCGCACTGGGAATCTTCGCGAGCTCCTTGGGAGGAAGTTCATAAAGGTTCTTGTCCATCGGATCTCCCGGGTGAATACGGTTCTGGATTCCATCCAACCCTGCAAGGAGCTGGGCGGCACAGGCCAGATAAGGATTCGCTGCGGGGTCTGGAGTACGGAATTCAATCCGGACCGCCTTGGGATTGGATGAGTAGGTGGGGATGCGGATAGCTGCACTCCGATTCCGAGCACTGTAAGCGAAGTTAACTGGCGCCTCGTATCCTGGGACGAGTCGCTTAAAGCTATTGGTGGTGGGGTTAGTGATGGCGGTCAGGGCCCGGGCATGTTTGATAATCCCGCCGATGTAGAACAGGGCCAATTCACTCAGATTGGCGTAGCCTTTGCCAGCGAAGAGAGGTTTTCCATCCCGCCAAATGCTTTGGTGACAGTGCATTCCTGAGCCGTTGTCCCCGAAAAGAGGTTTAGGCATGAAGGTGGCTGTCTTGCCGTGACGACGGGCAATATTTCGCACGACGTACTTGTAGAGGTTCATTTTGTCACCCGTGCGGACAAGGGTGTCGAAACGAATATCGATTTCCGCTTGGCCGGCGGTGGCTACCTCGTGATGTTGGCGTTCGATCTGGACTCCGAGATCTTCGAGTAAAAGGGTGATCTCGTTGCGGATATCCTGCTGGGTGTCAGCGGGAGGAACGGGAAAATATCCTTCCTTCGGACGAATTTTGTAGCCGGTGTTGGGCATTTCATCGCGACCACTGTTAAAGATGCCCTCAACAGAATCCACCTTGTAAAAAGCTCCTCGGGAAGAGGAGTCGTACTGAACATCGTCGAAGATAAAAAATTCCGCTTCTGGACCAAAGTAGGCGGTATCACCAATCTTCGTCGTCTGGAGATATTTCTCGGCGCGCAGTGCGATGCTCCGAGGATCCCTTTCGTAAGTTTGCATCGTGATCGGATCGATGACCGTGCAAACGAGACTGAGAGTGGGCTCGGCATTAAACGGATCGATCATGGCGGTAGCCGGATCCGGTAGAACAAGCATGTCGGAGGCGTTAATCGACTTCCATCCGCGGATGGAGGAACCATCGAATCCTAATCCTTCCTTGAAAGTGGATTCCTCAAGCTCGGCAAGAGTGGTAGTAAAGTGCTGCCAAGTACCAGGGATGTCGCAGAATTTGTAATCAACCAACCTGGCGTTGTGGGCCTTGGCGAAGGCTAGCACTTCTTTTCCCGTTTTTGCGTTCAGATATCTTGCTTCCATTTTTTTAGCTCCTGTTTGTTTGTGTTTTGATTTGCTGGTGGGCATTTCAGACCGCTTTCTCTCCTTTGTCCTCCGTACGAATGCGGATGGCCTCATCCACAGGCAGAACAAATATTTTACCATCTCCGATCTTCCCGGTCTTGGCGCCCTTGAGAATTGCGGCGACCGCTTTGTCCACCAACGCTTCCCCGAGGATAATCTCCAGCTTCACCTTGGGAAGAAAGTCCACGGTGTATTCACTGCCGCGATAGATTTCGGTGTGGCCTTTTTGGCGACCAAACCCCTTCACTTCCGTGACGGTCATACCTTCGATACCAACTTCGGTGAGGGCTTCTTTGACCTCCTCAAGCTTGAATGGCTTGATAATTGCTTCGATTTTTTTAAGTGCCATATAGCGGTTCCTTTTTCTTTGGTTATTCAAGCGTGGCGGGTCATGAGGGAA
>CAJBOM010000138.1 GCA_903956835.1 uncultured Verrucomicrobiota bacterium
CAAGAAAATGAGTCCCGCTCTTTTACCTGGGGGTTGGACTTTGGCGGATCCTCTGTGGCTATTGGCACTGCTCTTAATTCCTCTGGCCGTTTGGTGGAGGGGACGACGAGCGAGGCCGGTGTTGGTTATTCCGCGAGTGGCCAGATGGGCGGGAGCTCCGGCTGTATCGCTGGGGAGACTTCCCTCGATTTTGGCCGGCGTAGGATTGGGGTTGCTGGTTGTGGCGCTGGCTCGACCCCAGCAGTTGGAAGAAAAAAAGCAGATTAGGCAAAAAGGGTATGACATTATGTTGGCGATCGATCTTTCGCCGAGCATGTTGGCGGAGGATTACGAAGGGCCGAATGGCAGAATGAATCGGCTCGAGGCCATTCAACCGATTATTGAGGCCTTTATTTCGAAGCGACCGACCGACCGGATTGGGGTGGTTATTTATGGGGGTCGAGCCTACACGCTTTCTCCGCTGACCTTTGATCACGAATGGTTGGCGAGACAGATTCAGCGACTGCGGGTGGGGTTGGTGGAAGATGCCACGGCGGTAGGGGATGGCTTGGGGTTGGCAGTTTCGAGGTTGGAGCAAACCGAAAAAGAGAAAGACGGACAAAGAAAGGGAGCCTTCATCATTCTTCTGACCGACGGGTCGAACAACAGTGGAGTACTTGCCCCCATGCAAGCGGCGGAGTTGGCTCGGGCGAAGGGGATTCCTGTTTACACCATTGGGGCGGGGCAACAGGGGGTGGTACCGATGCCCGTGATCGACAATGCGGGTCGCAAGTTGGGCTATCGGCAGGTGATTTCGGATCTGGATGAAGAGACTTTGCAGAGGATCTCTGAGCTAACTGGAGGAAAGTTCTTTCGGGCGATGGACACCGGAACCGCCCAAGCCGCATTTGCGGCGATCGATAAAAAACAGCAGATCGAGTTTAGTGCGAAATCACAACTTCATGCGCACGAGTGGTACGTGGTTTGGGCGGCGCCAGGAGCGTTAGCGTTTCTTGGCGGGTTGGCTCTCGCGCGGCCCGGAAGATGGGGGAGGACGGCATGAACCATTTGTTTGGAGTGAACTGGGAGTATCCATGGGTTTTGTTGGCCGTGCCAATTCTGCCCTTTGTAGCTTGGGCTCTTTTTAGAGGAAAGTTGGGGCGATCGGCTCCGCTCTCCTTGCCGAAAATTATGAGACGATGGGCTGGGGTTCGAGCGGTGGTGGATCGACCTGGTGCAGCTCGAGGACCAAGAGGAACTTGGTTGGGGGCTGGGCTGATGCTGGTGGCGGTTGCTTTGGCTCGGCCTCAGTTGGGAAACGTCGAGGAAACTGTTTTTGACCAATCGCGGGAGGTCCTCATCGCCTTAGATCTCTCGGCCAGCATGTTGGCAGATGATGTGAAGCCGACCCGATTGGCGCGGGCGAAACTGCTCATCGGAAATCTGTTGGATGAGTTGCAAGGGGAGCGGGTGGGTCTGGCCTGTTTCGCGGGCACTGCCTTTTTGCAGGTGCCCTTAAGTTCCGACTACGAGGTGCTCCGGGATATTTTGCCTGGTCTCGATCCCTCTTTTCTTCCGCAAGCCGGGACGGATTTCACGGGGATGTTGAGGGTGGCGGCGGAAGCGTTTGGCCAGAGCACGGCAGCGGATCGTTTTCTCATTGTGCTGAGCGACGGAGAAGCCCATGACCCAGAGTGGCGAACAGGACTGGAGGAGTTAAAAAAGAAAGGGGTAAAAATTATTTCCTTGGGAGTAGGGACGGCGGCGGGATCTCTTCTTTCTGATCCGCAGGGAGGGGTAATCAAGGATGGGCGGGGAGCGGCGGTTTTGACACGGCTCGAACCTGCCACGCTCGAGGAGTTAGCGCGGGAGACAGGCGGAGCCTACCGGGAGGCGGCCAACTGGGTGGACCTGGCCGAGCTGTTGAGCGAGACGGTGCAGCAGGGAAAGACGGGAGACTTTGCCAAAACAAGAGAGGCGCGGCAGGCGGAAAGATTTCAGTGGGCGCTAGCCCCAGCGGTTTTTCTATTAGCCCTGAGCTTGGCGTTTGAGATTCCGACATTACCTGGGCGGCGCCGGGTGGCGATGGGTGTAACTACTTCTGGGGAGACCATTCCGTTGCCTCTAAATAAAAAAACCACCAAGCTTGTTTCCACCGAGCCGAGGAAGAAAATACCAGCATGAGAATGTGCGTAATTTGTTTCGCGTTGGCTAGTGTTGCTGCAGTTGCCGCTGGGGTTGCGGCGACGAGCCCGATGGGGGGAAGCGGGGGAGTAGACCCCTCGGCAGGATTAAAAACAACCGTAGCGACTCTTTCCGAAAAAAGTAAAAAAGCGGCGCCGGAGTATGCCCAAATGGCGAAGGAGACGATTCAGTTGGGGTCGAGTCCTGAGGCGGTTCAGAAGATGACCTTACCGCAGGAGGGAAATCCGGATCCGCAGGCTCCATGGCGGAATATGATTGGGGATGCTTTGGCGGGAGTGGACGAAGGGGAAAAAATAGATGAGAAAGCCGCGGACTGGCCAAAGTTGCGGGAGGAGTTGAAAAACCTTAGACCTCCGCCCCCTCCCGAGCAGAAATCATCTCCGAAGGACAAAAAAAAGGATAAAGAAGAGAAGGACAAAAAATCAGGGAAAGAAAAAGGAAAGCCCGAAAAGAAGAGCGGAAAGGGAGAGAAGTCCCAAGAAAAAGATAAGGGAGGCGAGGAAGGAGTCGGGGAGAAGGATAAAGGAGATTCTCAGGGCCCGCCTTCACCGGGCAAGGACGGCAAAGGGGGTGAGGCCAAGGATGGAGATTCTGGGAAGGAGCCCGGACAAGGAGAGCAGGGGGGGCAAAAGCAGGAAAAGGGTAAGGGCCAAGAGAAGGATCCGAATCAGATAAAGGATTACAGCTCAGGCAAGGATCAAGAGGGGCAGATGCGTGAACGTGGTCAGGAGAAGGATATGAAAGGAGTCCAAGACGAGAAAGCAGGCTTTGGCGGAATGGGCCAAGAAAAAGATCAGAAACAGAAGGGTGAACAGAAAAAAGAAGCGGTGGCCAAAGGGGATCCGAAGGAAAAGAAGGAGCAGGCGCCAGCAGGGATGCGCGCGGTTGGGGGTGGATCTGGTAAAAGAGAAATGGGTACGATGGGAGACCCTATGACGCAGGAAACACTTTCGCGATTGGAGCAGGTCCGACAATCGGACAATCCCGCCGCCCTACAGCAGAGGCTTCAACCCAAGGACCAGCGCCCGTCTCCGTCCTCGACGGCGAAACCTTGGTAAAATCGGATGAGAAGCTCATTTAAATTATCGGCTCTTCTTGTTCTAACCTCTCCTTGGGCGGGGTGGGGCCAGTCGGTTGCTTGGAACGACCCAGGACCCGTTGCGCCGAACGAGCCGACGCAGCTCGAACTGGTTTTTACAGACTGTCAGCCTGCAGGGCCAGTGAATCTTCCCGAGATCAGTGGGCTCCAGGTTCTGGGGCAACCTGGGAGGGCGCAGAACTTCTCGATGATTAATTTTCAGACCAGCTCTTCGACCACCTTAAGCTATGCCGTCAGGACGACGGTGGAGGGTAAGGTGGAAATCCCATCACTGGAGATCGCCACGGATAAGGGAAAATTTAAAATTGCTGGAATCACACTCAATTCCACGGGCGCTCCTGCAAATACTCGGCGACGATCCCAGCCCAACTCAGGGTTCTTTAATCCCAATTTTATGCCAGGGGCGGGGCAAGCTCCAGCGGCACCGACGGCACCCTTGCCTGCGGGGGCAGCGCAAGCAGAGGCTTCGGCGGAGCCACGCAATCCGTATGCGGGGGAGATTTTTGATGTGAACTACCGGGTGTTTATTATTGGAAATCGAAGCGGCAGAGTGAAAACAACCCCCCTGTGGGATGTGCAGAATTTTAGTGCGGAGGCGTGGGATCGGGGCCAGCAGATCGGGCCGGGAGGCAGCAAAGGGCTCCAATTTCATACTCGAGCGATGATTCCGAAAGCAGGACCCTTTATTTTGCCTACCATCCGGCAAAAACTGGATATCGAAACAGGGCAAGTTGGGCGCTCTATCTTTTTCACGTCGCCAACCTCGCAGGAGGTCGAAGTCGCCAGTGAACCAATCTCGTTGCCAGTGGAACCACTACCAGCAGGAGCCCCCGCTGGATTTAAGGGTGCGGTGGGGCAGTTTACGGTGGAGTCCAAGATGATTCCTGAGCAGGTGAATGAAGGGGAGCCAGTGACCTGGACTTTAACTCTGCGCGGGACAGGGAACTGGCCAGCTGGGGTGGAACTTCCTCCGAGGGCAGTGCCTAGCCAGATTCGGACAATTCAGCCAAAGTTACGCCGAGAGTTTAACGGAATAGAGATATTCACTGGGGCGATTGTGGAAGATCTGGTGATGATTCCTGTTTCAGCGGGGGAGTTCGAACTTCCGTCGGTAAAATTCGTTTATTTCGATCCCAAGAAAAAGTCTTACGAGGCGATCGAAACCAAACCACCAAAGATCCTGGTGACGAAGGGGGCGTCGGGCCTTTCGATTTCCACGCCGCCGGGAGCAGCATCGCCTGCTTCCACGCCTGCAGGAAAACAGCCGATGCCGGCAGCGGCGGGTCGTCCGAATCAGCCCTTGCAGTACGGAGCGCCTGCTTTGCCGAGGGAGCCGTTGGAAGGGACGGCGGTTGGGTTTTCGCCTGTGGCGGTGGGCTGGCTCAAGCTGCTGCTTATCTTGCCGTGGATAGTTTTGCTGGGGGTCTGGTGGATTTGGGCAAAGCGACGAGCGGTTTTGACTGATCCTGAAAGAAGTCGAAAAGAGTCGTTGGAATTGTGGAAAATATCTGCAGAGGGTGTTGGGGCCTCGTCGGAGGATTATGTTCTGCGGGAACGCACGCTACTTGTGTGGCAAAAAGCGGTGGCAGGGACTCTTGGGGTCGAGGGCGCAACGCCTTCTTGGGAGGACATTATCAAGGGAGGTCCTACGCTGCTGGATGAAGACCGCAACGAGCTGGAAAAATGTTGGAAAGAATCGGAAGAGGCGCTTTACGGCAGAGGCCGTGCCCTGGCGGAGGGTTGGTCGGACAGCGCGATGGTCCTCGCTCAACGGATTGACTTGCCAAAGATAAAAATCTGGGAGACGTTGCGTCCACGAAATGTTCTACCTTGGGGAAGTCTGATTTTTCTACTGTGGGCAGGAGGATTACAAATCGAGGCAGCGGAAACAAAGGGCATAGTTGCTCAAGAAAAAGCGGCTGATCCGGTGGGACTGTACAGGGTTGCTGACTTTAAGGGTGCGGAGAAAGTCTGGTCGGAAAGAGTCCGACTCGAGCCTACTGATCCCATTGCGCGGAACAATTTGGCCTTAGCGAACTATCAGCTGGGTGATAAGGAGAGAGCGCTGGCGCACGGACTCTCTGCGTATCTGTTAGCTCCAACAACAGAATCGGTGGCGTGGAACTTACGTATTTTCGCGGGGGCGGCAGACCAACTTGATCCAGCAATCGATCGCTTGGGGGATGATAACTGGACGGCGGGGCTAACCGCTCGTTTGGGTGTTTTCGCATGGCAGGCAATCTTGGTGGCGGGAATTGCCCTAGCCGCTTTGGGAGGCGGCCATTGGCTGGCTTCGGGATATTACAGTTTTTATCGGAGGGTATTTTTTCGTTTAGGATCGGGGATTGTTCTGGGTGGGGCGGTGATGGCGCTACTGGCGGGATTGGCTTTAGGGGTTTATGGCAAACTGGCGGATCGCGGGGCGGTCATGATTGTGGATGTGGAACCATTGCGTTCGATTCCGTCGGAGTTAGAACCCCAAGCCGAGAAAGCTTATCCCCCAGGTTCTATCGCGCATTTAGAAAAGAGTTTCCTGGGTTGGAGTAAGATCCGACTGCCCAATCATGATATGGGCTGGATTCGTACAGAGCATATTGTGCCGCTCTACTGAGATAGAAGAAAAAGCTAGCGGGTGGTGCGGAGAGGCATACGAGAACGTGGTGCTTCTTCTTCCGGTTGAGGGAGGAGGGAGGGAGGATTTTGGGGAGGGAAGAGCTGTTCTAGAACGGAGGAGGTTTTGTTGGTGGAAATAACCTGAATCACGAGGTTGGTGGTTTTGGCGGAAGGGACGGAGGGAGGTTCCCAAAGTCGGCGGTAAGCGAACTTAAGGTTAAAACGGCCCTCCCGAAGAAAAACAACTTGGAAGGTTTGTTGGCCAGGCGAGCCGGTAACTTGGGTGGAACCTGATTGATAGGACTCGGAGAGGATCTGGGCGGTTTGCACGGGTGGATCCAGAACCCAGCGGTATCCGGTCGAGAAATTTGCGGGAAGGGTCACGGCAAGAGGAACCCCTGCTTGAGCTTGAAGACCTGGCTTCGAGCGGAGGAAATCACAACCGCCCAAAATGGCGAGCGAACCAAGCAGCAGCAAAGGAAACTGACCTTGGAAGCGGCGAGGGTTTTTCAGATCTTTTCGCGTAGCGGGGCGAGATCGGCGTCGTCTTTGGCCGCATCTGCCCAGCTATGATCGATGCGGATGGCGGCCTGGACGTAGGAGCGTGCCTTTTCGAGATCGCGGAGCTGGCAGTGGTAGCAGCCGAGCTGAAATTTGATATGGGAGTTCTCGGGAAACTTTTGTTCAGCCTCGAGAAGAATAGTGCGACCCTGCTGAAGGGAATCCTGGTGACGGACGGCGTCGGCCAGAGAAACCCAGGCTTCTGGTTCTTCGGGACGTTGGCGGTGAAGTTTTTCTGCGGACTTACGAAGTTCGACAAAGCGCCCTGCGGCACGAAGGATGCGGGCGCGCAGGAAAGTGAGGGAAAGCGTGGGATCGCCCTTTGCGCTGAGTTGATCGATCCGGCGAAGAGCTTCGTCGTACATTCCGAGCCCGCAGTAGCCTTCGAGTTCTTCCTGCAGTTTGAGTGGAATATCCATTCGTTGAGTTGAAGCTTGCACGGTTATGAAGAAGCACAAGAGACAGGAAAAGATTGTTCCCAGCCTAAAATGAATTGTCTGTTGGCAATTCTTCGGTGCCAGACACGTGTCTGGCACAAAATGGGGGTGTTGCGCGGGAAGGGGTTAGGACATGATTTTACCGATGAGGACGATTTTAGGGGTCGATATAGGGGGGACAGGGATCAAGGGGGCGTTGGTGGAGTTTCCTGGGGCTAATCTCTTGGGGGATCCGTATCACCTGCCAACCCCACAACTGGCCACTCCTGTGAATGTGGCAAAAACTATCGCCAAGATTGCGCAACACTTTCAGTACAAGGGCTCTGCGGGGGCGGGCTTTCCTGGAGTTATTTGTTCAGGGGTGGTCGGTACGGCAACCCATCTGTCGTCCAGCTGGCTGGGCAAGAATGCGGAGAAAATATTCAAGAAAGGGACAAGGTTGCCTTTTGCGGTAATCAACGATGCGGATGCGGCAGGGATGGCGGAAATGCGCCATGGTGCAGGGAAAAAAGAGGTGGGAACGGTAGTCATGATTACATTAGGGACGGGCATCGGAAGCGCTCTTTTCGTGCAGGGAATTCTCGTGCCCAATACCGAGTTAGGGCATGTAACCTTGCGAGGCAGGGATGCAGAAAAAATGGCCAGTGCGAAAGCCCGAACCGACCATAACTGGGGATGGAAAAAATGGGCACGTAAGGTGCGAGAGTATCTTCAGCAGGTGGATCGATTGATCAATCCAGATCTAATCATCGTAGGAGGAGGGGTAAGTAAGCGTTCGGAAAAGTGGTTACCGCGGGCTTCGGAAGGGGTGCGAGCTAGGGTTGTGCCAGCAAAACTTCATAACGAAGCGGGAATCGTTGGTGCGGCCATGGCGGCCGAGACTAGGTTCTTTGGGCGAGCCAAGAAGCGCGGATAATTCCGAAAGGGCGGGAGTTACTTGCGAGCGGAGTCGACCCCTCGGGTGCAGCGGATCTTTTTTGTACGGAGAGTTTCTTCCAGACGAGATTTGGACTTTGGGAGGTGATCGCGATTTAGAATCGGATGGTGCAGGTGATAAAGGATGGCGCGGCCGTAAACAAATTTTCTTGGACGGCCGAGATGGTAGAGCCGGGAACCGACGTCGGAATCCTCACCGAGACCCCAGCCTTCGTACTCTTCGTCCCAGCCGTTGATCTTTAGAAGATCGTCCCGCCACATGGCCATATTGCACCCAATGATTCCGCGTTGCTCTTGGTTGCGACAAATGATGGGCAATGGGAGACGAAAAGCTTTGGCCACGCCGCTTAACTGTCCCGATAAAAAGAGAGGGAGAGGGTGAATCGAATCGGTGGGAAGGAGTGTGTCGGAGAAAGAGGAGGAGAGGTAGGAGCGGCGACCTTGAACCCAGAATCCTTTTTCGGCGAGGGAGGCATGATCTGCAATAAACTTGGAGTGTGGAATGCAGTCGGCATCGGTCAGGACGAGATAATCGCCGAGGGCGGTGGAGAGGGCTCGATTTAGAATAACATTTTTTCGAAATCCAAGGTCTTCATGCCACAGGTGGCGGACGGGACAGGGGAGGGAGGGGGCGAGGAGGGCGATAAGATCTCGGGTGGGGGAAGTGGAGCCGTCGTCGGCGATGATAATTTCTTTGGGGGGGGTGGTTTGTTTGCGAAATCCAGCGAGACAAAGTTCCAGAGGGCGGACGTGATTGTAGGTACTGATGACGAGGCTGATTTTCTCAGGGGCGATCATGGGCCGAGCTCCTTGACCTTGGACTCAAGTACGGAGAGGTGGGCCTCGGGATCGAGAGCTTTGCCTGTGGCACGCTGGACAAGTTCGGAAGCGGGATAGCGGCGGCCGTGGGCGTGAACTTTTTCACGCAGCCAGCGGAGGAGGGGCTGATAGTCGCGGTTGTCTATTGAGGTGGAGAGAGAAGGGAGGTCTCGGTTGGCAGCCTGCCAAAGTTGGGAGGAGGTTAGGTTCCCTAAGGTGTAGGTAGGGAAGTAGCCGAAGCCACCTAGGGACCAGTGGATGTCTTGGAGGCAGCCACGAGCGTCGTCGGGGACTTTGAGGCCGAGGAGTTTTTCGAAGAGTTCGTTCCACGCGGCGGGGAGGTCGCGAACGGCGAGATCACCCTTAAGGAGTTGGGTTTCCAGTTCGAAGCGGAGAAGGATGTGGAGATCGTAAGTGACCTCGTCGGCTTCGACGCGGATGAAGGAGCGTTCGACAGCATTGGAGGCACGCCAGCAGTCATCGTGGTTGTGGCGGGATAGATCGGGAAAGGCTTGAATGAGGTCGGGCCACCATGTTTTCCAAAAGGAGCGAGATCGGCCAATTCGATTTTCCCAAAGGCGGGATTGGGATTCATGGATACCGAGGGAGGCAGCTTGGCCGAGGGGAGTGCCGAGTTGGGATTCGGGTAGCCCTTGGTCGTAGAGTCCGTGGCCAGCTTCGTGGAGGACCCCGTAAAGGGAGACCATGAAATCGGCCTCATCGTAGCGGGTGGTCATGCGGGTGTCGCCAGGTCCGAGTCCCGAGCAGAAGGGGTGGGTACTGGAGTCGAGACGACCAGCGGAGACGTCGAAACCGATTTTTGGTAGGAGGGAGTGGAGAAACTTTTCTTGTTCGGTGCGGGGGTAGTGGCCGCGAAGATTTTTGCGGGAGGGAGGGGTGGGAAGAGAGAATGCTTTTTCGGCGATAGTGACAAGGCGGGGGCGAAGTTTGGCGAAAAGAGTGGTGACGTCTCGGGTGAGCCATCCGGGTTCGTAGCCTTCAAGGAGTGCGTCGTAGGGTTGGTCGGCATAGCCCCAGAGATCGGCCATTTGTCTGGAAAGGGAGAGGAGCTTTTCGAGGTGGGGCGCAAAGGATGCGAAGTCGGAGTTTTTGCGGGCCTCGACCCAGGCGGAGCGGGAGAGGCCGATGGCGAGTTCATTTTCTTCGACGAGTTCGGCGGGGATGCGAGTCGCTCGGTGGTAGTCGTGGCGCCAGCGGGCGATCGCAGCGGCTTCGGGAGAGAGAGGGGGTAGGGATACGTTTTCGCACTCATCGAGCCAACCTGCGATGTCGTGGTGGGTAGCGAGGCGATGGGAGATGCCAGCGATGAGGGCAGACTGTTCGGCGCGAAAGGAGTGGCCTTTGGGTGGAAGGAGGGTTTCTTGGTCCCATCCGAGCAAGCCGCCGGTAGCGCCAAGGAGGGCGAGATCTTTCCCGCGGGCGCGGAGTTTTTCGTAGGCGTCAGGAAGGTCGGACATTAAGAGAATGTTATGGAGGAAGTGGATTCAAACAACGTCGGAAGTTTGTCGGATTGGAATGAAAAGTGGGTTGGGATATTCATCTGGGACCATCACAGAATTTGAGATGATGGGCCGAAAGAGAAACTAGTGGGTGTTAGGGTGTTTTCAGAGCGTCG
>CAJBOM010000139.1 GCA_903956835.1 uncultured Verrucomicrobiota bacterium
GGTGGGACAGTGGTGTTGAGGCGAGGAGTTTGAGCGTAGGCGACCTCGGAGATGTCGCCCCTACCTAGGTTTTGAAGTTAGTAGCGGACTTTGAGGAGGTAGAGTCATTCAGCGCCCTACTTCGTCCCGAGGTTACGGGACTTCGAAGGGCTGAGAATTCAGTATTTTACGCGTAAAAGATATAAGCCCTCAGCGGGGGCGGTGGCGGGAGCGGTGGAGCGGGAGTGGGCGTGGAGGATTTTTTTGAGCTCGGCGGGGGTGAGTCGGCCTTGGCCGATTTTTACGAGTGCGCCGACAAGGTTGCGGACCATACGGTAGAGAAATCCATCGCCATCGAAGGTGCACTCTAAAACACCGCCGTTTTTCTTGACGATGCGGATGGAGCGGATTCGGCGGATGGTGGATTTGCGCTGGTAGCCTGGGTTGGAGGTGAAGGAGGCGAAGTCGTGTTTGCCTGTGAGAATTTTGGAAGCCTTGCGCATGGCGGGGCGGTGGCGGGGGCGGGGGACGTGCCAGGCGCGACCGATCTCAAGAGGGTGGAGGGGGTCGGTATTAGCGATGCGGTAGAGGTAGGATTTTCCTTTGGCGGAGAAGCGGGCGTGGAAGCCTGGTTTCTCGCGGCGGACGGAAAGGACGCGGACTCCTGGGGGAAGGTGGAAGTTGAGGGCTTTGGCGAGAGTGGCGGGGGGGTAGGTGGTGGGGATTTCGCAGGAGGCGACTTGGCCGAGGGCGTGAACGCCGCGATCGGTGCGGCCTGAGCCTGCGACGGGGACGGGGTGGGAGAAGATTGTGGCGAGAGCAGTTTCGAGAGCGAGTTGGACGGTGAGTTTAGGATCTTGGCGTTGCCAGCCGTAGAAGTCTTCTCCGCGGTAGGAGAGCAGGAGACGGTGGGGAACCGTCGCCATGGGTGGGATCAATGCTGGCCGTTGTCGAGCCAGAGATTATCGAAGTAGTAGGTGAAGCCAGCAAAGCCACCGACGGCGTTGACGCCAAGGTTACGAGCGGAGGTGCCTGCGTTGGAGATATGTTGGAAGGAGGCTTCCATGTTGAAGGTAAAGTTATCCGCGATGAGGACTTTAATTCCGCCTGCGCACTGGGGGGTGAATTCCATATTCGCGCCGATGGCGTTCTGATTAGCGGCGTCACGGGCGTCGGTGTAGATGATGCCTGAACCGCACTGGAAGTAGGGGACGACGATCCAGTTGGGCTGGATGAAGTTGTAACGGACGAGGGCGGTGGCTCCGACCATGTAGTTACCGAAGCTGTACCAGACGTAGGAGCCGGTGACTTCGAAGATGGCCTCGAAGTTGCCGCGCAGGGGGCTATCGATATCGGAGCAGGGGCCCCAAGAGTTGGGGGAGTCGAGCATCCAGCCGAGGCGGATGTTATCTTGCTGGTAGTTGTAGACGGGAACGGTGGGACCGACGCCGCAAGGGGAGAACATGGCACCTGCCATAAATTCGAGGGTGATGCGGTCTTCGACGAAGAGGCGGGCTACTTTGTCGCCTGTATCGGACATGGGGGACTGAACGACTTTGTTGGTGTTAGTGGCGACGCTATTGGGGATGGAGGAGGTGGAGGCGGCTTGCTCAACTTGGGCCAAAGAGGTGGCGGAGATTGTGAATAGAGTGGTGAACAAAAGGAGAGCTGTCGTAGAGATACGACGGGGTGAGAGGGATAATAAATTTAAGTGCATCGTTCTGTACTAGA
>CAJBOM010000140.1 GCA_903956835.1 uncultured Verrucomicrobiota bacterium
CCCTCCGCCGCAGGCAAAATGCCAGGCGGCTACATCGGATACTTCCTCAACGATAAATTTCTCGCCCCCATCCTCGGCCAAGTCGGCGCCGTCCTCGTCTTTGGACTCTCCTACCTCGTTGTCCTCGTCCTCCTCTTCGAATTTCGCCCCGCCGAACTCGCCCGCGCCTTTGGCGAAGCAGGTCGAGCCCTCGTCGATCAGTATCTCGACTACAAGATCCGCCAAGCCCAACCCACCGAGCGCCTCCATCTCGAACAGAAAAAAATAGAAATCGCCCAAAAACGCCTCCGCCGCGCCATCGCCAAAGAAAATCCCCCCTCCCCTTCACCCACTCCCGCACCCACACCAACTCCCCTCCCCAACCGCCCCGCGCCCAAAATCGTCGATACCACCCTCACCCCCTACCCCTCCAGCCCAGCAAAATCCGCCCCCTCCAAAACAGAAAAACCCTCCTCCACTCCCACCCCCGAGAAATCCACCTCCCCCGCCCCTTCCAAACCCAAATCCACCCCCAAACCCACTCCCGCTCCCGCCTCCACTCGCCCCACCTACGATTCCTATAAACTCCCCTCCGTCGAACTCCTGCAAAAACCCGAACGCGATATCCGCCCCACCTACACCGAAGACGAACTCAAAGCCAACCAGCTCCGTATCATCGAAACCCTCTCCCACTTCGATATCGAGGTCAGCCCAGGCGATATTACCCGCGGCTCCACCATCACCCGCTACGAACTCTATCCCGCCCCAGGCATCCGCGTGGAACGTATCTGCAATCTCGAACGCGATCTCGCCCGTACCATGAAAGCCGAACGCATCAACATCCTCGCCCCCGTCCCCGGTCGCGATACCGTCGCCATCGAAGTCGCCAACGCCTCCAAAATTAAAGTCCTCCTCCGCGACCTCATCGAATCTCCCGAATGGACCAGCTCGACCTGCCACCTCCCCATCTCCCTCGGCAAAGATGTCTACGGCGCTACCCTCGTCGACGATCTCGCCGATCTCCCTCACCTCCTCATCGCTGGCACCACCGGCTCCGGAAAATCGGTCTGCATCAATACCCTCCTTCTTAGCCTCCTCTACCGCTTCAGCCCCGACGATCTCCGCCTCATACTTATCGACCCCAAAGTAGTCGAACTCCAAGTCTATAACCGACTCCCCCACCTCGTTGTCCCCGTCGTCACCGAACCCAAAAAAGTCCTCCTTGCCCTCCGCTGGGTCATCAACGAAATGGAAAAACGCTACCGCTACATGGCCAAAGCTACCGTCCGCAATATCGTCAGCTTCAACACTCGCACCCTTGTTCCCAAACGAATCGAAGCCCTCGACCTCGCCCCACGCCTCGAAAATGGCGATGAACCCGAAACCGCTTCCTCCCTTACCTCCAACGAGGAAGTCCTTCCCGATCGCCTGCCCTACATCGTCGTCATCATCGACGAGCTCGCCAACCTCATGCAGGTCGCCCCCGCCGAAGTCGAAAACGCCATCGCCCTCCTCTCCGCCAAAGCCCGCGCCGCCGGTATCCACCTCGTCATCGCAACCCAAACCCCACGCGCCGCAGTTATCACCGGCGTCATTAAAACCAATGTCCCCGCCCGCATCGCCTTCCAAGTCCCCTCCGGCGTCGATTCCCGCGTCATCCTCGACGAGTCCGGTGCCGAAAATCTCCTCGGCAAAGGCGACCTCCTCTACCTCCGCCCAGGGGCCAGCAAATTAATCCGCGCCCAAGGCGCCTTCGTCACCGAAGAGGAAGTCTCCCGCGTCATCGACTTCATCGCCGAACAGTCCAAACCCTTCTATGAACAGGAAATCCACGCTAAATTAACCAAACCCAGCGGGGGCGACTCCGATCTCTCCGAAAAAGATGAAGACCTCCTCTCCCGCTCCCTCGAGGTTGTTAAACTCGAGAAAAAAGCGTCTACCTCGTTGCTCCAGAGGAGGTTAGGAGTGGGGTATGGACGCGCTGCATGGGTGATTGATCAATTCGAAGCTCGCGGTATGATTGGTCCAAAGGATGGCGCGAAAGATCGCGAGATCCTTGTCGACCTCGATACCGTCCAACTATGAAAACAAAGAAAGCTCCAGCCACCGAATCCGGCGACCCCGTGGGCTCCCAGCTCAGTGTCGCACGCCTTCGCCTCGGTTGGACCCTCGAGGAAGCTTCCTCCCGCACCCGCCTCCACCACAATATTCTCCGCCAACTCGAAGCAGGCCAGTTCGATAAACTCCCCAGCCTCGCCTACACCCGCGGCTTCCTCCGCATCTACTCTCGCGAACTCGGCCTCGATCCCAAAATCCTCCTTCGTGAATTTCAACCCTCGGCAGACAGAGAAGACTCCATCCTCGATCTCCGCCCAGAAATGCTCGAAGCCCTTCCTACACGCGCCTCTGAACCCATCTTTACCTCCCGCGGTCTTGGCCTTGGTGTCCTCTCCATCGCTGGCCTCTTTATTCTCGCCGTAGCCACCATCCAAATCTACCGCGTCTGGCCCGTCAAATCCTCCAAAGATCCCTCCACCCTCGCCCCGATCGGTGCCGCCGAAAAAAATAACTCCACCCCTTCCTCCGCACCCTCAACCACACCAGACGGCTTCGTCAAATCCGCGCTCCCCGTCAAAGCTGGCGAACCCGCCAACCCTTCCTCCTCCTCTCTGCCCTCCGTCCAAGCCTCCGCCACCCCTACACCTAAACCCGCCACCCCCCAACTCCTCCGTATCCGCGCTAAAAAAGACACCTGGGTTCGCGTCGTCGCTATTCGCGATGGCCAAGAAGTTCAACTTTTTGAAGATACCATCGACGAGGACGATACCCTTCCCGACAAAGACGATCCCGCTTGGAGCGGAGACTCCTTTGTCGTCACCACCCGCGAAGCCGCCGATGCCGAAATCATTTTCAACGAATCGAACTTTGGCGCCTACGAAAAATCAGGCCCCCAGACCTTCTCCCTCCCCGCCCGCTGATTCGCCACCCGCGTCGCCCTCCCCCCGTGACCACTAAAGTCGGGCTCATCTCCCTCGGTTGCGCAAAAAATCTCGTCGATTCAGAAATTATGCTAGGCCACCTTCGCTCCGCCGGCATGGAACTCACCGCCGACTCCGCCGAAGCCGACGTCCTTATCGTCAATACCTGTGCCTTTATCGACTCCGCCAAAACCGAAAGCATCACCGCTGTTCTCGAAGCCCACCGCGATCGTGGCCTTCATCGCCGCCGCCCCGATCAACGCCTCATCGTCGCAGGCTGCATGTCCCAACGATTTTCGACCGAACTCACCGGGGAACTCAATGAAGTCGATGCCTTCATCGGCCTCGACCAACTTGAAGAAGTCGCCCCCATTGTCCGCCGTGTCCTCGCTCGCACACCAGGAACTCCCACCGAAGACCTCGTGCCCGACCACCTGCCCGTCTACATCCCCGACTTCGATACCCCCCGCTGGCGCCTCACCCCAAAACACTTCGCCTACGTCAAAATCGCCGAAGGCTGTAATCACCCCTGCTCCTTCTGCGTCATCCCGCAAATGCGGGGCAAACACCGAAGCCGCACTATCGAATCCATCCGACGCGAAGCAGAACAACTCGTCTCCGAAGGGGTTAAAGAACTCCTACTTATTTCCCAGGACACCACCTACTTCGGCATGGATC
>CAJBOM010000141.1 GCA_903956835.1 uncultured Verrucomicrobiota bacterium
AGAATGGTCCAAGTTGCTCCTCCGGCCAATACTGAATTTCCTGCCTTAGCGTGATCTCGATTGATCATGGAGAGGGCGAAAGCGTGGTCGTCTACGGGAGTGAGGCTGGTGAGGGTACCTATGGCTTTGCCGTCGGCGGAGGTGCCGGGAGCGGGCAGAGAAAAACTGGGGCAGGTGGAAGGGGGTAGCGACCCTCCTTCGCTCCGAATCCCTTCCGCTCGCGCGTCCGGGCGGAGCTTCGGAGGGTTGGCTGTCGCCAAGACACAGAGGTGGCGATTGACGTGGCCGACGCTACGGAGGCGGGAAATGACTTCTTGGCCGATGTAACAGCCTTTGGTTGAGCTGATGGCATCGGATTCGAATCCTGCTTCGGGCGGGAGGGTGTCGGGTCCGACGTCGATGCCCCAAAGGGGAAGACCGCGGGCGATGCGGAGCGGTTCCCAATCGAGTAGGGGGGAGGAATCGGGTTGGTAAGGGGAGGTTGAGGGAAGCCAGAGGTCGAGGCCAGGTTCACGAAAGCGGGGGCAGAGGAAATGAAGGGAATCTTTTGGCGCATCGGTGGGTGGAGAGGAGAGGGATAGAAAATGAGCTAAGTTGTAGGATAGGGAGATGTCCTCGATGGTGACGTCGTCGGCGACGATAAACTTTTCTAAGCGGGAGAGGAGGGATTCGCGGAGAATGAAATCGCTTTCGATGAGGAGGGAGTCGGATGTGGCGGCGATGTGGAGATCGGCTTCGAGTCGTCCTTTAGAGGTAATGATGGCGGAGTGGACGGCATGGCCTGGGAGGAGTTTCTTTACGTCTTGGGTAACTTGGCCGTTGAGGAAGCGGAGGCGATCGGGGCCGGTGAGGCGCAGAAGGGTGCGGGGGCCGGGGAGCCAAGCCAGGGTGGGTGATTTGATCTTTTGCAGGAGGTCGGGATTCATCAGAGTGGTGGGGTGAGTGATGAACATTTCATGGAAGAGGCCTTACGCCAAGCTCGTAAGGCGGTGGCCAAAGGGGAGGTGCCGGTGGGGGCGGTGCTGGTGGTGGAGGGAAAGATTGTCACGAGGGCCCATAATCAGGTGGAGGAGCTGAAGGATGCGACGGCTCATGCGGAGATGTTGGCGGTGACGGCGGCGGCGGGCGAGTTGGACGGTTGGCGATTAACGGAGGCAACGGTTTATGTGACAAAGGAGCCGTGTCCGATGTGTGCGGGGGCACTGGTATTGTCGAGGGTAAAGCGGGTGGTTTATGGAGCGGCGGATCCGCGGATGGGTGCGGCAGGTGGGGCGATGAACTTATTGCAGTTCGCGGGGATGAATCATCATTGTGAAGTGACGGGCGGGGTGCGGGTGGAGGAGTGTCGGGATTTGCTAAAAGAATTTTTTCAGGCCAAAAGATTAGAGAATGGAACGCGTGGCGATTGATCTAAAAAAGAATTGGCCTTTAGGGCCTGGGGTGACGGTGGTGGGGGTGGGGCCGGCGGGGCTTTACGCCTTGGCAAAGCCGGAGGGGGTGCGTTCGCAACCGAAAGAGGGGAGTCGGGATGCGAAGGCTTTGTTGACCTGCAGTTATTCTTTAAAGGAGGAGGCGTATCATTTGCCGCCGGACAAGGGTGGGGGGAAGGTGTGGTTGTTGCATCGGTTGGATGCGGGGACGTCGGGGGTGATTTTGGTGGCGGATGAGGAGCAGACGGCGGCGGAGGTGCAATACTCTTTTGCCCAGCATCAAATTAAAAAACGGTATGTGGCCTTGGTTTTTGGTTGGGCGCCTCGGGCGAGTGAGGTGTGGAAGGATCGGATGGAGGTGATGAAAGATCGAGGTCGGGCGCGGGCGAGGATGGGTCAGGGGGTTTTGGCGGAAGCGGTGATGAAGGAAAGGGCGAGGGGGAAGGGGCCTTGTGGCCCGATGAGTTTGTTGGAGTTGGAGCCAAAGACTGGGCGGACGCATCAACTGCGGATTCAGTGTTCGCAGAGGAATCTACCGATTGTGGGGGATCGGACGTATGGAGATTTTGAAAAGAACAGGATCTTTACGAAAAGCACGGGGCAACAGGGCATGTTTCTGCATGCAGAGCGTGTGAAGGTGCCCTTTCGTGGAAATGATTGGGAGGCGAGTGTGCCTGTTCCGGCTCATTTTTCGGTTGGGGGATGATGAGCGAAGGCTTGATCTGTCTCTTGTTGATCTGGAGTGTGGTGAGGTGAGTTTACCGAAATTCTCTAAAAGTGAGGATAGGCTTTCCTTGAAGCTCGCCGGGGCAATTACCATTGCAGTATTCATTCTGGCAGGGGTCTTGGGTTGGAAGGGAGTCCTGCCACCGAACGGAATCCTAACTCTGGTGGCGCTAGCGGTGGTTGGATTCGTGGCCGTAGCGCTGAAAGATCGGTGGAAGAAAATCCGCTGGGGAGGAGGGGAAATTGAAATGAAAGTTGGAGCAGGGCAAAACTGGTTGAGGCGGTTGTACCACTGGACAATTCACTGGGCGTCGACACCTCAAGCTGTCCCAGCTTTAGTCGCTATTGCCTTTATTGAATCCAGCTTTTTTCCAATTCCACCCGACGTTCTGCTTTTAGCCCTCTGCTTTGCCCATCCTAAGAGGTGGGCTCATTTTGCCTTTTGGTGCACGGTGGGTTCCGTGGCTGGAGGGGTATTTGGGTGGTGGATTGGGCATGCTTTGTGGGGTGCGGTGGCCCCCTGGTTTTTTGCCCATGTTCCTGGGTTCACCCTTGAGACTTTCCAAAAAGTGGAGGGATTTTACCAGCAGAACGCCTTTCTTTTCATTCTTACGGCAGCGTTTACGCCCATTCCCTATAAGGTCTTTACGGTGGCTTCGGGTGTCTTTGCTGTTCCGATTTCGACTTTAGTTGCAGCTTCGATTTTAGGCAGGGCCGGACGGTTCTTTATGGTGGCTGCGGTGATTCGCCTAGGGGGGGGCAAGCTGAAGCCTCATATTGAAAAGTATTTGGAGGTGGCGGTTACCCTTTTATTCCTTCTGGGAGTAGGGGGGTTCATGGCAATTAAGTGGCTGAAATAGCTGAAAATAGTTTGAACCTTTTGCCTCTTTGCCTGTCTATTACATCAGATTCGTTTACATCTCCTAGTGTTTGGCAAGAAGCGTGGGTCTGATCACCCACGCTTTTTGTTTGTACTTGAAAGCCCTACGAACCAGATACTTACAAGGATCTCGCCGTCTTTTTGGCATAATCTTAATCATTGACTTTGCCGTAAGAAGGGATGATTGTTTCCCTCCTGCTCATGTTTTCGCGTATTCATCATCATCCACTTGGCGTCCATGCCACTCGCCTTGCTGAGGATCTACAGCGTGAGATATGGGGTTTTGCCCAAGCGGTCATTGATGAGGAGCATCAGGTGTGTGCGGATAACCGGATGAATTACTGGAAAAGCCGATTACTTCTATCGGTTGAGCACGCGAAGTCCAAGGGGATGGATGCTGGAGAAATCGCCCATCAATGTGAGCTTTCCCTTTGTACCTCTCGAGCCTCCAAACCTCTGCCCACTCGTTCTTTAACCCAAATTGAAGGTTATCTTCAAGAACAAGGGGTCCCGGTTCGTCTGCAAGCCCCTGTCGAAAATGGGGCGCCCTACTCGCGGGCGTCCTAAGTTACTTCCATTTTTCTTGGTCATGCCATGGGAGACGGCTTGACCCAATAGAATTTTCTCCCCAATTTCTAAGTTCATGGCTGAGTCATCGTTATGTGCGGTTCAGGCGGACGGGGTGGGGTACTCCTATGGGCGCAAGCGCGTTTTAGAAAATATCGATCTTCGTCTAGAAGAGGGGGGGATGTTCTGCGTTCTCGGGCCTAATGGCAGTGGCAAGACGACTCTTTTTAAACTCATTTCAACCATTTTTGCTTTGCAGGATGGGGAAATCTCTGTCGCGGGTCGTAGCCTGCGCCACTTTCCCACCCCCGTGCGGCGCAAGATCGGGGTTCTTTTTCAAAATCCAGCGGTGGACATGAAACTTACTGTCCGCGAAAATCTTCGTTACCACGGTAACCTCTATGGTCTCGAGACCTACGATCTGGAAAAGCGGATCAACAAGAATCTGGAAGCGCTTGGCGTTGAAAACCGGGGAGGGGAGATGGTGGAAAGTCTTTCGGGCGGACTCCGTCGGCGGGTGGAGATTGCCAAAGTACTGCTTACCCGCCCCAGCATTCTCCTGATGGATGAGCCGACCACAGGATTGGATCCGGCAATTCGCTCAGAGCTTTGGAGTATTATTTCGGGTATCCGTAATTCTCGGAAATTGAGCGTACTTTTCACCACCCATCTTTTGGAAGAAGCGGAGCCCGCCGATGAAATTCTGCTTTTGGATCAAGGTCACTCCGTGGCTTCGGGGAAGGTTTCTGAACTGCGATCCTCCTTAGGCAAGGAGTATGTTCGTATCGGGACCTACCAGCCTAAAAAACTGGCCGCCCGCATTCGCAAGGAAGGGGAGATTGAAGTCACGGTGGAACCCGCCGCGGTGAAGGTGGTTCCAATTCGTGGGTTGGCGGCTCCCTTGGCGATTCGACTTTGGCGGGAGTACAGCAAGGAAGCCACTTCGGTGACTCTTTGTCGGCCCACCCTTGAGGACCTATTCCTACAAAAAACTGGGCGCCTCTGGTCGTCCACCCCAGGGGAGATTTAACCTATGATTATGCAAGCCTCCTCCAGCCTCGCTCTGCGCGAAATCGTGCGCTTTCTGCGTCAAAAGAACCGAGTCATCGGAGCTTTGGCGACCCCAGTCATTTTTTGGTTTCTTCTGGGCTCTGGGGTCGGTCGGTCGTTGGCCTCATCGGGGATTCGGGAACGAGCGGATTACCTGACCTACTTTTTCCCAGGCATTGTTTTGCTGATCATTCTTTTTACGGCGATTTTTTCAACAGTCTCTGTAATCGAAGATCGGCGTGAGGGATTTTTGCAGGGGGTACTGGTGGCACCCGATGGGCGGTCCGCGATTCTTTTCGGAAAATTGATCGGGGGAACTCTCTTAGCTGTTTTCCAAGCCCTAATCGTCGTCTTGATTGCGCCCTACACTGATTACCATCCCGACGCGCGGGTTCTGATGTACCTTGTGGCGATGATTGCCCTGCTTGCGGTCGGCCTGACAGCGCTGGGATTTCTTATCGCATGGCCGATGGACTCGACCCAAGGCTTCCACGCTTTGATTAATCTATTCTTTGTTCCTCTCTGGTTCCTCAGCGGGGCGCTTTTCCCTGCCAGTGGTGCGGCCGAGTGGATTCGGACGCTGATGCGGATGAATCCCCTCAGCTACGGGCATGAGGCCTTGGCAGGTCTCCTGGCGACTCGACCAGGGATGCCTTTGCCTCTGGATCTATCGCACGATTTTTCGATCGTGATTGCGTCGACCCTTCTGCTGGTTATGGCCTGTGCCCTGCAGGTCAGTCGGCGTTCGTGACCTTGCCGGTGCCGGCGGCGCCGGGACCTCAGCCTGCCAATCGACAACTTACAGCGTTTGTCTGGGCTCTTCTGGTGGTTGGGCTGATGGCGGTAATCGCCGCAGGGGTAAGGGAAATCTGGATCTCCTCCGAACGGCAAGAAGTGCGGTCCTTGCCCATCTACGGCCAGATTCCTGATTTCCGATTGATCGAACGAGATGGGCAACCGCGCACCTTAGCCGATTGCCAAGGCGAGATCTGGTTTGCTGCCTTCTTTTTCTCCTCCTGTCCTGGGCCGTGTCCTGTCTTGAGTAGTCGGTTGGCCGAGCTGGCTCAAGCCGTAGGCCGAACCAAAGGAAGAGTCCGAGTGGTTTCGATTACGGTGGATCCCGCGGTCGATACCCCAGAACGATTGCAGGCCTACGCCCAGAAGTATGGGGCAGGAAAAAACTGGTGGTTTCTTACGGGACCTTTGCCTGAGATTTATCGAATCGCTCGTGAGGGGTTTAAATTGGCGGTGGAGGAAAATCCACCTGAGGCTGTTGCGCAAAACGGAAAAATGCTCCACAGCACGAAGATCGCTATGGTGGACGGGCAGGGCCGAGTTCGCGGGTATTACAACGGAACCGATGCGGATCTTTTGGCGCGGGTTTTGCCTGATCTCGGGGACCTGATGAGGGAGAGCGCAGAGGCTAGTCCAAAATGAATTTGCACGACCTGCCCTTGCTCAACGCGATTCTCAATTCGTTGACGGCGGTGCTTCTGCTGGCGGGTTGGATCCAGATCAAACGGGGAAATAAGGAGGCCCATAAAAAAATCATGGTGACCGCATTTTGCGTTTCTTCGGTTTTTCTAGCCTCTTATCTTTTGCATAAATTCACGGTGGGACCAAAGTTGTTTCCGATGCAGGGATGGGTCAGGGTGCTCTACTTCTTTATCCTCATCCCCCACACCATTTTGGCGGTGGTCAATCTGCCGTTTATTTTGGCGGTGGTTTGGTTTGCGGCTACGGGTCAGTTTGAGAAGCACAAGAAGTTGACCCCTTGGGTCTGGCCCGTTTGGATGTATGTGTCGGTCACAGGGGTGCTGGTTTACCTGATGCTTTATCGTTGGTGTGTCTGATCGCAAAGCGGATCACGATTTTGTGCGTACTTGCAAGTCGGTCGCAACAAGGCAAAGTTTGTATGTGGAAAAGTTACAAAACCATCCGGGCGCGGCGTCCCTTGACTTGACTCAAGTGGGCTCAGGGGACGAAGTTCGGGTGCGTCATCTCGCTTGTTCTCCAACCACTTGCCAGCGGTTGCGAGAGATGGGTTTTTGTGAAAATGCCTTGGTCACCAAAATTCGAGGCGGGGCTGATCTGGTTTGCTGGGTCTGTGGTACCCGAGTGGCCTTGAGCGCCCGCTTGGCCAAGCAGAT
This sequence comes from uncultured Verrucomicrobiota bacterium, assembly GCA_903956835.1. Classification (GTDB taxonomy): domain Bacteria; phylum Verrucomicrobiota; class Verrucomicrobiia; order Methylacidiphilales; family Verrucolacustridaceae; genus Verrucolacustris. Next base: position 6,804 of record CAJBOM010000141.1, read on the forward strand.
CTTGGTCGAACACGTGGACGGAAAGTCCTGAACCACCTAATGCGCGGGGAAGTCTCCCCGTCTTTCCGATGAGCCAAGATTCGCCGAAACGTTGGATCGCCGTTGTCGGAAATCCGAATGCGGGAAAAAGCACCCTCTTTAATGCTTTGACGGGACTGCGGCAGCGCGTGGGCAACTACCCAGGGGTCACGGTGGAAAAGCACACTGGCACCGCCTTTACCTTGCATGGGGAGGCGATCGAACTGATCGATCTCCCTGGGATGTACAGTATGGCGGCTCGTTCTCCTGATGAGGAGATCGCAGTGAAAGTTTTACGGGGGGAATCTGCTGGTCTGCCAAAACCAGACGCGGTGCTTTGCGTGGTTGATGCCAGCAATCTCGAGCGAAATCTTTTTCTAGTAACCCAGGTGATGGAGCTGGGCTTACCTGTTTTAGTGGCACTGAACATGGTGGACGTAGCCGAGGCACGGGGGATTCGTCTGCATCCTGACCAGCTGAGTGAGAAGCTCGGGGTCTCCTTCATTCCGACTCAAGCTCATCGGGGCAAAGGGCTAGTGGAACTCCGAGCCGCGCTTGGCCAGCGGCTTCTCAAGCCTGGCCCACGACAGTGGACGATGCCTCCACCGTTGGCGGTAGCGGTAGGGCAGATTGCCTCGGCTTGGCGTCAAAGTGAACCGAGCGAACTGAGAGCGGAGGGGAAAGCGCTCGAACTTTTAGCCGGGTCAAACGTAGGGCCCGATGGAGCGAGGAAGTTGGCGACGGCTTGGCGCGAAAGATTTCGTAAGGAGGCGTACGACTGGTCGGCTTCGGTGGTGCACGCGCGTTATGAGTATGTACGAAAATTGCTCGGGGAAGCGGGGATCGGAAGTGGAAAACTAGGTGGGACTTGGACCGATTGGATTGATGCGGTGGTTTTGCATCCGGTAGCGGGTTGGACCGTCTTAGTCGGAATGATGCTGGCCTTATTTGTTTCTATTTTTTCTATTGCGGGCTATCCGATGGGTTGGATTGATGATGCCTTTGTCTGGATAGGTGGAGTGATGCAAGGGGCCCTCCCCGCAGGATTGTTCCGTGATCTGTTGATCGATGGGATTTTAGCTGGGGTGGGCGGGGTGGTTATTTTCCTTCCTCAAATCCTGATTCTTTTCTTCTTTCTTGGGTTGCTGGAGGACTCGGGATATCTCGCACGAGCCGCCTTCCTTCTGGATCGGGTGATGCATCGGGTGGGGTTGAGCGGGAAGTCATTCATTCCTCTCTTGAGTTCTTACGCCTGCGCCATTCCAGGAATCATGGCAACCCGTACGGTAGAAGATCCGAAAGACCGGCTGACCACGATTCTGGTAGCTCCCTTGATGAGCTGTTCAGCTCGCATCCCTGTTTACACCACCCTACTGGCGGCGGCGGTACCGGTGGCTTTAGTCCCTGTCTGGGGAAAAGCGGCGGCGATGCTTGGACTGTATGTCTTGGGGACAGGAACCGCTTTTATTCTCGCTTGGCTCTTTCGCAAAAAACTTCTCGGGGGTGGATCCCCTCCACTTATTTTAGAATTACCGCCGTACCGAATGCCCTCGTTCCAAACGGTCAGCCTACGAATGTGGGAACGGGCCATCCTTTTCCTTCGGCGGGCGGGCACGGTGATTTTGGCCCTCTCGATTGTTCTTTGGTTTCTTTCGAGCTTCCCAAATACTTCCGACGATCCCACAGAAAAGTTGGCAGGAAGCTTTGCGGGACAAATGGGGCATTGGCTTGAGCCGATCCTGCGTCCGCTAGGGTTTGATTGGCGGATTGGCATTGGGTTGGTGGCCTCTTTAGCGGCGCGCGAGGTTTTCGTAAGCACCATGTCGATTGTTTATCATGTGGGGGGAGAGGAGGAGGGGTTGGTCACGGCGATGCGCTCGGCGACTTGGCCTGATGGAGCGTTGATTTACACTCCATTGACTTGCTTGGCTCTTTTGGTTTTCTATGTCTACGCCCTGCAGTGTTTGAGCACAGTGGCTGTAGCCAAACGAGAGACGGGGGGATGGAAATGGCCTGTCTTCATGCTCCTTTATATGACGGGCTTGGCTTATCTGGCGGCATGGCTGGTGCAAGTAGTGGGAAGAGGGTTAGGATTTTCTTAGATGGGGGAGAAGGCACAGGTCGTGGCAGTGGGATTGACCGTCTTGGGAGCGGTGATTTATTTGGTATGGAAATTTTTTGGTAATGGAGGGGGAAAAGGTCCAGGGTGCGGAAAATGCTCATCGGGGGATTAGGCTCCTGTTTTCACACGGGAAAGCTTAAATTCGACAGATGAATCCTGCCCCTGCCATTAACCAGAAGAGGCCTTGGTACGGCATTCTCTATGTTCAAGTTCTGGTGGCGATGGGGTTAGGTATTTTAGTCGGTTATTTTTTTCCACAACTCGGCGTATCGCTGAAGCCGTTGGGGGATGGCTTCA
>CAJBOM010000142.1 GCA_903956835.1 uncultured Verrucomicrobiota bacterium
TTCTGCCAATGATCAGTCATTTAGGGGCAATGGTTTCTGCGACGGCAGGAGTTTTGTTGGCGAAGCGGATGAAAAAGGAGAAGGGATTTGTTGGGCTGACATCGGCGGGAGATGGAGCTACCTCCACGGGATCATTTCATGAGGGGTTGAATGTGGCGGCAGTGGAGAAACTTCCAATGGTGGTGGTGGTGGCGGATAATGGGTATGCGTATTCGACTCCGAATGAACGGCAGTTTGCCTGTACTGATTTACTGGATCGGGCCAAGGGGTATGGTGTGGAGGGGCATGGAGTGGATGGGACTGATCCTGAGGCGTGTTGGGAGGTGGTGGGGCGAGCGGTGCAGCGGGCGAGAGAGGGAGCGGGACCGCAGTTGGTGGTGGGTCGGCTTTTGCGTTTATGCGGTCACGGAGAGCATGATGACGGCCTCTATATTGATAAAAATTTGAAGAGTTCCAATCGAGGGCGAGACTGCCTGGAGGTTTTGCGAGATAAAATGAGATCCCGCGGGTTGGGGCAAGATTGGGATCGGTGGGAGAAAGAGGCGCAGGAGGAGGTGGAGGACGCGGTGAAAAAAGTGGCGGAAGAGCCTTTGCCCGACCCATTTGAGGAAGATTGGCGTGCGACGGCTATGATGGGGGCAGCGGAGGCTGTGCAGAAGGGATGAGCGTGACTTATTTGGATGCGATCCGAGCGGCGCAGGAGAAAGCGTTACAGGATGATCCATCGGTTTTTATTTACGGGCAAGATGTGGGCAAGTTTGGAGGGGCTTTTAAGGCGACAAAAAATCTAGCGGAAAAGTTTCCTGGAAGAGTGATCGACTCTCCGATTTCGGAGGATGCGATGGTGGGATTAGCGGTGGGCGCAGCGATGGAGGGGATGAGACCGGTGGTGGAAATGCAGTTTGCTGATTTCTCCATGGTGGGACTCAATCAAATGCTGAATCATGCGGCGACGACCTATTGGCGGACGGGGAAGCCGTGTCCGATGGTGTTGCGCTTGCCCTCGGGAGGAACGCCGGGGAGTGGTCCGTTTCATAGTCAATCGATGGAGGCGATCTACGCACACTATCCTGGTTTGGTGGTGATGACGCCTGCAACAGTGGAGGACGCCTACAGCATGTTGTTGGAGGCGATTGCCATGCCTGATCCGGTAGTTTTTTGTGAGCACAAACTTCTCTATTACCATTTAAAGGCAAAGAGTTTGCCTGCGGAAGCGGTCCCAGCGTTTAAGGCCCATGTGGCCCGGCCGGGGAGGGATGTGACCTGCGTGGCTTATAGCGCGATGGTGCATGAAGCGTTGGCGGCGGCAGAAGAGTTGGCGGGGGAGGGGTATGAAACTGAGGTGGTGGATCTACGGACGGTGAAGCCACTGGATACGGATACGATTTTGGCGAGTGTGGCGCGAACGGGTCGATTGCTGGCGGTGGGCGAGTCGTGGCCTTGGGGCGGGGTTTCGGCGGAGGTGGTGTCGCGGGTGGCGTCCGAGGGATTTGAACTGCTGGATGCGCCGCCGAGGCGGCTAAACGCCAAGGACACGCCGATTCCCTATCACCCGAATTTATGGGCGGCGCATCGACCGACGGCAGTGCGGATTGCGGAGGCGCTACGGGAGGTGTTGCGGTACTAGATTAGGGTGAAGTTAGGTTTGGCGGGTTGGGTCTTGTGGCGTGGGGATATATTTATTTTCAAAAGACCGCAACTTTTGGTTTTAGGGGCAGTTTAATCTAGTATGAAAAAGGTGATTTTCGGTTTGGGTTTGGGGCTTTGGTCGTGGGTAGGGTTGGGGGCCTTGCCCTTAGCGGAACCGATCTTGGGGCAACCGACTCTGCGGGTTCCGACGAAAGCTTCGCTCCTGGGCTCTTTGCCCAGAGACTGGGTAACATGGAACTTGCAGTGGTTTCCTGGACAAGTTCCTTACGCGAAGGCGGAGCCGCGAAAGCTTCATGAAGAAGCGGTACGGGCGACTTTAGGTAAGATCGCGCCCCAAGTGGCGCTATTGCAGGAGGTGGTAGATGGGAACGCGTTGGGGCGAGTGAATCCCAAGTATCGATGGCAGGCGGTTTCAAATTTTCAAAGGGCAAAAGATGAGGAGGTGAAGTTGCCTCCGCAAAATGTTGCGATTGTGAGTCGGGTGCCTTGGAAGGAGGTATGGGAGGTGGATTTTCATGGATTACCGATTACGCCTGATCGGCCAGTGCGCGGATTTTTAGGGGCGCTGTTTGTGGATAAAAAAGGGAATCGGCTGACCGCTTATGTGGTGCACTTAAAAAGTAATCGAGGAGGGCGAGATGCGTCCAGTGTACGACGTGAGCGGGCGATCGACTATCTGCGCTGGGATTGGCGCAGGCGAGGTTTAGATCCGCAGAATGAGGTTATGCTTTTGGCGGGAGATTTTAACTGTTCTTTGCGGAATCCGGATTTCACGGAGAGCACCGTCCGAAAGCTACTCCAAGAGGGATGGAAGGCGGCGGAAGAAAAGGTGCCTTGGCCTGCGGTGGCAACGGTAAAGCCCGATCTAGCGGGGCGTTATGCGGTGGCAGATTTTGATCATATTTTACTTTCGCCAGGTTGGGTAAAAAAATACGGGGCAGGCGAAATGGAAGTTGGGGTCTGGCGGAAAGGGGAGGTGCCGAGTGATCACTTCCCGTTGGAAATGAGGTTAAATTAAGGTTAAGGAACCACCTCGACAGGGACCCCTGGGCGAACGGCGTTGACCAGTTTGGTGGCGTTCCAGTTGGCCAGGCGGAAACAGCCATGGGAACCGGTGCGGGAGATATCTTCGGGCTCAGGAGTTCCGTGAATGCCATAGCCCTGAAGGGAGAGCCCGATCCAGGCGGTGCCAACGGGATTATTGGGCCCAGGGGGGAGGACCAGTTTATTGGTGATGCCCTCTTTGGTGGCGACATCGATAAGAACTTTGGGATCGAAGGTGTAATCGGGGTTGGGGGCGATATTGATGACGGTGAGAGCTTGGTTAGGGACTTTATTTTTATTCGCGGCGATTGAGCAGGGGAAGCAAGCGACGACTTTATTGCTGGCATCAAACGCCAGGAGAGTCGTTTCGGAAAGCATGATGACGATGCGAGAGACGGGGGGGAGTTTACGAGTTCCCTCAAGGTTGGGGAGAGTGAGCTGAGTACCAGCGATCAGATTGGTGATGGAGGGGTTAATTTCTTTGATGAAAAATGGGGTGGAGTGGGTTTTCTCGGCAAGCATTTCCCAAGGATCGTGGTAGTCGAGGGCAGGCACTTTACTCATTGCGAGAAAGCCTTTGGGTTTAGGAATAACGTGGCTTAGGTCATCGGCGGTCAAAGTGTAATCGGTGTAGGCATCGCCAGGTTTTCCTAAGTTGAGGCGGGTCTCGATATCGAGTTCGCCGGTGGTGGCGAGGGCTCGATTGATTTGGAATTGAGTGATGGCGCGGCGGCTACGCTTGGCGAAATGGCCGTCGATGGTGCCGCAGGAAAAGTTTAATCGGTCGAGCAGAGCCTGCCATCCGGCCATTTCAACGGTATCGCGGGGTTTTTCGGTGGGAATGGATTCCGCCCGCCGAACTTCTTTGCCCATGGGAGGTTTGGGTGGACCAACCATGGGGGGAAGGGGAAGCGGTTTTTGGGTGGTGGGGGTGGGGACGGGAAGGAGTGCGGGGGGGGGTGGGGTTAGGGCTGGGACGAGTTCACTTTTTTTTTATCTGGGCTGGGGATGGTTTCGGGGCCAGAGAAAACTTCCGCTCCTGGGTATTTTTTGGCGAGGTCTTCCGCTCTTTGGGCGGGAGGTTTGGGTTGGGCTTGAGGTAGGTGAAGAAGGCCGCGATCCCGAAGAAAAAGGAGAGCGCCGATAAGGATGAGGCCACCGACAACGAGTCCTACGAAAAGATTTCCCGAAGTGCGTCGGCGGGCCATGGTGATTTAGTAAACGTCCTTGAGGTATCGTTTCTCGGTTTTGCTAAAGGTGACCGAGAGCCACTCTTCTGCCTGCTCTGGGGTCTTGCCACCATGAGTGGCGATAATTTGTAAAAGGGTAGTGTGGACGTCCTTGGCCATGCGTTTGGCATCTCCGCAGACGTAAAAGTAGGCTCCACGATCGAGCCATCGCCAGAGTTCGGCCCCCTCTTGGAGCATGCGGTGTTGGACGTAGATTTTCTCGGCCTGATCGCGCGAGAAGGCGGTGGAGAGTTTGTGGAGATGACCGGATTTCTGAGCCTCGGAAAACTCATCGCCGTAAAGAAAATCGCTACTGGCGCGTTGGTCACCAAAGAGGAGCCAATTTTTCCCTGGATGGGCGTGGTGTTTGCGATGTTGGAGGAAGGCGCGGAAGGGGGCGATGCCAGTGCCGGGTCCGACCATGATCATATCGCTATCGGGAGAAGGCAGATGGAAATGGCGGGTGGGCTGGACAAAAACCGGAACGGTTGAAGTGGGTTTAAGATCGGCGAGATAGCCCGAGGCGAGGCCCTGCTTTGGGCGGCCGTGGGTGGTATATTTAACTACGGCGACGGTGAGGTGGACTTCCCCTGGGCGGTGGTCGGGGGAGGAGGCGATGGAGTAGAGGCGAGGAGCAACTTTAGGCAGGAGTGAGGGGAGCACGGCCGGATCTACTTGAAGGCCTGGCGCGTCGGCGAGGACATCGACGGCATCGCGGTCGGCTACGTAGGCGTCGAGTTTGGCTTCGTCGGCGCAAATTTCTTGAAGGCGATCTCGGCCTGGGCTGGCAGGAGATTTCTCCGCGGCCATTTTCACAAACTTTTTACCCGCCCGATTGAGGACAGTGGCTGCGGTGATGGTTTCGGTGAGTTGGGCATCCCCGCTGAGTCCGAGTTTTCCGAGAAATTCTCCGACGAGGCGATCGGGGTTACGAGGGAGGACTCCGAGGGAATCTCCGCAAACGTAGGTGGGGCCAGTGGAGCCGAGTTCAATGACAACGTGGCGGGTATCTTTTTCTGATCCCTTTTTGTTGAGGAAGCGATTCTCGCGGACTTGGGCGGAAAAGGGATGATTCCGATTGAAGGGCGAGGTAGCGGGTTGGGCGGGGGCGGTGGGTGCGGACATGGTAAAGGTTAGGTATTATCGTTGCCGATGGAGCCGGTGGGGCAGATATCGAGGGCGCGTTGGGCAGCATCGATTTCTTCTGGGGTCTCCGGCTGTTTTAGAAAGTAAACGTAGGTTTGGTCCTCATTGTATTTGAGGAGTTTGGGGGCTTCTTCGAGGCAGACATGGCATGGGGTGCAACTGTCGTCGACGTACCATGGGCCAGGGACGTTCTCTTTGAGGATACGAGTTTTATCGGACATCGAATTCACAAAATACACAGGCAAAGGCAGGTCGCAATCCTCGAGCGAGCGATTTTAGAAAAAAGTGTGCCCGGGGCGGGGGTCGAACCCGCACGGGGATTTCTCCCCAAGGGATTTTAAGTCCCTTGTGTCTGCCATTCCACCACCCGGGCGAAGTGAAAGATGATGATGCTGGGGTTTGCTCGGCGGGAAAGGATGATGAGTGATGTACGAGTTTTGCTAGAGGCGAGATGGCAAGGTTTGTCCGACTATTCGGCGGAGACCGGAGAGGAGGTCGACGGAAGGTTGCCACCCGGTGGCTAGGAGTCGGGCGATGGAGGCGGAGGAGAAGCGGACATCGGCGGTGCGGGCAGGAAAATGGGAGATGGAGGAGGTGGAGTGGGTGGCGGTGCGGATGGTTTCGGCAAGTTGCAGAATGGAGATGGATTGGCCTGAGGCGACATTGTAGGGCCCCACCATTTCTGGATGAAGGGCGGCATGGAGGAGGGCGGAGGTAACGTCTTCGACAAAGACGAAGTCACGGGTTTGGAGTCCGTCTCCATGGATGGGAAGAGGGGATCCTGCGAGGGCAGCTTGGAGAAGTTTAGGGACGGCGGCGGCGTAGGGGCCTTGAGGATCTTGGCGTGGTCCGTAGACGTTAAAGAAGCGGAGAGGGACGGCGGGAAGGGGTGAGGAAAGGCAAAGAGCTTCGCCCGCGAGTTTGGATTGGGCGTAGGGGCTGGCTGGAGCGGGGGGAAGAGTTTCGGTTTTTGGCATGATGGGATCGTTTCCATAGATGGCGCAAGAGCTGGCCAGGACGAAGCGTTGGGCCCCCGCACGGGTGGCGGCGGCAAGGACGAGGCGGGTGCCTTCGACATTGATTTCGTGGCAACGATCGGGATGGGTGACCGATTCGGGGACGCTGACCATGGCGGCGAGATGAAAGACGTGGGTAACGCCAGTGAGGGCATTCTCTAGGGAGGCAGGCTCGAGGATAGATCCATGGAGGAAGCGGCAGGAAAGGCCTTGAAGGTTTGATCTCTGTCCGCTGGAAAGATTATCGAGGACGGTAACGGGGCCGTGGGATTGGAGGCGATGGACGAGATGGCTGCCGATGAAGCCCGAGCCTCCTGTAACCAGAAAATTCATATCGGGGCAAAGCTCGCTGAAAAGAAGCGCCTTGAAAAGACTAGGGAAAATAGATTGAGGCAAGGGGAGGGTTCTGGGAAAGTTTAGGCATGAACAAATTATGGCTCCTTGGCCTCTTTGGTTTGGTTGGGCTTTTAACCGCATGCGGACAGAAAAATGAGGCGAAGGAAGCGGGCGGGAATAAGCCTGCCGCCACTACTGCCGAACCGAGTAAAGAAGCACTGCCGGAGGACATTGAGGAGCGGTATAAAGTGACTTACGTAAGGGCGGCGCAGTGTTTCGCACGCAATGATTTAGATGGTGCGCTGAAGTACTTGGATTTAGCTGATCAGGCCAAACCGAAGCAGGCGAGCAACGCTAATTTGAGGGGAGCGATCTTTACACGAAAGCGGGACTGGGAGCATGCCGAAGCTTCCTTTCGTGAGGCATTAAAACTGCAACCCGATCTTCCAATGGCCGAGTTTAATCTAGGGGAAGTGCTTTTTCTGAATAACAAGTATGCGGAGTCGAAAGAAAAGTTTCAGATATTCCTGAATAGCCAACCGAATAATGATCTGGGTACGTACAAAATGTTTCTCTGTGATCTTTTGGGCGGAAATACCAGCAAAGCGGATAGTTATGTGGCTAAGCTTCAACCTAACCCCAGTAGTCCTCTTTACTATTTCGCCAAAGCGGCGGTGGCTTTTTATCGGAATGATAAACCTGCGGCGATGGAGTTTATTAGTTCTGCCTATCGGATCTATCCGCCAGAAGCGAATTCCACCTTTGCGGATTCCCTGGTTGAGAAGGGTTATCTTTCTGGGGAGCAGAATCAGGCCCCAACCCAAGATGATAACAAGGTTAAGGCGAGTGAGTTGAAGACCCTTTTGCCTGAGGTTAAAAAGCCCGAAACAAAGAAGAATGACCAAAGTCTCGGTCTGCCGAAGACTTAAGTGCCGGGGGGGAGGGCGGGGGTTGGTTCGCGGGTTTGAATTTGAGTGACAGCCCATTGGGCGTGTTCTCGGACGACGGGGTCAGCGTCGTGGCAACTGGCTTGGAGCGCGGGTAGATCATGGGAGGTTCCTATATTACCAAGAACGATGCAGATATTGCGTAACCAGCGGCCTCGTTTTAAGCGGAAGATGGGGGTGCCACGAAATTCTTTACGAAAGCGGGCATCGTCCCACGAGAGCATGGTAGTGAGATCGGGTCGGGGGATTGAAGTGAAGCTGAGTTCCCGAGATTGTTGGGCGTGTCGATTCCAGGGGCAGACATCGAGGCACTCGTCACAACCGAAGAGACGATCTCCGATGAGAGGGCGGAACTCTTCAGGAATCGATCCAGGATGTTCGATGGTTAGATAGGCCAGACAACGCCGTGCATCGAGTACGTAGGGCTGAGGAAAAGCCTGAGTGGGGCAGGCATCCAGGCAACGGGTGCAGGTTCCACAGTGGTCTTGGCTAGGGGTTGAGGGAGTGATGACAAGGTCGGTCAGAAGGGAACCAAGCATGAGCCATGGTCCGTGCTCCGTGTGGATGAGGAGGGTATTTTTCCCCTGCCAGCCGAGGCCAGCCATGGCGGCGATGGGCTTTTCCATTAAGGGGGAAGAGTCGACACAGATCCGGTAGGAAGCGCCCCATGGGCCAAGGGTTTGCTCTGCGAGTTGGGTTAGTTTTTCGCGAAGACTTTCGTGATAATCATCCCCTTGGGCGTAAGCGGCGATACGGCCTCGGCGCAAAGGGGGAGAGGTCTGTCGACTGGAGACTCCTGCGACGATAATTGTTCTGGCCTGGGCATCGTACTGGCGTGGGTCGGCGCGGAGTTCAGCATTTCGAGCCATCCAGTCCATCTCCCCTTGGTAGGAAAGAGAAAGCCAGCGGCGAAGATGCTCCGCGCCTGGCGGAATTTCGGTTGAGGCGAATCCGAGGGCGTCGAAGCCTAGGCGCTGAGAGGTTTCGCGGAGGATCGAAGCATGGTCCACAGGTTTAGGAGGATGGGATTTGCGCGAGGATATGCTGGACCATTTCTTCGGGAGTGCTGTTTTGGGCATCAAGGCAAATCTCAGATTCGGCGTACCATTTTCCCCTCTGAGCCAGCTGTTGCGCGAGGAGGTTAGCGCGTTGATCGGGTGGAAGAAGGGGGCGATCGGTGGCGAGAGCGAGGCGGGATTCGAGAATGGGTAGGGGGACTTGGAGATACACGCGAAGGCCGGTGTGAGACATGATTTGGCGATTTGCGGGATCGAGAATGACCCCGCCTCCACAGGAAATGACTGAAGGTGTATGTATGGATACTTCCTGGAGGACACGAGATTCGAGTTGGCGGAACTTTTTTTCCCCATCGGCCTGAAAAATATCAGTGATGGTGCGACCTGAGCTTTGGGTGATGAGTTGGTCGGTATCGGCAAAGGGCAGATGTAGTCGAGCAGCGAGAAGAGGACCGAGAGTGCTTTTGCCTGAACCACTCAGACCGAGTAGCCAGATGTGCCGCTGGGGATTCATTTCGCTAAATTGGCATGGAATGGGGCGGGGGGCGAGTGCGGGTGGTCAATTCCAAGGCTTGGGCAAAAGCGTTTTTTCGTGCAGAATGGGAGGCATGGGTAACACCTTTGGCCATTTGTATAGGGTAACCACTTGGGGTGAGTCCCATGGGGGCGGGGTGGGTGCGGTGGTGGATGGGTGTCCGCCAAAAATTGCTCTTTCGGAAAAAGATCTACAACCCGACCTAGATCGTCGCCGACCTGGGCAAAGTAAGATTGTCACGCCGCGCAAAGAAGCGGATCGCTGTGAAATTCTTTCCGGGGTATTTGGCGGGCAGACGCTGGGCACCCCGATTTCGGTCTGGGTACGGAACGAAGATGCGCGACCTGAGGCGTATAAGGAGATGCAGACAATATTTCGGCCTAGCCATGCTGATTATACCTATCAGGCGAAGTATGGAATCCGAAACTGGCAGGGTGGAGGGCGGACCTCGGCTCGGGAAACGGTTGGCCGTGTGATTGGTGGATCGGTGGCCCGAAAGATGTTCAAGCAGTTGGTGCCCCGTCTCTCGGTGACGGCATTTGTGCGACAGGTTGGTAGCCTGGTGGCACGGGCAGAGGCGGGAAAAGTTTCGGCGAAGGAAGTGGAGTCGAATATTGTTCGTTGGCCTGAGGCGAAGGAGGCGGAGCAGGTGGTGCGTTTGATCGAGCGTGTCCGATCCGAAGGAGATTCTTTGGGCGGGGTGGTGGAGTGTATTGTGCGAGGGTGTCCCGTGGGAATTGGGGAGCCAGTTTTTGATCGATTGGAAGCGGATTTAGCGAAAGCGATGATGAGTTTACCTGCGACGAAGGGCTTTGAAATCGGCTCGGGTTTTGCAGGGGCACGAATGCGCGGTTCTGAACATAACGACGAGTTTTACCTGGAAGGGAAAAAGGTGAGGACCCGGACGAATCGGAGTGGAGGGGTGCAGGGCGGGATTAGTAACGGAGAGGACATTATTTTTCGGGTGGCCTTTAAGCCGGTGGCGACGCTGGCTCAAGTACAGAAAACGGTGGATGCGAAGGGGCGGCAGGTCGAACTGAAGGCGCGGGGTCGGCACGATCCGTGTGTTTTACCAAGGGCGGTACCGATGGTGGAGGCGATGACCTTGCTGGTGCTGGCGGACCACTATCTGCGTGATCGCGCGCAGATGGGTTTGAATAGGAAATAGCGTTTTAGAAGGAGAAGTTGCCGCCTAACTCGATCGAGTTGGTGACGGGGGAACCGAAAGTAACTTGCTGATTGTCGGCCATATCGACGGTGGGTTGACTGGTGCCGTAGAATTTGTAGGCCAAGGTGAGGCTAAACTGTTCGTAGAGGCGATAGCGGCAACCGGCGGTGATTTGATAAGCGTTATTCATGTCGCTGCCTGAACCTGAGAGGGTGGTGAAGTTGCCAGGGTAGGTGATGCTGCCGATTTTGAAGTAGTTCCAACCGCCCCCGAAACCGAAGTTAGCGTAGGGAATAAAGCCGCTTTCGTTGGGATACTGGAAGCAGAGCTGAGCAAGAATGGGAACGCTCCAGTAGGTGCTGCTCGATACGGTCATATTCTGCGTGTTGCCACGGATAGCATTGAGGGCGAAGCCAGTCTCGATCGAAAGACCGAACCAGGGAAGAAGCCATACTCCGACATCGATGTCTTGACGATAGCCCGTGCTGAAGGCGATTTCTTTTTGGATGGCAGGGTTAGTCGGGCCACTTGGGCCGACGATGTTGACAAGGTTCATTGAACTGACAAAGCGAGCGCCTCCTTCGGTGCGGACGTAAAAGGGGTCTTCCTCTTGGGCGGTGGTGGAGAGAGGGTGTTCGAGTAGGTTTCCAGGCCAGCCTCCAGGGAAAAATGGTTCATCGGCTGGAGCAGAGACGAGAGGGCTGGCGGGAGTGGAGGAGAGGGGTGCGACGGGGGACTCGGCAGAAGACTTGGGAGTAAGAGAATCTTGGGTTGGAGGTGTTGGCGAGGAGGGAGTTTGAACTGGGCCAGGAGAAAGGGTGAATGTGGGTGAAGTGGATTCGGGTGAAGGACTTTTTTCCATGGGCAAGTTGGCGGGGGTGGATTGCGGAGTCTTTGAGAAGGTGACGCTTCCTGCTGGAGTGCCCTCGAGTTTTTCTAGGCGATTGGAGTCGGAGAGCGTGATCCTAAGAGATGATTTTGGAGGCATGGTAACTTGCGAGTCGCCAAGATTGAAGATGCTGGGACTGCTGGCTACAGGGGGGAGGCTGACGAGGATGGTTTTTTTTCCAGCGGAATTGAAGCCATAGCTGACGTTACAATTTTGTCCGTCGAGTTGGATGGATTGTCGGGGGGTACCTTGTTTAACGAACTCAGCAATTCCGCCTGTGGCGTCGTAAACGACGAGAGAACCGTCCTCTTGGAGGGAGATGTTGGTGGAAGGTTTTGAGGCGGTATGGGCAAAGAGAGGAAATAGGATGAAGGCGAAAAGAACACAATATGTAGGGGTCTCCCTGTTTCGCATCCCTATATAAAGGGTATAAAAATCCTATCTGTCGAACCATGCCCTAGTGCAATGGTGGCAATTCTGGATGAAATTACTTATGCTGTAATACCCTAATGCAGAACGCTATCGATTAGTAAAAATAGGGTTATTGAAAAGATATTTAGAGGTGAAACTATTTCCTCCGATTAGCCAGAGAATGGCTGCCATGGCTAGGTAGGGGCCGTAGGGTACTTTGACTCCCAACTTTCTTTTTCGTCCCGTTAGAATTCCGATGCCGACGCCTGTGCCGATAAATGAGGAGACAACCAAAATAAAGGGAAGGCTGGGCCAGCCTAAAAAGGCGCCTAGAGCGGCGAGAAGTTTGGCGTCCCCGATGCCCATGGCTTCCTTTTGTAAAAACCAGGAGGCGGTACGAGACACCGCCCAAAGAAGTCCACCTCCTACGGCGGCAGAGAGGGCGGATCGAATCATGGCGTCAACGGCATCATCCTGCCGTTGTATTTCGGGAACGAGGTAACTGGCGCAAATACCGAGAACGACACCGCCGATGGTAAGGGCATCAGGAATGACGAGATAATCGAGATCAATCCCTGAGGCGATAATCAAGCCTGCGACGAGAAAAAGATAGATTGCAAAAAGTTGCGGCGGATAGAGAAACCATAATGTGGTGGAAAGAATCGCAGTGGCTGCCTCAATGGCAGGATAGCGTGGATCGAGGTGAGCCCCGCAACATCGGCTGCGCCCGTGAAGAAGAAAGTATCCGAGAATGGGCAGATTGAGAAAGCCGGGGATACGCAGGCCACAAGCGGCGCAACGGGAGGGAGGTCGGACAATGGATTGTCCTAGCGGAATACGGAGGATGCAGACGTTGAGGAAAGAGCCGAGGCAGGCACCGAATACAAAAACTGCGCTTCCGATAAGGAGGGGCAGGCTCAAATCTTCCTCCCTGCAGCTTGCTCGAGTGCTGCCTGCATTGCTGCGCGGGGGGCCTTTTGACCTGTCCAGATTTCGAAAGAAAGAGCTCCTTGGTGCAGGAGCATTCCGAGACCATCGATGGCGGGGCAGTCGCGCAAACGGGCGGCGCGGACGAGTGGGGTGAGGTCCTTGCGATAAATGGTGTCATAGACTCGTAGGGGGGGGTGGAGGGATTCGAAGGGAAAGGGCAGGGAATCTTTTTCATTCATTCCAAGACTGGTGGCTTGAACGAGAAGATCGGTTTCGGGTAGAGCGGATTGAATAGCGGAGATATCCCAAGGGATGGTTTGGATGGGGAATCGTCCTGTCCCTAGGGATTGGAGTTCGCGGAGTAGTTCTGTGGCACGCTTCGGTTCCCGGTTTGTCAATGTAAGGGCCGCGCATCCGCTTTGGGTGAGATGGCGCGCGAGCGTTTGGCCGACTCCGCCACATCCGAGAATGAGGATGCGGAGTTTATCGGTGGCCAGTTGCCAAGTTTCTTGGAGTGCGGTTTCCCATCCTGCCGCGTCGGTGCTGAAGCCGTGGAGTTGGCCCTTTTCCAATCGAATGGTGTTTACCGATTGGGCATCCAGCGCTGAGGAATCTTTCTTTGCAGCCAGATCGAACATCTCTTTTTTATGGGGCAGGGTGCAGTTCCATCCTTGAAGCCCAGCTTGGAGAAGAAGAGGGATCGCGCGATGGAGGGTGCCGGCGGGAACCTCGATCCGGAAATATTCGGCAGGCAGGCCCAGACTGGTAAATCCTGCGATTTGCATGGGGGGAGAGAGGGAGTGGGAAATGGGAGAACCGATGACCCCATAGCGAATTTTGCCTGGTTGGGCAGGAGGAAGGGTCTCGGGGGTGAAAACTGCGGTTGGCATGTGTCTATTGAGCCATCGGAAGGCTTTCCCGCCCAACAAAAACGGCGTTGGCCCAAGTTGCCCCGAAGCCAACTTTCCCATAGGATAGCCGAATGAGTGCTCATCATCCTCTCGCCGCGGAAATGGTTCGATCCTATGCCGAGCTGGCGGCGATCAATCATTTGGGCGGAACTCAGCTTCCTTCGAAGGCGGCGGTGGCGGCGCTTACGGAAGATTTGCTCCATCTTCTTTTTCCTGGATTTTACGAGGGGGATCGTCTGGAAGGAAAAGAGCTGGGACCCGCCATCACCGATCTTCTTGGCTCGTTAGAAAAATCGTTAGAACGTGAAGTAACCAAGTGCCTGTCGAATAAGTCTGCTCTTGGGGAACCGGCCCATGCAAAGGTCCGCGCTTTTTTGGAGCGGCTCCCTGCGGTGCGGGCGATCCTCAAAACCGACGTTGAGGCGGTGATGGCGGGCGATCCAGCGGCGCACAATGTGGAGGAAATTCTCCTAGCCTATCCTGGGATTGAGGCGATTGCGGTGCAGAGAATGGCCCATGAACTTCATCTGCTCGGGGTACCCCTCTTTCCTCGCATGATGACGGAGTGGGCTCACAGTCGGACGGGAATCGATATCCATCCAGGGGCTATCCTGGGAGCCTCTTTTTTCATTGATCACGGAACGGGTGTGGTCATTGGAGAAACAACCGAAATTGGAAAGGACGTGAGGATTTATCACGGAGTGACGCTGGGGGCTCGCTCGGTAACCGGAGCACAATCGTTGCGCGGACGTAAAAGGCATCCGACGATTGAGGACCGCGTGACAATTTACCCAGGTGCGACCATTTTGGGTGGGGAAACGGTGGTAGGAGAAGGGAGCACGATTGGCGGAGGTGTCTTTTTGGCGAAGAGTGTTCCACCTCATCACCTCGTTTTTGCAGAGCATGCTGCGCTGAAGATTATCCCCAAGGCGGATCGACCCCAAGGTAGCGAATATACCATCTGAATAACTTCCTTTTTTCCGATTGGCGTTTGCCCCCCAAGTTCTTCTAATGTTTTATATGAACTCGTCCCCTCTGCCGACCGAGCTGGAGAGCCTACCAAGCCTTCTTGAGCAGGAAATTCAGTCCTTTTTTTATCGTCAAAAAGAGCGTTACGAGTACGGGGATCTCTTTGAGCCGATCTTCTTCGATATGTGTGAGTTTGTTGGACGGAAAGGCAAAAGAATTCGGCCTCTACTTTTTCTTCTGACCTACCGTGCTTTGGGTGGGGCAAAGGCAGTAGACGATAAGTCGCTAGTGCAAGCGGCACTCTCTTTGGAACTCCTGCACGCTTTTGTTCTGGTGCATGATGATTTAATTGATCGATCGGAGAAGCGCCGCGGACTGCCCACTTTCCATAAGCTGGTCGAACAGCGTCAGGGTCGTTTGAGTAATGCGGAGCGGACGGGACAAGGGGTTGCGCTGGTAGTGGGAGACCTTCTTTTTGCTTTGTCGGTGGAGGTCCTCCAGCAAAGTTCCTTTGCAGCGGAGCCTCGGCAGAAGGCTCTGGGGAAACTCCTCTCCTACGTAACCGACACGGGGGTGGGAGAGATCTTTGATATCCTGCTCGGATCTCGGGATATTGGACGGGTCAGTCGTGAGGATATTGAGCGGACTTATTTTCTAAAAACAACCCGATACACTTTCGAGGCTCCTTGCGTGATGGGAGCCATTCTGGCAGGGGCTTCAGCAGAAAAAGCAGAAGACTTGGCACGGGTAATGGAGCCGCTAGGACTTGCCTTCCAAATTCAGAACGACCTTTTGGAGTTTTCTCATTTCGATAGTAAAGATGCGCTTCTGCCGACGGATTTGCTCGAGGGCAAAAAGACTCTCTTGATTCGGGAGGCCTACGATCGCTTGGGGGAGGTGGACCGGTCCTTCTTGCAGATGTGTCTGCAGGCTTCTACGAGAAACGAATCGTCGATTTCTAAGGTTCAAGATCTGCTTCGCAAGTCGGGAGCGATTCAGGCGATGCAGGAACGTTGCACCAATCTTTTCCAAGAAGCCAATCAGCACTTGGCTCAATCCCATCTTACGCTGGGGGAGCAGGAATCGATTACGCAGGCGATTGGTTGGATTCGGCAGTCGGTCCGGCTAGGGGGCTAGTCGTTTAGGGCACTCCTTGTTGCCTTCCCTCTTAGTATCTTATCGAGCGGCGCAAGCCGTCACTCGGGAACACGCTCGGACTTTTTATTTTTCCTCGCACGTTTTGCCCGCTGAGGTGCGGCGCGATGCTTATGCGGTCTATGCCTGCTGTCGGTCGATAGATGATGCGGTCGACGGAGCAGCGGCAAGGGGAGAGGTGGTTCACCCTGAAGTTGCGGGGGAGATTTTAGGACGAGCTTTTGGGGAAGGTGGCGCCAAGGGGGGGGAGGAGTGGATGCCTGCGTTTCGACATACTGTAGAGAGAAAAAAGATTCAGCGGCGGTGGTTTGAGGATTTGGCAATGGGTGTGGCTGGGGATGCAGGGCCAGTTGATCTACAGACATGGAAGGAGTTAGATCTTTACTGCTACCGAGTGGCCGGAACGGTTGGGCTGATGATGATGCGGGTTTTTGGATCGGAGGATGTCCTTGCAGAGCCGCGGGCGGTCGATTTGGGGAGAGGAATGCAGCTGACGAATATTTTGCGAGACGTGGTGGAAGATGCCCGAGCGGGTAGAATCTATCTGCCCGCCGAAGAGAGGGAGGTGTACGGGGTTCGGCGGGAAGATTTGTTGGTGGGTCGTCCTTCGGGAAGGTGGGCGGAGTTCATGCGATTTCAAGTGGCCCGAGCTCGGGAGCAGTATGATTTGGCGGAACCTGGAATTGCAATGTTGCCTGCGGGCGGGGGTCGATTATCGACATGGTTGATGAGAGAACTATACGCGGGGATTCTCGATCCGATCGAGGCTTCGGGCTATGATGTTTTTTCCAAGAGGCACTCTCTTTCGATCGGGCAGAAGTTGGTTCGTGGGACGCGTTTGGTTCTGCGAAATTGCTGGAGTTAGCCGAGGGAACGGATTCGCCTCCTAGGATTCCTTAGATGCCGTGGGCGATACGGGCGGCGATGAAGATTCCCGTCATGAGGGCCAGAGTGATGGCAGGGCGAGGGTCAGCTTTGGCAGCGGGCTCGGCATAGATTGGTGTGATCCAAGCCAACATGGCGCTAAAAATAAACCAAGAGAAGTAGTTCTGGGGTGGAACGATACTTCCCGCCCAGTGCCAGTATCCACGAATGGCGTAGGCGAACGGTTCCATCAAGAAATCAAAGAGCATGGAGAAAGCGCCTGTGGCAATGGCGATAGGTGCGCGGGAACCTCCAAGCCAGTACTGGCTCAAGCTGAGGTTGGCCCCCGCGACTACGGAAAACCAGGCGAGGGGAATGGCGAGGGGAAGAACCCCGCCCATCCGCGGTCCGAAGGCATCGGTGTACTGGTAGGATCCAAAGGGAATACCACTTAAGGTTCCGACCGTTTCGAGAAGCGCAGATGAACCTAGAATGACCGCGGCACAAATGCGCGCCTTACGCAGGCCGAGGCGGTCTACGGTGGAGAAATAGATGTGGCTAGCGGCCAGAAGCATGGAAATAAAATCTCCATAGCGTAGGCAAAGGGTAATGAAGGCACGAAGCGTCTCTGGGAGGGGAAGAGTTTCGGTCCAAGCGGGGGTGAGGCGAAAAGTCACCGCGAGTAAGCCGATACCTGCCCAGAGAAGAAAGAACTTCCAGAGTAACTCTCGGACGCGCGTTGGGATCACCCCTTGAGATAACAGCAGGAAACCTTGGTCGACAAGTCTCGGCGACGTTGACTCCGGACCCTGCAGGAACGAAAAAAGGGTATGTTGGGAATTCCTATGGCGGGCTGGTTTTGTGCAGGGCTGACTGGGCTAGGGCTAACTCTCGGGTTTGCCCCTTTCCATCAGCCCTTGGCAGGCTGGTTGGCCCTGATTCCTTTGGCCTATTACGGTCAAAAAACAAAGCCTTCGATACGGGAAGCGCTGTTTTTGGGTTGGTTTGCTGGTGCGACACACTTTCTGACTACCTTTAGCTGGCTGATCACGGTAACGACGGCGGGTTGGATCCTGCTTTGTTTGTACATGGCGATCTATCCCGCCCTCTGGTTTTTGCTTTGGGTGAGATTCTCTGGCGCTGATCCTGAGCGGATGAGCAGTGTAGGGAATATCTGGCAGGTAGTCTTAGGAGCCTCGGCTTGGGTTTTGACCGAGTGGCTTCGAGGGATTGTTTTTAGCGGGTTTGGCTGGAACGGGCTTGGAGTATCGCAGGGGAATCTCCTCCTCTTGGCCCAAATCGCCGATCTAGGGGGAGTTCCTTTAGTTTCGTGGGTGGTGGCTTTTGGGGGACTTACGCTGACCTTAACGGCTCGCCGCTTTGAACTAGAAATTCGTGGATCCCAAAAATGGAAGCCTCGATGGGATTTCACGGCGGGAGTTTTCGTTCTGGGTATGACCATGGTCTACGGGGCGAGGACAATGCTGCGACCGCTCCCTCCAGGGGTTCACACCTTGACCTACGCTGCGATCCAACCTGCGGTGCCTCAAGATCCGTGGCGGTCGGCCAAGATTGAGAAAGTGGCTGGGGAGCTTGCTCGCTGGTCGGAGATTGTTTTGGTGGGAAATGGTCCGATTGATCTACTGGTATGGCCCGAGAGCTTGGCAGGAACAGGGTGGAGGGAAGAACCTGCATTTCAGCAAGCGGTGCAGACGGCGAGAAGATTGGGGGCGCGCTCTTTGTTGACAGGTTCCCTTGACGTTCGCGGGACAGAA
>CAJBOM010000143.1 GCA_903956835.1 uncultured Verrucomicrobiota bacterium
ACAATACCTACACAGGTCTGACCATAATGAATGCAGCGGCTGGAACATTGACTTTGAGTGGAAATAATTCAGCAGCGTCGGGCGGGGTGACGCTGACTGCGGGAACCTTGAACGTGAATAGTGCCAATGCCTTGGGATCGGGAGCTCTCACCCTCACGGCTGGAACGATCAATAATACCAGCGGGGCAGCGGTGGTGAATGCGGGAAGTAATGATGTTACTTGGAGTTCTGGATTTACCTTTGGCACTGCCGGGAGCACTGCAACAAATAATTTAAACCTTGGAATGGGGAAGGTGACAGTTAGTACGGCTGCCCGATCCATAACCTTTGCGGGAAACAATACTGAGCTGACGATGGGGATTCTTGATTGTAACTATACACCCGTCACGAGCGCTGGAGTGATCTACACAGCGAACGGGCCAGGCAACACTTTGGTCATTAACAGCTATAACATCAGGTCTGAATCGCTTAATAACGCCGTCGATAACATCGAGGGTTCGGCCAACTGGACGTTCAATGGGGTGATTGCAAACGGCAATGGAAGAACCAATGGATTGAATATTAAATCAACTGGGGTGACGACGTTTAATGGAACGAATACTTACACGGGAAAGACGGTGGTTTATAATGATGCCACTTTGCGGGTAAATGGATCATTGGTAAGTCCCGTTACGGTGAATTCCAACGGGGTCATCGGCGGTTCGGGGACCATCTCAGCCCTAACAAATTCCACAGGTGGAATTTTGGAGGCTGCCTTGAATTCTACTTGGAACACCGCAGGAACTTTGAAATTTGAGACAAATTCTATCGTAAGAGTCGTTGGGGGTACACCGAGTGGGAGTACCCCTTACACCTTAGTAGTCGCTGCCACATCCATCTCGACGAACACGATGCCGATCTTGAACCCTAGTTTTTCAGGTTGGGAACTGGCAGTGGTGGGGGGGACCAATCTGGTGCTAAGGACCACGGGGGGTGGAGGGGATACAACTGCGCCTGACATTACTAGGATCGGCAGTGCGTCAATTATCGTGGCCTGGGGCGCCTCCTATACCGATGCGGGGGCGACAGCTAGGGACGATGTTGACGGTTCAGTTACGGTAACTCCCACTGGATCGGTCAATACCGCAGTCCCCGGAATTTATACGATCACTTATAACGCAAGAGACGCGGCCAATAATAATGCAGCGGCGGTGACACGTACGGTGACGGTCTCTGCTCCATCCAGTGAGGTGGGAGCGGATGGTTTGTCTGGTCTACTGCTTTATGCTTTCGGTGCGAATGGGCCCAGCGATACGGTAACCAAACCGACTTCAATGCTGAGTGGAGGAAATCTGGTGATCACAGCGATTGTCCGCACGGACAATCCCCGCAAGCTCACTGTTGTAGGTCAGGCGGTCACAGATCTGGCCAACTACGCATCGGGGAGTTCGATCGTGACGGTACTTGGCTCTGCCGTGGGCGTGGATCAAACAAGTGTGCCTTCGGGTTGCCAGCGGCAGACGTTCACCGTGGCCCAAGGAGAGGATATGAGCAAGTTCTTGCGACTATCGGCGACGCTGGTGCCCTAAAGAGGTTGGTTTTAAGTTTAGGTTTAAGAAGGGCCTCGAGGCGAAAGTCTCGGGGCCCGTTCGTTTTTTAAGAAGGTGATTGCTCACGCTAAGTCCGCAAAGGTCGGAAAGGGGGATTGGGGGAGTTTAAAAGTGAGAATGTGAGAAAGTGGGAATGTGGAAAAGTAGTTTTGACTTAGGAAGTTGAGGTAGTGGCGGCATCTCCGAGGCCGCCTAGTTGGGCGAACAAGTTTGAAATTTTGGTGCAGGCGTTCTCGGAGAGACCGCTCCCGCGCTTGCGGCCCCGACGCTGGTCGGGGTAGAGACGCGGACGTGCCCTGGGGTGAGAGGGTTGAGTGATTCAATCGGCGGGTCAAGGATGATCCGCCCTACCAGGTGTGCAGCGTCCAATCGGCCCCGACGCGAGCTAGGCTTGTTACCTCTGCTCCGACCAGGGGAACCAGATCGAAAAATCAACGCAGGCTATCCCGCCAAGATTTCCTCATAATCCGGAAGACTAAAGGTACCAAACAATACCAGTTATCTAAGAGCTTAATTTGTCGGTGTTTATTGGGGTAGTTGTAATGGGTGGCCTGCATAAGTATACAGGTCTTTGCATTTGCTTATTTAACTATTCCTAGTAAACATATTAATAGGAACAGATAGATGGATCTATACCTTCAATTACCACAAGAGTTCACTGGTTTTTTCTCAAATTTGGTATCTATTGGTTTGAACGTTTATCCCTTGATGGGGTCAAAGTAGTATGAGCAAAAAGATCAATTCCTGCTTTCTGCGTGTAAGCATCCTTTTTTGTCTTGGATCGATCTCTTCTCCAGCAGTGGCGGCGATTGTTCTTACTACCTGGACCCCCATCACAACGGATTTTAACAGCGCCGCTAATTGGTCTCCTGCAGGCGCTCCCACCACCACCAACTATGCGGTGTTTTCGGGTGTGGCAAACCCCTCGCTGTTGCCACAGTTAACCGCCAACACGACCATAATGGGGTTGAACTTCACCAACGCTGCGACCGGTTACACCATCTCCACAGCCAACAACTCGGTTCTCACACTCAGCTCTTCGTACAGTGGCCTCGTGACCGCCGGATCGAGTCCTGCGATTTGGGCGCAAAACACCACAGGGACTAACCGGATTTCTACTGCACTGGTGTTAACTCCAACAACTACTTCCACTTGGTTTCAAGCGAAAGGTGGAACGCTGGAGGTTACTGGGAACATTTCTGAAGGTGGGACTGGACCTAAGCAGCTCAGTTTAGCTTCGGGTGTTGGTACCGGAACCACCAGCTACTACTATCTTAGCGGGAGCAACTCTTATACTGGACTCACGACTATTGCGGGTGGAGCGTTACTCACTTTGGGAAGTGCCAATGTCCTGGGCACGACTGCGGGTGCCACAACGATCAATGGCACGATCGATCTCAACGGTTACTCGATTACAGGGGAAGCGATCACTGGTGGTGGCAAGGGTCACGATTCGGCTTCAGGATTTCTAGTCAACAACAGTGCCACTGCGGCTAGTGTCACTGGATCTACCTTAGCTCTTAGCTCTGCGAGCGGGAACATCATCGGTGGCACAGGCAATATGACGATCGGTTCGGCGATTAGCGGAGCTGCCAACAACGCTCTTACCAAGGTCGGCACTGGCGAGATTACTCTCGCTGGAAATAACACCTACGCAGGATTGATCACGGTATCTGTTGGAACGTTGACCTTGAGCGGAAATAATTCAGGGGCGTCGTCGAGCATTTCTGTCAGTACGGGTGCTGTCCTAAATATTAACAGTGCCAATGCGCTTGGCACGGGAACCCTCATCACCAGCGGTTCTGGATGTACGATCAATAACACCAGCGGGTTGGCGGTCATCAATGCGGGAACCAATGCAATAACATTGGGCAGCCTGACAACTTTCGGAACTACCAGCAGCACCTCGGCTAACGATCTTGATCTAGGCACGGGCACGGTGACAGCTGGCGGTAATCCTCTAATCAATTTTGCGGGCACGAACACGATCTTAAAGATGGGTACCTTAAATAGCACCCGGATAAACACAGCTGGAAGCCCTACAGGAGCAACCTTGACGGCCAACAACACAGGATCGGGCGCGGGCAACACATTGATGTTCGATGGGTTCAAGTTGGGTTCGGCTGCGCTGAACAACA
>CAJBOM010000144.1 GCA_903956835.1 uncultured Verrucomicrobiota bacterium
ATATTAAATCAGCCGGAACTAAGTTCTCCGCCCCATTTCTTTCCACGAGTATTTGATTTTATTTGGCTTGGTAAAAGTTACCACCGCGCCGTTGCTCCGAAAGACGGCACTATTCTATCCGTTCGCGAGGGGCGGTTGGGCGGCTTCATTCCTTGGACCACCACAGAGATTATTGCGGATGGTTGGTCAGAAACCCTTTGGACATCTTTGCCGGAGGCTAGGGAAGGTGGTTTGCGAGTGCGTTCCGGTGATCAGATTAAAGAGGGTGATATTTTGGCTAATTTTAGTTCGGCGACAGGTGACCATCTTTTCGTGAACAAGATGCTTTACCAGTTTCGTAAACCGAAAAGGGCTGAGACCTTCGTCTTTACCACGGATGGAATTGAAGGCATCGAATCGGGATTACGCCTTCGCGGGATTGAAGGTTCCCAGTACTACATTAAGCGCTGTGTAGCCATTGGTGGAGACGTGATCGAGGCTAGACCCCCAGAACTATGGATTAATGGAGCTCCTGCGGAAGCGGCGGCTTGCGCAAAAGTAGCCTCCAAGACTGATGGCTATCCCGGGTATACTTTTGGTCCGAGTTATCTGGCGAGAAGCGGTGATCAGCACCGCATTCCTGGCAAGGATTATTGGGCGATGGGAGACAATAGCCCCAATAGTTACGATAGTCGGGGCTGGGGACCTGTTCCTGCCGCCAATCTTGTTGGTAAAGGAGCCTTCGTTTACTGGCCGTTCACTAAGCGCTGGGGGCTGATTCAATAGCCATGGGATTTTTCCATAAGAGGACTATTTGTCGCACAATAAATATTGTATTAACTTTGTTTATGCATTCCCAGCTGATACCTTCTTTTGCTAAGTAGTCTCCTAATTCCCCTCACTGCTTGGGCACGATGACTGATCCGTCCTTTGGTCCTTGGCGATAGCTGGCCGAACGTCCTAGCGAAGCTTTTCGGAATAAAGATCGGATCATACCCGAACCCGCCAAAACCGTAATCTCGATGGGTAATTCGTCCCCAAACGCGCCCACGCTTAACCCCGAAAACCTCTCCATTCTTAGCCAAGACCAGAGTGGCCTCAAAATAGGCTTTGCGAGCCGCGTTCTTTAACTTCTTCATAACCCGAAGAAGCTTAATCCGGTTACTTTCATTGGTGGCGTTCGGACCCGAAAAGCGGGCCGATCGAACCCCAGGTCGACCACCCAATGCAGGCACCACTAGACCGCTATCATCCGCCAAAATCAGTTGGCCTGGCAAAATGCGACTCAAAGCTAAGGCCTTGATTTTGGCGTTGGCCTCAAATGTCCTACCTGTTTCATGGATAACGGGAAGATTCTTGAAGGAGTGGAGATCCCGCACAAGGAACCGCGCGCCGAAAAGTTCTTTAAATTCACGGGTTTTGCCTGGATTGGCTGTGGCAATCCATAAAACAGGGCGATGAGGTGGGGTTCGACTTGGCATACGGCTTTGCGTTTAATAACTCCTTAACCGCTTTATGCCAACACACGCGCCCTATCCTTTCGCAACCATTGAGCCTAAATGGCAGAAGATTTGGGCTGAGGCAGACTGTTTTCGTGCCGCACAACCCGGTGAGCCAGGATCAGAAAAACCCAAGAAATATATTCTCGATATGTTCCCCTACCCTTCAGGAGCGGGCCTCCACGTCGGTCATCTTGAAGGATACACTGCGACCGATATTCTTTGTCGGTACCGCCGTATGCTTGGAGACAATGTCCTTCATCCGATGGGCTGGGACGCCTTTGGCCTGCCGGCGGAGCAGCACGCGGTTCAAACTGGAACTCACCCGCGTGTTACCACGGCGAAAAATATCAGTAATTTTCGGCGCCAAATCAAGGCGATGGGCTTTAGCTACGACTGGTCTCGAGAAATCGATACGACAGATCCAAAATACTTTCGCTGGACCCAATGGATTTTTCTCAAACTCTATGAAAAAGGGTTAGCGTACGTTGCCGAGGCTCCAGTCTGGTACTGCCCAGCCCTTGGGACAGTTCTAGCGAACGAAGAAATTCTCAATACCTCAGAGGGACCGAGGTCCGAGCGAGGTAACCATCCTGTGGAAAGACGCCCGATGCGCCAATGGATGCTTAAGATTACCGCTTATGCTGAACGCCTTCTTCAGGATCTCGATCTCCTCGAATGGCCTGATTCCCTCAAAGAAATGCAGAGAAACTGGATCGGCAAAAGCGAAGGTGCCGAAGTTGACTTCATCGTGGAAGGAACGGAGATCAAAATTACGGTCTACACCACGCGACCCGACACCCTTTTTGGGGCCACCTACGCTGTACTCGCTCCGGAACATCCCCTCGTTCCTACACTCACCTCGCCCACGCAGAAAGAGGCGGTGGAGCTATACCGGCGGGAAAGCTCAGCAAAGTCTGACTTGGAAAGAGTAGAACTCGCTAAAACCAAAACCGGCGTTCCCTTAGGGGTCCGAGTTGTTAACCCCGTCAACGGACAAGCCATTCCGCTTTGGATCGCAGACTACGTACTCGCCTCCTACGGCACAGGAGCAGTCATGGCAGTTCCAGCTCACGACGAGAGAGATCACCAATTCGCTTCAACATTCAAACTCCCCATTTGCCAAGTCATTCGACCTGAAAGTGGAAAGAGCCCAGAAGGTTGCTTTACGAAACCAGGAATTCAGATGAATTCCGGTTTTCTGGACGGATTAAAGACCGAGGAGGCCTACCCACGTATGGTGGCTTGGCTGGAAACAAATCAGCAGGGACGAAAGCAAACGCGATATAAGCTTCGTGACTGGCTTTTCTCTAGACAACGATACTGGGGCGAACCGTTCCCCATTCTTTGGCACGAGGGAAAGCACTCCCCCCTAGCTCCGACTGACCTTCCTCTCACCTTGCCAGAGCTCGAGGATTACCAACCGAGTCCAACTGGCGAACCGCCCTTAACTAAAGCGAAGTCGTGGGGGAATCTTCCGGGTGGATTTACCCGCGAGGTCAATACCATGCCCCAATGGGCAGGTTCCTGCTGGTACTATTTACGATTTTGCGATCCCCACAACGACCAACTCGCCTGGAGTTCGGTCGCAGAAAAATATTGGATGAGCGGTGGTGGGGTGGATCTCTACGTCGGCGGCGCAGAGCATGCGGTCCTTCATCTTCTCTACGCTCGGTTTTGGCACAAAGTTCTTTTCGATCTGGGCTTGGTTTCTTATCCCGAGCCTTTTCGCTGTTTGGTCAATCAGGGGATCATCTTGGGTGAGGATGGTTCCAAAATGTCAAAGTCGGTGGGAAACGTAGTCAATCCTGATGACGTCATTGCTTTACACGGCGCTGATGCCTTAAGAGTTTTCGAGATGTTCATGGGTCCTCTTGAACAAATGAAGCCATGGAGCGCAAAAGGCATGGAAGGCTCTGTTCGGTTCTTGGCCCGTATCTGGCGCTTAGTTTTCGAGGAAACTGAAGAAGGACAGTGGATTCCCTCCCCCTTAATTACGGATGAGCCAGCGGATCGGGAAACTATACGTGCCCTCGCCAAAACTACCGCCAAAGTAGCCGCCGACATCGAGAAGTTACAGTTCAATACGGCGATCTCAGCTCTGATGATATTAGTAAATCACTTAACCAGCTTACCCAAACGACCTCAATCCGCTCTGCGACATCTCTGCCTACTACTCGCACCTTTTGCCCCCCATCTTGCTGAAGAGATTCACCAGCACCTTGGGGGGAAGAATAATCTCAGTATCGCCCCATGGCCCACCTACCACCCAGACGACATTTTGGAAGATAGCGTGGAGTTACCTGTCCAAGTAAACAGCAAGGTAAAAGGGAAGATTCATATCTCACCTGCCGCCAGCCGCGAGGAAATCGAGAAGATGGTTCTCGCCCACGCCGATCTGCCGACTTGGATCGACGCCAAACAAATCCAAAAGATTATCGTTGTTCCTGGACGAATCGTGAACCTTATCTGCAGATGAATTACGGGCAGTTGCGCCGCCGCGAACGACTCCTCCTTTTGATCGCAGGTCTTGGCTTGGCCCTTTTCTCTGGCTGGATGTGGTTTCGGCACGGCGCGTAAGCCATAGACAAGAAGAGCCCTTTGGCTCATTATTTCCACGTGAGCCAACTTTCTTTTGACGCCGCGGTGAAAAAGATCCGCTTAACAGAAACCCGCTTCTCCCTACCCGCCTACGAATTTGTCCGCCGCTCTTTGGATCACGCCCTTCAGCGCCTCGGCCGTAACGACCAGAAAAAACCTGCTCACGTCCGTGGGGAGGAACTCTTGGAAAGTTTTCGTGCTCTTGCTCTGCAAGAGTTTGGTCCTATGGCGAAAACCGTACTGAATGATTGGGGAATTTCTACCTGCACGGAGGTTGGAGAAGTTGTCTTCCAACTCGTTCAACATGGCATTCTAGGAAAGAGTGAGACGGATAAAATCGATGACTTTCAGGAGATCTATTCTTTTCAAGAAGCTTTCGAAATCCCCTTTCTTCCTAAGGCCATCCCGATTAAGAATCAACCTCCTTTCAGGCGTTCGGCTTCAGCAAAACAATCCCCTCGCCGTCGCAATCGGAAATCGGGGTCACAGACGGGCTCAAGCAAACTCTCGGATTAGGTAATTTTATGGCTGAAATTCAAAAAGCGAATCCAGTGACCAATCCTGAGCTAGCTCGTAAATTTGTTCAGTTCGTCATGATCCAAGCGCAAAACATTCTCTATGTTCTTGGAAAGATCCCAACGCCAGAAGGAGATCGTCTACCCCCCAACCTGCAAGCTGCTAAGATGATGATCGACCACCTCGATCTCATTCAGATAAAGACGCAGGGCAATCTAAGCGCGCAAGAAACAAAGATTATTAGCGAAGCACTCCAGCAAGTTCAGTTGGCCTTTGTCGAGGCTAGCGGGGGAACTCCTGCCGGAATGATGCCCGATCGAAGTCCCCAGGTGGATATGTCGGCGCTGGATGAAGAAATAGGACAGGAATCCTCTGCATCCACACCACCTGCATCACCTGTTGCCAACTCCCTGAATACCGCCTCCCCTTCCGACGAGGAAAAGAAAAAGTACTACAAGAGCTACGGATAGCTTGTAATTTATTTGGGGGCAGGCCCGAATAAACTCTTCAGCACATTGACAGCTTGGCCCGCCGCATCACCTCCCGAACCTCCCTGTGCACCCGCAGCTTTTTCCAGAATCTGGGCTCCTGTTCGAATTGCAGTCCGAGTCAAGGCTCCGGTGAGCTTCGATTGAAGATCATTTTCTGGACGGTCCAATGTCCCTGAAATCTGGATCGGTTGATTGAGATAACCATCGATCTCCTGTCGGAAGAGCTCCCCCCCCGTTATGCCTGAGACTTTCGATCCAAGATTCTTTTCCAAAGCGAGATTGATAACCCCGCTCAGATTTTGCCCCATCACTTTGACTTGCCCGTTTACCCTTAGGAGTCCAGGAGCCTCAGCTGTGATTGAGCGAACATTATAAATTCCGGGTTCGAGTGTCCAAGATGCCTGAGCGGTGCTTAGGGTGCATCCGCGAAGACGAGGTTCCCCCGTCAATACAGCCAGAAGGCCAAGAATAGTTTCCGACCCTTTTCCCGGTTCGAGTCGGGCATCGATAAGCTTTACTTGGCCTGTGCCGACAGGGCCATCTGACTTCCAATCAGTTAATTCAAATGTGCCAGACATTTTTGCGGGGATATCAAAAAGTCCTACACCAATTTTACCTTCAGGTAGGGGCCAGCGATCCCAAGCCAGGCGACCTCTTCTGCCTGAAATCGAGTCGGTTCGGCCTTCTCCAGATATCTCTAGGGTTCCCCCTTGAGCAGACTTCAGATCGAGGCGAGTAAGGTAGATTTGAGGTGATACGTAGGAACCTTTCGCTTGTTGCAAGGAGAGCGCTCCTAACCATGGTAGGGGCGAAAGGATCTCCCCTCCTTGGATTGAAAAGGTTGTGTTTTGGGGATTGGGATGAACCTCGATTCCAACGTTTTCCACCCCCCAACCCGAGGTCGTAGGACTGGGCTGCAATGCAAAACTTTTAATCAGAACCTTCCCCACTTGCACGTCCCGGAAAAGATCACTCCCCGCAGATGCCGAGGTAGGTTTGACTGATAATGACTTGGGGACAGAAACCAAGCCTGTGCCCGATTTCATCTTAATGCTACCGACAGTGATCTCTGAGAAGCGAAGAATTCGATCCAGAAGAAGTCGCGGTGAAATCTCCGTGCGTATATCCCGAATGTCCCAGTTCCACTCCCCCTTAGCCCCAGATCGAGTCGAAAAACCGGCGGAATAAACAGAAAAGGAGGACCAGTCAAAGGATTCGAAATCTCCTTCTGTCTTTAAAAAGGAGGAGGCTTGTTGAGAGGCGATCTTCTGGAAGTCTTTTCCCCCGAGCCAATTCGTGATGAAGATGGGAAGCAGAGCCCCAAGAATTACAAGCAGAACCACGCCAGCAATGAGTAAACCACCAAAGATATACCACTTCTTTTTTCCTGACCCATGTTTTGAGGGCACGTTCATAGACTTGTTTAACCTTAAGAAAGCGATTTGGGAAACTTTTCCACGTTGCCTTTGAGCTCATAAGAGGATTCTCTAGGAGGGTGCTGGTTCTCAACTCCATGGAGGTAAGCCTACCTGACGCCAGTGTTCCCCTGCTTTCGAACATTTCTGCTTGG
>CAJBOM010000145.1 GCA_903956835.1 uncultured Verrucomicrobiota bacterium
ACCGAATCCACTCCTACCTTGCTCATCTGAATTTTCTGACCCAAAATCGGCTGCGCAGGATAACCTGGCGCCGCTACCACCACCGTCAACGCCGCTCCCTTACGGATTTTTATCGAGAAGTTCGATAAATCCCCATCCGCCGCCGCCCCCAGCAGATCCCAAAGCGGCGTTTCTAATAACGGTACAAGCACCTCCGTCTCGGGATCTCCAAAACGGCAGTTAAACTCCAAAACCTTCGGTCCCTCTTTCGTTAACATCAACCCCGCATAAAGAACCCCCCGATACTCAATTCCCCTAGACCGCAAACCCTCCAAAGTAGGGCGAAGCACCTTCTCCTCTACCTCCCGAAGCAGCTCGGGAGTCGCCCTCGGAGCCGGCGCGTACGCCCCCATTCCTCCCGTGTTCAAACCCCTATCCCCATCTCCCACCCGTTTGTGATCCTGGGCCGAAGGTAAAATCACCAATCTTTTTCCATCCGTCACCGCATGAATACTCAGCTCCTCCCCCTCCAAAAACTCCTCAATCAGTACCCTCGCTCCAGCCTCCCCAAAAACTCGTCCCTCCATCATCTCCCGAATCGCCTGACCCGCTTCCGCATGACTCCCCGCCATAACCACCCCCTTTCCCCCAGCCAACCCATCCGCCTTGACCACTTGCCGCGGAGGAAGCGACTCACTAAACCGAATCGCCTCTTCCTGATCCATAAACGAACCCGCCCGTGCCGTAGCGATTTTCTGAGTAACCAGCAACTCTTTGCAGAACGATTTACTCCCCTCTAACTGCGCCCCACTCGCCCCAGGACCAAACACCCTCAATCCTACCTCCCTCAACCGGTCCGCTAATCCTGCACATAGCGGCACCTCAGGCCCTACCACCACTAATCCAGGCTTCTCCTTTTTCGCCCAATCGGTGATTCCCACCAAATCCATTACCCCAAAAGGAAGGTTAATCCCAATTTCCAAAGTCCCCGCATTCCCTGGGGCAAACCAGATCTTCTGCATCCGCGCATCCCGCGCAAAACCCCACCCCAAGGCATGCTCTCTACCCCCACCTCCAATGATCAGCACACTAAATGTCTCAACCATGAAGCGTTCTGTTCTCGCAACTTTCAGCCAATGCGAAAGCAAAGATTTTTTCCTCGCAACGGGATTTCACGCCGTGCACCAACCGAGTACTCTACTACCCATGTCCTCTTGCCCTTTTCTCGTCTTATCCGAGCGCCTTCGCCTCACCGGTCGCAAAAAACCGATCCCCCTCACCCACTCCGCCAAAGCTTTTTTTCAACTACTCCAATCTGAAAAAGAAGCTCCCACCATCTCCGCTTCCCGCATCCAACAGGCCCAAGCCCAAATCACCAAATCAGGCACCTACCAACTCACCCTCCCCGAACTCACTTACGGATGCCGACTCGCCTGGCGGAACAGTGTCCGTTGCGTCGGTCGCTTTTTTGGGTCCAAACTAGATGTTCTCGACCAGCGCCACGCTTCTAGCGAGGAGGACATCTATCACGGTTGCCTTCACCACCTGAAACACGCCACCCACCACGGCGATATCCGCTCCACCGTCAGCGTATTCCCTCCCGCCGATTCAAAAGGGCGCGGCCCCCGAATCTGGAACTACCAACTCAGCCGATACGCCGGCTACCGAATCAACAAAAAACAAATCCTCGGCGATCCCGCCGAAACCGAGTTCACCGACCTTTGCCTTCACTTAGGTTGGATCCCACCAAAAAAGCGCACCCCCTTCGATCTCCTCCCCATCGTCATTTCCCTGCCTGGAAAAAATCCCCGCCTTTTTCCACCACCAAAGAAAGTCACCCAAGAAATCTCCATCCGCCATCCCGACTCCCCCTGCCTCAACTCCCTCCGGCTTCGCTGGGTTGCACTCCCCGTCGTTTCCAATATGAGGCTCGAAATCGGAGGCATCAGCTTTCCCGCGGCTCCTTTCAGTGGTTGGTATATGGAAACCGAAATCGGAACTCGGAACTTTGCCGATGAAAATCGCTACAACCTTCTCCCCGATGTTGCTCGCCGCCTCCGTCTCGACACCTCTCGGCCCTCCACCCTTTGGAAAGATCGTGCCCTCGTCGAACTAAACCGCGCTGTTCTTCACTCTTTCCAAAAAGCAGGGGTGCGCATCATCGACCACCACTCCGCCTCCGCCTCTCATCTGCGCTTTGAACAAGACGAATCGAAAAAAGGAAGGACGGTACGCGGACTCTGGGAATGGCTCATCCCCCCTCTCTCAGGATCCACTTCCCCACTTTGGAACCGCTCCTACGATCCCACCGAGTACTCCCCCAACTTTCTTACTCAAAAAAGACCCTACTAATTTTACCCCATGCGCACCTCCCACTTGCTTCTCATTCTCCTCACTCTCTCCACCGGCCAGACTCAAACTCTGCCCACTTCTCCATGGCCCGATGGAGAAAAACTCACTTACCTCATCGAGTACGGTCCCTTAGATGCAGCTGAAGCCATCTTCACCGCAAAAAAAGAACCCAAACGCGAAGGAGTAGAACGATTTGAACTTTATCTCCGCTCTCGCGGTCCCATCGAAGCCTTTTTTCCCATCCGCAGTCGCCTCACCTCCCTTACCCAACTGCAACCTTGGCGTACTCTCGAGTATATCCAGGACCGCAGCGAAGGCGGCAACGTCCGCCAACGCCGAACCCTGCCCGACTACTCCGTCAAACTTGGCCGATTCTTCCCAGCCCCAGGTAAACCCGAAGAAAACTTTGATCTGCCCGACGGTCCCGCCGAAGACTTCGGTTCCATGCTCTACCATGTTCGCGCCTACCCATGGAAAGTCGGCGAATCCATCACTTGGAATGTCCTCGAGAACAAGGAACCCCTCTTTTCGAAAATGACCTGCCAACAAATCGGCACTCTCCAAATCGAAGACGATCCCCCGCGCCCCCTCATTGAAATCCTTGGCCAACCCTTCGGCCCTTCCATCCGCCACCAAGGCTGGCTCAAACTCTGGATGACCGACGACGCTCGCCGCATTCCCGTCCTAGCCAAACTCAAATTTCAGTACGGAACCTTCCTCATTCGCCTCATCCGAGGTGGCGGTCCCAGTCTCGACTTCCAACCCGATGGCCAACCCGTTCCCATTCTCTCCGAATCCGACCCCTCCTCCACCCACTAATATTTTCTTCCCCTCTCCACCCTACTTGCCTGAGCCTTTTTTATGACCCGCCTCATCCTCGAAGCTTCAACCTCACCCGCCTCTTGGGCATTTACCCAACAAGGCCATGCCATTGCCTCAGGGACTCTCCCAGGCTCCGTCGCCGCTACTCTTGTCCCCTCTCTGCAAACTCTTCTGCCCAACCCACCAACCCCTTCACAAATTCTTGTCGGAGTAGGACCAGGCTCTTTTTCAGGAATTCGCTCCGCCATCGCCTCCGCCCACGGCATGGCCGCCTCGTGGAACTGTCCCGTCCTCCCTGTCCGCAGTACCGGCGCCATCGCCTACCACTATTCCGATACTCCTCTTCTCGGTATTTTTTCCGATGCCCGACGTGGCGATATCTTCGCCACCTTCTACTCCATGGGAAAACTCCACACACCAACCCAAGTCCACCCCGCCATTTCTCTCCCCTCCCTCCTCGCCCGTTGCACTCTCGCCGTCACCCCGGACGCCCTCCCAGGTGTCGACAAAAAGATATCCACCCACGCCACCGACCTCGCCTCTTACCTCCAAACCCACGAACTCGAGCCCACTCTCCCCTGCGAACCCATCCATCTCCGCCCCACCATGGCCACAAAATAGACTACCCCACCACCAGATTTTTAGGCTCTCACCCCTCTTTCCCACCCTTTATCCTCATCCTATGAAAATTCCCGGCGATGTTCGCACCTGGTGCGAGATTTCCTTTCCTTCCCTCCGCCACAACCTCCGTACGGTACGCCGTTCTCTTCCTCCCAAAACCCAGATTCTCGCCGTAGTTAAAGATAACGCCTATGGCCACGGTCTCATCCCCATTACTCGTGCCCTCGCCCAAGCTGGATGTGAGGAGTTTGCCGTCGCCTTTGTCTCCGAGGGCGCCCAACTCCGCGGTGCTGGAATCCGTCAACCCATTCTCCTTCTCGGCTCCACTCTCGCTCCCGAATTCCCCTGTGCTCTGCAGCATCGCCTGACCATTACCCTCTCCTCTCTCACCGAAGCCCGCGAGCTCGTCCGCGCCGCCACCCGAGCCAAGACCATCGCCCTTGTCCAAGCAAAACTCGATACCGGCATGAACCGCCTCGGAGCCACCCCGCAGGAATTTTTAAAACTTCTTTTCTTTATCGCCCAGCAACCTTCCCTCGATCTCGTCGGAACCTTAACCCACCTCGCCTGCGCCGATTCCAATCCCGCCTTCACCCGCCGCCAGTTAAAATCCGCCTCCCTCTTGCCCAAGAATCTCCCCCACCACTGGGCCAACTCCGCCGCCTCTTTCCAAACCACTCCCTTTTCCCTTACCCACGCTCGCCCAGGTCTCGCCCTTTACGGCATCCACCCCACCTCCCGCTCCTCCCCGCCCCTCCAGCCTGTCCTTGCCTGGAAATCCCGCATCCTCCTTGTCCGCTCCGTCGCTCGCGGAGAAACCATCAGCTACGGCGCCTCCTTCCGCGCCCCCCGCAATCTTCGCGTCGCTACCGTCGCCACAGGCTACGCCCACGGCCTGCCCCGCTCCCTTTCCAATCGCGGTCACGCCCTCGTCCAAGGTCGCCTTTGCCCCATCCTCGGTCGCGTCACCATGGATATGACTCTCCTCGACGTTACCCGCGTCCCTAATCCTCGCCGCGGTAACGAAGTGGTCTGGCTCGGCCAATCGGGTCGACTCACCCGAACCGCCACCGACCTCGCCCGTGAAGCCGATACCATCCCTTGGGAAATCTTTACCCGCATCAACCCCTCCCTCCCCCGATTCTCCGCCTGAAACCTCCTCCCCTCCTCAATCTCGTCCTCGGCCTCGCCGCCCTCCTCACCGCGGCCATCCTCCCCGTCCGCTTCCAAGCCATCGACGAACGTCTCCTCATCGCCGCTGGCCAAGGTACGGCCCCCCTCACCGAACTCGCCGCCTCTCTTCTCAACTCCGAACACCTCGGCGCGGGCCTTCGCCTCGCTCTCCTCGCTCAATCCATCCACCTTCCCGAAAGTGATGCCGTTCTCCAGTCCGCCCGTACTCTCCTCTCCTCCCGCCCCGATCTCGCCTCCCTCGGTACCCGCGATCCCCGCCTCGAACTCATCCTCGCCACCTCCGGCCTTGCCTTCGAAACTACAGCCTCCTCACCTCCGCCCACTCTTACTCTCCTTCTTCGTGAATCAGTTCGTCTTCGCCTTCGCCAAAACCTCCGATCCAATCCCTCCCCTGGCGTCCAAACTCTTCTCGATACTCTTTCTCTTCCTCCACTCCCACCCCTTCTCCCCGCGACGAGCCCAGGCGGCCAACCTCTCGAAGCCGTCCTCCTCCTCACCGCTCACCTTCTTGATACCGCCGCTTTTTCTCCCCCCGTCGCCAGCGAAATAAAAACATCCGCCACCGATTCCCTCCAAGAACAATCTCTTCGCCCCCTCCAACCCACCCTCCTCGCTATCCTCTCCCTCAGCCGCCGCTATGACTACGATTCCCTCCGAGAAATTCTCGGAACCATCTACACCCTGCCCACTCTTCTCTGGCTTTCTGAACAGATCCGCACCCCCTCCGAGCCTGCCGACCTCCTCCTCGCCGCCGCCCTCTGGACCAACCCCGCCGACCTCCTCCCCCTCCTACCTCTCCCCATCACTCAACCTTGGAACGCTCTATCCACCGCCATCGCCTCAGGCCGCGGCTCCGTCAAACTCCTCGTCTCCCGCCACGTCCCCGTCCTCTCTAGCTCCGTTCCCCTCCCCACCCCATGGATACCCTCAATCCTTCACTTTGAAAAACCCCTACTCCTTTTCCGCCTTGCCCTTCTACTCTCAGGTTCCTGGTTTCTTATCGCCGCCCTCTGG
The DNA here is from genome assembly GCA_903956835.1 of uncultured Verrucomicrobiota bacterium. GTDB lineage: Bacteria > Verrucomicrobiota > Verrucomicrobiia > Methylacidiphilales > Verrucolacustridaceae > Verrucolacustris. The sequence goes on from CAJBOM010000145.1 coordinate 5,983, forward strand.
CAACTCCTTCCTGGTCTTGCCCCCACCAGCCCAGGCCCTTGGCGGCCCGCCCCACGCCTTGCCCAAGCCACCCTCCTCGCCCTCCTCCTCGGTACCCTCCTTGAACCCGCCCTTCTCCACCCTCGCACCTATCCAAAATATCGATTGAGTCTCGCCCATCCCTCCCCATCCCCTACAATCAGATCTCACCCAAGGAGTGCCATGGATCCCACTAATCTTATCACCCTCGCCATCTTCTTTGGCCTGCAAATCACCGTTTACCGAATCTGCCTACGCCGCATCCAACAAATCGAAAACGGCCCAGGTGATTCTAATCTCAAACTCCGCCTCCTTGAAAATGAGGACAATCTTTTTGATGCAGGTCTCTATGTCGGAATCGCTGGCACCGCCACCGCCCTCGTCCTCCAAGTCATCGGTGTCATCCAGCCTAGCCTCCTCGCCGCCTATGCCTCCAACCTCTTCGGTATCGCCTGCGTCGCCATCGTTAAAATCTTCCATGTCCGCGCCCTCAAACAGCGCCTCCTGCTTCCCCCGCAAAAATCCTAAACTGTGAACCCGCGAGGCCCCGCCCGCCGACGCTTTCGCCATGAATAAAACCCTCCTCCTCATTCTTTGCGATTTCCTCCTCCTCAATCTCCTCGCCCTCACCCGTTGGGATAAGAACGAACTCCCTCCCCCCCCTCTCCCCCTCGCTAGCCAACCCACCTCCGCCCGGGAAGACGTCGTTGCCGCCCTTCGCCTCACCCTCGAAGAAGAACGCGCCAACCGCGAAAAACTCGCCCGCGACCTTACCTCCACTCAAGCCGAATCCACCACCCGCGCCACCATCCTCGATCAAGCACGCGCTCGCACCACCGAACTCTCCGAACGCCTCCAGAAAAAAGAACAAGAATCCCTCCGCCTCTCCCAGCAAGCAGGCCTCGAAGCAGAACGCGCCCGCGCCGCCCTCGAATCCGCACGCACCGAAGCCGCCGCCCTCCGCCAAGCCGAGGATAAACTCAAAACTGAAACCGCCACCCTGCGAGCCCAAGTCGCCTCCGCCAATCTCGTCGCTCGTAGCGCCGAAGAACGTTCCCGGTTCACCGAAGCCACATTGCGCACCGCCGAAGACGAAAAAAAGAAACTCCTCGAACAAAACCAATCCCTCTCCAAAGGAGTCACCCAACTCGCAGAAAAAAACGGCGAAATCACAAAGGAAATTCGCGAGTATCGCCCCGTCGCCCCCAACGCGCTCTACGCCGACTTCCTTACCCGCCGCGCCACTGTCCTCCTTCTTGCCGAACGCCCCTCCGCCCAAAGCTCTTCTCCCCGCCGCCGCGAATCAAAATCGATTCTCCTCACCGATGGCTCCCGCACCGTCGCCCTCATCCCACTTTCGCAAACTCCCTTCACCCTCGGTGACGCCCAAGGCACTTGGAGTTCCCTCTCCGGCACTCTCACCCTCCCGCCCCCCTCCAACTTCCCTCAACCCATCTCATCCCTCTACGCCCTAAAACAAGGCGATCCTCGTCTTCTCCTCGCGCCCGTCGATCCCGCCGAAACCAACCGTATCGCTTCCTCAACTTACCGCCTCGCCACCGATCCCTTCCGATTTTCCAAAAGTCTTCTCCTCCACCCCAACGGCGAATCTTACGGCGAATGCACCTTCCGCCTCGCCCCCAACTTGCCTGGTTACCTCGAAATGGATTCTCGTTTCCTCAATCGACTCCAAGGCGAATACGCCCCCGACTCAGGAGATTGGGTCCTTACCCTCGGTGGTGAATTCCTCGGCATCATGGTCAACGATCGCATCTGCGCCCTCGTCACCTCCCTCGAACCCGGCCTTCCCCTCCCCCTCAATCCCAAAGGCGCCGACCGCGCCGTCGGCGAAACCCTCTCCTCCCTCAAACGAGCCACCGCCTCACTCGACTCCATTCTTCGCTAACTTGTCACATAATCGTGCTTCCCCCCTCCTCCTTCCTCCCTAGTAATACCAATAGGCGATGAGCGAACAGATTCTCACTTTCGATAACGCACGAGCCCTCTCCGATCTCTACGCCTCCGACGAATCCCTCCTTCGCGAAACTGAGACCCTCCTCGGCGTCAAACTCATCTCCCGCGATGCCATCCTTAAAATCGAAGGCGCCGAACCCGCCGTCCTCTTAGCCCAAGAACTTTTCCGCCAACTCCACCTCGCCCACCAACACGGACTCCGCGTTCGCCGTCACGAATTTCGCTATGCCCTCCAAGCCGTCCACCGCGGCGAAGGTAAAAACCTCGAAAGCATCTGGTCATGCCGTATTCAGGTCTCCGCTAAAAAACCCGCTATTCTCCCAAAGACCTTCCTCCAAAAGGCCTACGTCGACACCATTCGGCATCACGATCTCACCTTCGGTATCGGCCCAGCCGGCACCGGTAAAACCTACCTCGCCATGGCCCTCGCCATCTCCTACCTCAAATCCGATAAGATTAGTCGTATCATCCTCACCCGCCCCGCCGTCGAAGCAGGTGAAGCTCTCGGTTTCCTTCCAGGAGATCTCCAAGAAAAGATTTTTCCCTACCTTCGCCCACTCTACGACGCCCTCCACGATATGCTCGATGTCGAAGAAATCCAAAAGATGATGGACAAGGGAATCCTCGAAATCGCTCCCCTCGCCTACATGCGCGGTCGTACTCTCAACGGCGCTTTCGTTATCCTCGACGAAGGCCAAAACGCCACTACCGAACAGATGTTCATGTTCCTCACCCGACTCGGACCCGAATCCAAATGCATCGTCACCGGCGATCCTACCCAAATCGATCTTCCCCATAGCCGCAAATCGGGCCTCATCGAGGCCGTCCAAGCCCTCACCCCTGTCGAGGGCATCGGCTTCGTTCACTTCCAGGACACCGACGTCATCCGCCACGAACTCGTCGGTAAGATTGTCCGGGCCTACAAAGACCATCGCGGAGCTCGCCAGACCAGCCTCACCTTGTGAACGCCGCCGAGCCCTTCGCGGGTCGAGGCGCCACCGAAAATCGCCTCGAGTCCGATCGCAGAATTCGTTTCACTCTTTTTCTTCTCACCGCCGCCGCCGCCTATGGGCTCTCCCTCTTCACCCCTGCAGGCACCGGTCCCTCCGCTTGGATCGCCGCTACCTTCATTGCCCTCGTTCTTCCTCTCATCCTCTCTGTCGTTCTCCCCGAAACCCTCATCCGTAATCGCCTCCTCGCCCTCTTCCTTCTCACCCTCGTCGGTAACTTCGCCTTTATTCTCATCCTTCTCAAAATCGCCCCACGCTTCTCCTTCGCAGCAGGCTCCTATCTCATACCCCCCGCCCTCGCCGCCCTCGTCCTTACCACCCTAGTCGGTCCCCGCGCTGGCTTGCTCCTCGTCGTCCTCCTTGGCATGGGCGAGTTCTTTCTCCTCCAACCCGATGGCCGCTACCTCGTCTCCTCCATCATTACGGGCATCGCCGCCATCCTCTTTTCTCAGAAACTCTATCGGCGTTCCGACCTTCTCCGCGCAGGAGCTGGCATCGGCCTCGTCGCCCTTCTCTCCACCGTCCTCTCCGCTGGGATCAACTTCTCCATCGCCCGCGAACTCATCCTTACCGAAGCCCTTTCCGCCGCCGCGCTCGGCCTTCTTGGTGCCATCCTCGTCGGCGCACTCTTTCCTATTCTCGAATCCGCTTTCGACCGAACCACCGATCTTTCCTGGCTCGAACTCACCAGCCTCGACCACCCCATCCTTCGTCGCCTCGCTCTCGAAGCCCCAGGAACCTACCTCCACAGCATTCTCGTCGGTCACCTCGCCGAAGCCGCCGCCAGCGCCTCCCACTCCGCCAACCCGCGCGCCTGTCGAGCCATGGCCCTCTATCACGACATTGGAAAACTCGAAAAACCCGAGTACTTCACCGAGAACCTCAACCCCACCGACCCCGATCCCCACACCAACCTCACCCCCTCCATGAGCGCCCTCATCATCCTCGCCCACGTCAAAGATGGCGTCGCCCTCGCCCGAAAACATCGCCTCCCCCGCCGCCTCCGCGAAGGCATTCGCGAACACCACGGCGCCACTCTCGTCTGGTACTTCTACCAACGCGCCCTCCAACAGGAAAAAGATGCTCGTACCGGCGGCAAAATTCTCCGTCTCCGAGACGACGATATCCCCTCCGTCGACGACTCCTCCTTCCGCTACCTCGGCCCCATCCCCCAATCCCCCGAAACCGCCCTCCTTTCCCTCGCCGACTCAGTCGAATCCGCTTCCCGCGCCATGGATAAACCCACCCCAGGAGACGCCGAAAAGTTAGTCGAAAAACTTTTCTCCGATCGCGCCAAGGAAGGTCACTGGGACGCCAGCGGCCTCACCGAAACCGAGTGGCGCACCGCCCGCCGCGCCATAGCCTCCTCCCTCGAGAGTATCCTTCGCCCACGCATCCGCTATCCTCGAGATCGCCGTGCTCAAAAAAACCACCCCCATCCACTGGACCAATCGCCAACGGCGATACCCGCTGGCACTGCCGTTCTTCCGTCGCAAGGTTGAACGTGCCCTCGCGCGCCTCCCCGCGGCGCGCCGATCTCGTCTCCCTGCTGAGATCGGCATCATCCTCGTCTCCCCCCGCGAGAGTGGTCGGCTCCATCAGATCCACCTCCGCGACCCTTCCCCTGCCGATGTTCTTGCCTTTCCCCACGGTGAAATCGTTGTCTGCCCCGCCGTCGCTGCCGCCAATCATCGGGCTCATAGACTCACGCTGCGCCAAGAGATCCTCACTTACATCATTCATGGCCTCCTCCATCTAGCTGGCTATCGCGACTCCACTCGCGCCGGTGCCCTCGCTATGCGCCGCCTTCAAACCCGCCTCCGCTCCGCCCCCTAACCATAGCCCTATTTTTTCTTTTCTTTGTTACCCACTCCCGGCTTCTTCGTCCCCCTCTTTTCTTCTAAAGCCTTCAACCGTTTTGCTAACTGCGGCAACTGTTGCATGTGTGCCTCCATCTCCATCTGCTCCTTAATCGGACGGGCCGGAGCCCCCCGCCAGGTCTGCCCCGCAGGTACATCCTTCGTCACCCCAGCCTTAGCCGTGATAATCGCCCCATCCCCCAAGTGCAAATGCCCTACCGTCCCCACATGCCCCGCAATCACCACGTGATGCCCCATCGTCGTGCTGCCTGAAAGCCCACTCTGCGCAACAATCACACTATGCGGACCCACCACACAATTGTGCGCAATCATCACTAAATTATCGATCTTCGCCCCTTCCCCAATATGCGTCCTGGCAAAGCGCCCGCGATCAATCGTCGTGTTCGCCCCAATCTCTGCATCATCATCAATCTGCACATACCCTAACTGCGGAATCTTTACATGCTTCCCCTCTTTCATCTCGTATCCAAACCCATCTGCCCCCACCACCGCCCCCGCGTGTAACACCACCCGATTCCCAATCACACATCGCTCTCCCAAATAAACCCTCGGATGCAAAACACTCTCCGCACCAATCTTTACCTGTCTCCCCACATACACCCCCGCCCGAATCTGCGTCTTCTCACCGATCTCCACCCCCTCCTCAATCACCACATAAGCACCAATTCCCACTCCTTTTCCTAAAACTACCCCCTTAGCCACAATCGCCGTGGGATGAGTTCCTAGAATTGGCTCCGCGGGTGGAGGCGCGAAAAGTGCCGCGATTTTAGTGAACGCTGCCGAAGGATTGGCCACACGAATTCGTACTTTGCCTAGATTTTTAGGAGCAGTCGGACCCACCACCAAGGCCCCAGCCTTCGTCTGCCTCGCCGCACATTCGTACCGTGGATGGGCAAAAAAAGATATCTCACCCGCTCCCGCTCCCGCTAAATCCGCCACCCCACGAATTAGGCTTGTTCCATCCCCTTCGACCACTCCGCCCACCAACTCGGCGAGTTCACCCACGCTCCGCGTGGAACTCATAGTACTCAGTCCCCCAGACCGAACTACTTCTTCTCTTCTTTTTTCGACCCAGAGGGAGCGTCCTTATTCAAGATGCCCAGAATCTGCTGAGTCACATCATCCATTCCTTCAGAAAAGATCAAGGCCCCAGGGCTCGGAACTTGAGGCTTCACAAATACCATGTTGTATTTGTTCTTCGCCACCGTCGCCAACGCTTTGTTTACCTCTTCGGTCAATTCTGTAGTCAAACGCTGACGCTTATCTTCAAGAATTTTTGAGGCCGTTTGTCCGAAAGCCATCATCTCCCGCTGCTTTACCTGTCCTTCTTCCCCCTTTGCCTTTAACTGATTCTCCTTCTCCTTTTTCTTCGCATCGGAAATCGCAGGATCTTGCATGTCTTTCTGCAGGGCGTTAATCCCCTCAACCAAAGTCTTCAACGCAGCTTCACGATCGTTCCGCTCCTTTTGATAACCACCCGCCAGCTCTTCCATCTGCTTTTGCGAATCCTTCGCCTTGTAGTACTCCTTTAAAATTGTGTTGTAGTCAACCACTGCGACTTTTGTGAAGTCTTGCGCAGTCGCCAGCGAACCGAGGGAGAGGAAAGCCAGTGCAAGCGCACCTTGGCCGAGACGAGACAGGGTTGATTTCATAGACCGAAAGCTTAGTTAAAACTGGTACCCGCCGTCAAAGTACATTTTGAACGCGCCCAAGCCACCCCCATTGCTCGGATCGCCCGTCATCACAGGGACACCGATATCAAACTTCATCGGCCCAATCCCAATATCCATTCGAATTCCCACCCCCGCTCCAATCTGGAATCCTCCGTTCACCGCCGCATAGCTGGTTTGTACACCATTCACCATCATCGACTGAGTGTTATTGTAGGTCTTGGGCGCGAAATCAAAGACGTTCTCGTTCACGAAACCACCGTCACAAAAAGCCGCCCATCGGACTCGATTCTCCAAAATGGGGAAGGGTCCCGTCACTTCCGCTTGATAGGTTCCCTGCGTGCTCCCTCCCACCGGTTGCCCGTTCTGCTTGGGCCCCACCGATCCCCCGTTCACCGTGCTGCCCAGCGATGGATCGAAACCTCGAATCGAACCCGATCCTCCCGCAAAAAGCTGATCCCAAACTGGTACATACTGCGTGCTCTTATAACCATCCACTAAACCTACCAACGCTCGCGCCGAGAAAATCACGTCCTTCTCTTTCCATAGGGTGTAGTAAAACCGGTACTCTGCCTTTACCTTCCAGATATTTTCACTACCCAAAAGCGGTCCTCCTGCACCTTCCGCCCCTAATTCAAAATACTGCCCCGACCGCGCCAGCATGTAACTATCTCGCCCGTCGTAGGTCAAAGAACCCCGCAGAGAGGATTTAAAGGTATCTCCCGTCGAAGCCTGAAAATAAGGGGGCGCCGTGGATTGCAAATTTGTAATATCGTAAAATTCTGGCCGGTAGGTAATTCCTGTGGACCACTTGTTCAACGGGAAATCATCCCCCAATCGCCGACTCAAACCCGTAAACGCCCCGTAGTTCCTCTGGTTATAGAACTCACTCAGATAAGAGGCTCCATTGTAATACGCACCCGCATCCAAACGCAGAGGCTTATCCAGAAACCAAGGTTCCGTGAAGGAAAGGTTCAGGTTCTGGGAGCGGAAACCGATCGAGGCCTGCAAGCGCACCTTCTGCCCGCCACCACGCGGTGGGAAGCTGTCAAAAATCTTCGCCAAATCAAAATTCTTTTCTCCCAAAGTAATATTACCCGTGAGCAACTCGACCGAACTAAATCCAGCCCCGAAACTAACTTCTCCCGTCGGCTTTTCCTCCACCTTCACGATTAACTTCTGCCGATTCGGCACGTCCGTCTCCTCCGCGTACGTCTCCACCTTGGAGAAATAGTTCAACCCCTCCAGTTTCTGCTTACTCGCCTTTTCCCGAACCGTGTCAAACACCTCCCCAGGCGCTAAGTCGATTTCACGCCGAATCACCTTGTCCTTGGTTATGGTATTGCCCTGAATCTCGATCTTATCCACGTAGAATTTTTCCCCCTCCTTTACAGTAAAACCAACATCGATCCGACCTGTTTCTACGTTCGGCACCATCCGATACTCGATCCGCGCTTCACGGAAACCACGCCGACCATACTTATTTTGTAGCGTTTCGATCGAGGCCTGCAGGGAGTTCACTGAATAGATTTCACCTTCTTGTAATCCATCCGCCTTGACCATCTTCAAATCAATCTGATCAAAGATTTCCACCATCTTCGATTTTAGGGTCAGCTCATTCATCAGGTCGTCGGTCGAAAAGAATGTATTCCCCTCAACCGAGACGGTTCCCACTCGATACTGCCGCCCCTCCTCAATTCGGTAGGTCAGAGTCAGATCCTCCGCAGGAATTTCATCAGGATCAAAATCCTCCCCGCGCGGCGCCGTCGCATCCGCCTGCGCTTCCTTATTTTTCATACTCCCGGGTAAGTTCACCTGACCCTCAATCTTCGCGTCGATATACCCCTGATTCAGATACAGATTCTTTAAGCGTGCCAAATCGTCTTTCATGGCGAGTTCCTCAAATCGATCTGATTTACTAAAAAGCTGCCACCAAGCCTTTGGCTTTAGCTTCACTACCTTTTCTAGCTCCTTCGTTTCCACCGCTTGATTCCCAATAAATCGGATCTTGCTGATAAATCCTCGGATTCCCTCTTCGATTTCAAAGACAACTTTCGCTTCCTCCCCCTTCACATCTACTTCCTTGTATTTGATCTTCACGTCCTTGTACCCCTTATCTCGGTAAAAATCCTCCATGGCGAAGGCATCCCGCTGCATCCGCTCCTCACTCAAAATATCTCCCGCCTTCGTCACCGTTTCTTTTGGAGTAAATGCATTCGCAATTGCCGCCGCCCCCTTCGCATCATTCGCTGTTAACGCCTTCAATTTAAGGTCGAGCAAATCATCCTTATCCACCGAAAGCTCATCATCCAAACCACCATCCGCCCGCTTCCTTTTTACTTCCACCGCCGAAACTCTCACTTTCGGATCGATCATCACACTCAGACGTACCCCCTGCTCCCCATCAACCGTCACTTGCGAAGTCACAATTTGTACATTGGTGTAATCCCCCGTCTGATAAAGACTCTCAATATCTCCGTCTACCACCTGTTGGGAGTACACCCCACCCTTGTTGCTTCTCATGTTTTGTCGCAACTTTTCTTCGTTCAGCGTGACATCACTCCTCTTGCAGGAGTACTCGATCTCTAAAATCCGAATCTGCCCCGTCGCCGCCTTTTCCGATGAAGAAGGAGACGGCACATACTGCTTCTGCTTCGTCTGAGCAGGCACCCCAGTCGGCGCCGGCTCCTGGGCCACAACTCCGCCCAATCCCAACCCAACTAAGACCAGAAAAGCCATAGGCAAAACCCCTCCACGAGGTCCAAAAGACCCCTCAATGAGCACACCCGTTGCCATGTCCGATTTTTTCACGGTAAACTACGTAAATAGCTAACTATAAGCCGTTGTCTATAACCAGTTACACGAGTTATTACTCATTGATGAGCAATAACTTGAAAATGGTTATTCCGACTTTTCTTCTTTAGCTTCAGCCGACACAGCCGCTTTGCGGGGCCGCTTCGTTTTCGACGCTCTCTCAAAGTTCTCATCCGTATTCCCCGTCACCTTGATTTTGATCGTCGCTTTAATCGAATAACCTAGATCCACCACCACTTCATGCTCCCCGACCTGATTAATCGCCTTGGCATGCGAAATATCTCGGCGATCCACTTCGAAACCTTTTTCCACTAAGGCCGCCGCAATCTCCGCCGCTGTGATCGCTCCGAAAAGCTTTTCCGCCCCCTCTTGCGCTTGCTTCAGCTCGAAAGCCAACATCAACCGTGCCAGCTTGCCACATTTCTCCTGAGCCGCCGCCGCCTCCGCCGCTTCCCGCTCTCCCCGCTTCTTCTTCAACGACTCCACCTGGCGTCGGCTTCCCGCATTCAGCGGCGTTGCCAACCCCTTGGGGAATAAAAAGTTCCTCGCATAGCCAGGACGTACCTTGACCATATCCGCTTCCGCTCCTAATCCCTTCACTGGCCCTTTTAAAATCACTTCAATGTTCATGCTTCTGGTTCTCCTGTTTCTTTTTGTTTTTGTTTAGAAAGGTACGTCGTCTTCGGGAAGATCACGGGGCGGACTCGCCTGCTTGGGGGCTCCCCCTTCGCTCGGCGCTCCACCTCCATCACTACTCCGCGGCCCACGCGCTCCACCACCCCCACCGCTCCGCGAAAGAAACTGCACCCGATCCGCTCGCACTCGCATCCGGCTCTTCTTTTCCCCCTCAGGTCCCTCCCACTGATCCAACTGCAGACGCCCTTCCACAAAAACGGGCGCCCCCTTCGTCAAATAATCCCGACAAGTCTCCGCTTGCCTCCCCCAGACCACCACATCCACATAGCAAACTTCTTCCTTCTCTGTCCCGTCCTGCGCCTTGTACGTCATGTTGATCGCCATCGCTAAATCCCCCACCGCCGTTCCCTTCGGGGTATGCCTTACCTCGGGATCCCTCGTCAGGTTCCCCATCAAAAGTACTTTATTCAGGCTGGCCACGACACTCTCCTTAAACTGCAACTTCCGCCGGCGCCTGCTTCTGTCGAGCGAGCTCCTTAGCCGAGATCGAAACCAGAAGATATCGGTAAACTGGCGCACAAAGGGCTAACTTCCCTCGCAACTTCACAATCGATTCAGGAGGTAATTCACAAGTCAGGTTCGCGTAGAAACCCGACTCAAGATCCCCTGCCACGTACTCGAATTTTCGGCGTTCCATTTTTTGGGTCCGGGTGACTTTCCCACCCACCGCTTTCACCTCACCCTCAACTTGGGCTAACACCTCAGGCAGAGATTCCTCTTTGCCCCCTAAATCTAAAATCACCAACAGGTCGTATGTTTTCATATTTCTACTTTCCGGTTGCCCAGCGGCAAAGCGGCCTCCCAGCCTCCTTGCCTCCAAGCCCCCACAGCCTCCGCGGCCGCCTCCACCATCCGAGCAACCAACGGCCGCTCTTCTGGCGTAAATTTTTCCAACACGTGATCCGCCGTGTCCCGCTCCCCCACCGGACGCCCCACCCCACCACGCAAACGCAAATAAGCCCGCGTTCCCAAAAGCGTTTCGATCGAGCTCAGCCCACGATGGCCTCCTGTAGAACCCTCCGCCCGTAAGCGGAGCTTTCCCAGAGGCAGGTCGACGTCATCTAATATCACCATAAATTTTTCTTGGGGGACTTTCCACCAGGCCAGCGCCGCTTGAATCGCCTCGCCGGAGGCGTTCATCATCGTCGTCGGCTTGAGCAGGATCAGGTTTTCCGGGGTACGGGCCGCCCACGCCTCGGCGTAACGACACTTTTCCCATCGGAGCCCGTGTTGGGTTGCGATCCGATCGACCACCTCGAAACCGAAATTGTGACGAGTCCCCTCATAGGACTTTCCTTCGTTCCCCAATCCAGTAACCAGGCCGATCTCCATCGCCCCTCCTGCCCGTTATTTCTTGGCCGGTTCCTTCTTGGTCCCCTCCTTGGCTTCAACTTTGGCGGGCTCTTTCTTTTCTCCCTTGGCCGAATCCTTTTTATCTGGAGCTGCACCCTCTTCCCCTTCTCCTTCTTTCTTCTGCCGGATAACTTCAGGCTCCGTCGCCGCCACCGCTGCACCCGGGGCCGGCTCCTCCTCCACCTTGGGAAGAAGCACCATGAACACTGGCAATTCTTTCGTATTCAAAACAACCACCCCATCAGGAAGTTTCACCTCTCCCACATGCACCGCCTGGCCTACCGCCAAATTGGAAACATCCACGTCAATTCGCTCAGGCAAATCTTTCGGCAAACACTCCACTCGCAAAGTTCGCAAGGCGTGATCCAAAATTCCACCACCCGTGCGCACTCCCACCGATTCCCCTACCTCGTGCACCGGAACTTCTACCCGCAACTTCTTGCTTTCATCAATCTGATAAAAATCCACATGCTCAATCGTGTCCCGCAAAGGGTGATGCTGCACCTCTCGGATCAAGGCAATCTTTTTACTCGTTGCCCCACCCTCACCCTCAATCGTCAAATCCACCAAAACATTTTCCGAACTAGCCCGATGCAGTGCTTCCGCGATCTCACGCCCATTCAGCTCTAAAATCTGCGAACTGCCCGCCCCATATATCACCGCAGGTACACGCCCACTCTTGCGGACTCGCCGAGGACGACGACCGCCAACTTCTACTCTTATCTTTGCTTTTATTCCTAACCTTTTAGCCACGTTGTACCTCCGTATAGATGAACTGGAAAGTAGACCAGTTTCCCCCTGCGGGGTCAATGTCTTTCACCCAGCTGCACCCTCTTTTATATCCCCTCCACCCACGCGCCAGCGCGTCTCTACCCTGACCTGCCCCGACCCGCTTCGGGGCCGATTGAAACATTGGTGGTCTGCAACTCAAAACCTAGGTAGGGCGGTCTCTCCGAGAACGCCTGCGCTGAATTCTGTGTGCCCAATCGCCCAGCTAGGCGGCCTCGGAGATGCCGCCTCTACCTAAAGCTCCAACTTCAAAACGACCATCACTCCTTCGCACTTTCTTACATTCTCACATCTAGAATCCCTTTCCGTCCTTTGCGTCCTTCGCGTGAGCATTCCGCGAACTCGGGGCCCATCCCCCTCGGCTCAGTACAAAAAAAAAGAACCCTTGGAGGTTTTGCCTCCAAGGGTTCATACGGGAGTGGGAGCTCGCCACGCTCTCTTTCCCAGTGACTGGCTATTTGGCGCCTGGACCAATCTCTCGATTCATCCTGCTTTTTGCTTCGGCTGCCAGTTTCCCGACGCTATTCACCACCCCCGCTTCACGGCGGAGGAGAAGTTTAGGCCTCATAGCAGGGCCTTCGCGACCATCCCTGATCGCAATCTATTGAGTGAAGCCTCTTTGCCTGGTTCGGTCCGTACCTGCCGGTACGGGCGCGCCACACACGGCGTTGACCCACCCACGAGAATTACCCTGTGACAGGTTGTTTTCCGGGTCACCGCCTTTAGTCGGGAGGACAGCCAGTGCTTTTGGCACCGCGTTGGCCCCCCGCCACGGGTCTAGCTTCTTATCTCTCAGGTTGCTTTTTTCTCGTAGCCGAGCGACGTCCCTCTCGGGTCCGCCCCCCGAACTCAGAAACGGGCTGTTGACTAAACCTGCCGGCTTAATCTCCCGTCTCCGTCTATCCGCCAGCCAGCCCTTTTCGCGTTCCCCCTGCATGAGGCGGAACCTTAGAGGAAGGAGCCTTACGAACTCCTCACCCAAGCCAACCACGGACACCTGACTTTCCTCACAGTAGCAACCATCGCCCTTTTCTTGGAGCGACTGCGTCCGCCAAGGGGGCCGAAACCTCCCCCCCAACGTAACTTAACCAGCATGCGGCTTCTTTAGTTATCGCTGCCGGCCTCGCAAACCCCTTATTCGCATTCTACGGACACCGTCATCAGTTTCGCTTTCGCTCTTCTTTTGCCGATGCTTTTCTGGGTGCGACCCCAGCCGCGGGATTCGGTGAGACATGCCCGAACTGGACTTGTGATCCAACTCGGGGGCCGGGGCAGTCAAGGTTCCCCGACCATTCTCCAGTTACCTGGAGCTATCCTGAGAGTCTTCAAATGAAAGTAGGCTTTCGCCCCTTCCACCAGACTCTGTTCTTTCAATGAACTAAGGTTGTTTTATCTAACCCACCAGCAAGGCCAAACCCAAACTCATCCCAAGCGGTTTTAAGAGTGAATAAGTTGGCAAAAAGTTTCAGTTTCCCCTCGGAAAACAGGGAAAAAAGCTTATCCCAAGAAAAGGATCAAAAACCGCTTAGCGATTCTTAACCGTGTCTGCTTTTTGCTGGCCGCCCGCCCCACCCCCACCCTTCACCAGTAATCCCAACTTTTCCTCCAACCACTTCGGCGCCTCTTTCTGTACCTCGCTCCCGATGTGCCGATGCAGAAAACGTTCCAACCCCAACATCGCCGCCATCCGATTATCAGGACGGGCAAACCCATGCCCCTCATCCGCCGCCACCAGATACTCCACCGCCTGACCCCGCTTCCGATACGCCTCCACAATCTGATCCGATTCCGCCTGCTTCACCCTCGGATCATTCGCCCCCTGCACCACCATCAAGGGCGCCCTCATCTTCCCTACCGAAAATATCGGAGACTGCCTCTGCATCCGCGCCTCATCCTCAGGATTCTTTGGATCCCCCACAAAATAATCAAACTGCCGTCGCACCGATTCCCAATACGGAGGAATCGAATTCAATAAGGTAAACAGATTCGATGGCCCCACAAAAGACGCCCCCGCCGCATAGACCTCAGGCGTAAACGCTAACCCCGCCAACGCCGCATAACCCCCATAACTCCCCCCATAAATCGCCACCCGCTTCGGATCCACCACCCCCTTCGCCACCAAATCCTTTACCCCCCACGTTAAATCATCCTGCATCTTATCTCCCCACTCGTGACGCCCCGCCGCATAAAACTTTTTCCCATACCCCGTTGATTGCCGGAAATTGGGCTGCAACACCGCTAGCCCACGATTCGCAAAAAATTGTACCGTCCCGCTGTACCCCCAGAAATCTCGCGCCCAAGGCCCCCCATGCGGCATCACCAGCAATGGCAGATTCTTAGCCACCTTCCCCAACGGCAAAGTCAAATACCCAGGAATCTCCAGCCCGTCCGACGACCGATACCGCACCGATACCATCGGTGCCAACTTCTCTTGCGGTAAATCAGGGCGCAAAGCCCCGAACTTCTTCACCTCCTTCGTCCCACGATCAAATAAATAGTACGTCCCAGGATCCGTATCCCCAGAACTCAAAACTAACCAACGACCATCATCCCCCGACATATCCGCCAACCCCACCTCCCGATTCGGAAACGTCTTCCGCAAAAAAAGAAAATCCTCCTCAAAGCCCTTATCTTTCCAATAGTTCCTCTTTCGATCATCCAAATAAACCGTCCCCACCAACTCATCCGTCGCCTCCGAAAAAGCCGCCCGTGCCAAATCCACCCGACCCAACGGATCCGACTCCATCTTACTCAACTTGCCCGACTTCGGATCCATCTCCGCCAAATAAGACAAATCCTCTTGCCCCACGTTCGTCTCCAAATACATCGTCCGATTCCCAGGGCGAAAAGTAAATCCACCCATCGACTCCTGCCAACTCACCTTCAAAATCGCCGCCGACAACTTCTTCCCCTCCACCCTCAATAACTCCGTCCCACCATCCTTGGTCATCCTCGTCGCCAACCGAACTACCCCATCCAGATCCGCTACAATATCCGCACATCCCTCTTTATTTTCCCACACTGGACTCCGCGTCATCGACTCAATCTGCAACCGCTCCACATCAAAATATTTTTCATCCCGCTCGTTCACTTGCAGTAACGCCTCACCTGGCTTCCCCTTCGGTAAGGCCATCACACTCGCCCGTGCCCCCTTCTTCAAGGGTAGCTCCACCGCCGTCGGCAATCCCGTCGCCCCATCCGCCGGCGCCGTCAAATCTAATCGTCGCAATCGGTAGTTCTCATCCCCACCCGAATCCTGCGAGACTAGCAGGTAGCGCGAATCCCTCGTCCACGTGAAACCCGCCGGTGGTCGACCCTTCTCATCCGTCAACGGCCTCGCCGTCTCCATGGGTTGACCCCAGGCGACCAAATGAAGATTCAAAATCCCATTCTTCTCCCGCAGAAAAACAATCCAACGCCCATCCGGTGAAAGCTGCGGACTGGCCAAGGCGGGATTACCAAAAAAAAGCTCCCGATCAATTAAATCACTCGCCCCCACGCTTTTTTTTCCACACGCCACCCACCCCAAGCTCAACCCCACCAGCCCCACAAATAAAAGCCACTTCAAAGACATCTCCTTTGCTAGCCGAGAACTCCCCCGCAACCAAACTCTAGAAAGTTGCCTCCGCCGAGGACGGTTTTGGAGCCCAGTCATCCACCTCCGCTTTTTTCTCTCGAAACAGCGCCAACTTTTTCTCCAACTCTTTCTTTTCTGTCCCGCTCGCACCCTTACTCAAGGCCAACATCGCCGTCTCCTGCGCTCTGCGAAAATCTCCCATCTCCGCATAGCCCGAAGCCAGAATTCCATACGTTGGAATCAACGGTTCATCCTGAATAGCCCGCTTGGCCAGACTCACCGCCCCCGCCCCATCTCGAAACTCCAGAAACGGGCAGTTCGCCTTCGCCCAAGCCACCATCACTCGATCC
>CAJBOM010000146.1 GCA_903956835.1 uncultured Verrucomicrobiota bacterium
CCGCTGACCAATTTGCTGTAAAACCACTTGATAAAATAGTTGTTGCGGCATTGGCAGTGGGTGCTGTTGGCGTACCACTCACAGTAACTGTTGTTGTATTACTACATCCGGAAAGTGTAGTTGGGGATAGGGAGGCGTCAACCCGTGGTAAGTTGAGGGGTAGATTGTATTTAAAAAGTCATGCAATAAACTGGCTTAGAGTTACTTGCAAATTATAAAAAGGAGTAAATAGGTTAGGATTGGTGTGGTTTAGCGGGGGGATAGTAGATGGAAGCGAGGATGGAGACGGCGAGGACGAGAAGGACGAAGCCGAGAGTCCATGGGATGGGCAGGTGGATGTAGCCTGAAATGAGCATCTTGACGCCGATAAAAGAGAGGATAACGGCGAGGCCGATATTCAGGTAGGCGAAGAGTTTGATGAGCCCTGCTATGGCAAAATAAAGGGCGCGGAGGCCGAGAACGGCGAAGGCGTTGGAAGTGAGAACGATGAAAGGATCGCGGGTGATGGCGAGGATGGCGGGGATGGAATCGATGGCGAAAACGAGGTCGGTGGTGCCGAGGGCGATAAGGACAAGGAGGAGGGGAGTGCCAGCCCAGTGTTTGCTTTGGCGGACAAAGAAGTGGCCGTCGTGGAAATGGGGGGTGATGGGAATGAATTTGCGGGCGATACGGACGAGAGGATTTTGGTCGGGTTGAACTTTAGCGTCGCCGCCTTTGAGAAGTTTTATCCCCGTATAGACGAGGAGGGCGCCGAAGACGTAGATGAGCCAGTGGAAGCGATTGATCAGGGCGATGCCGGTAAAGATGAAGAGGGCGCGGAGAAAGAGAGCTCCGATGATGCCCCAGAAGAGGGCAGGGAACTGGGCTTTTTCGGGGACGGCGAAATAGGTGAGGAGAACGGCGAAGACAAAAACGTTATCCACGCTGAGGGACAGTTCGACAATATAGCCGGTAAAAAATTCCATGGCGGGTTGGGTGCCGAGGGTGAGGGCAATGACCACACCAAAGGCCAAGGCGAGGGCGACCCAGCCGGCGGTGGCTTGGAGAGAGCGGCGAAGATCAATGGGGCGGGGGTCGCGATGGAAAAGGATTAGATCGGTCGCGAGGAGGGCGAGGACGAGCGGTCCAAAAAGAATCCAGCCGAGATGAAGATGAGGGATTTCCACGGAGTGACTTGGTAGCAGGAAGATTTGGATCGGCCAAGAGGAAGTGAGTCGGGGCGTGACAGGAGGGGCAGGGGGAGGGCACTTTGGAGGCTATGAGTAACCAATCTTTAAAAGGGAAAGTGGGGCTAGTTTTTGGGGTAGCGAACAAGCGAAGTATTGCTTGGGGTATCGCCAAGGCGTGGTCGGATGCGGGGGCGAAGTTAATTTTTAATTACCAAGGGGATCGCTTAAAGGAGAATGTGGAGGAGTTGGCGGCGACATTTGGGGCGGAGACCCCGGTGGCCCCTTGTGATGTGAGTCGGGATGAAGATATCGCGAAGTTTTTTGATTTCGTAAAAGGAAAGGCTCCGAAGGTTGATCTGCTGTTGCATAGCGTGGCGTTTGCTCCAAAAGAGGCCTTAGAGGGAAACTTTGTCGATACGACCCGAGAAGCGTTTCGCGTGGCGCACGACATTAGCGCCTACTCGTTGGTGGCAGTAAGCCGAGCGGCGGCTCCGCTGATGACGGAGGGGGGAAGTATTGTAACGATGAGTTATTATGGGGCGGTGAAAGTGGTGCCGCATTACAATGTGATGGGGGTGGCCAAGGCGGCGCTGGAAGCAAGTGTGCGATATCTGGCTTATGACTTAGGGCCAAAAAAAATCAGGGTGAATGCGATCAGCGCAGGGCCTGTGAACACCTTAGCAGCGCGTGGGATTAGTGGATTTGGGGCGATGTTGGCGCACTACGAAGCGCACGCACCTTTAAAGCGGAATATCACCTTGGAGGAGTTGGGTGCGATGGGAGTATTTCTGGCGGCAGACGGATCGGCGGGAATTACGGGGCAGACGTTGTATGCCGATTCGGGCTACAGCGTGATGGGAATGTGAAGGCCGGCGAAAAGATCGCCCGGAAACTTCTGCTCTGGGACATCGACGGAACCATTCTCCATACAGGAAAAGCGGGGGAGACGGCCTTGGGTCGAGCGATGGAAAAACTGTATGGAATCAATCGAGGATTGCAGGGATTGGAGATCGCAGGCCGGACAGACAAGTGGATTGTGGGGCAGCTTCTGGGGAGGGATGGTAAGCCGAATGGTTTAGAGGAGGTGGCACAGTTTCTGGATGTGTATGTGGAGCTACTGGCGGAGGAGTTGCCACGGAGAAACGGTGGATTGCATCCAGGGGTTTTGGGAATTCTGGAAGAGGCCCATAAGAGAGCAGAGCTGGTGCAAGCTTTGCTGACGGGAAATATTGAAAAAGGGGCGAGGTTGAAGTTGACGCGGTATGGGGTGAATCATTTTTTCGACTTTGGGGCTTTTGCAGATGATTCCTCGATTCGCAATGAGTTGGGTCCGCACGCAAAGCGGAGGGCAGAGGAGAAGCACGGGGAAGAGTTTCCTCCCGAAAGAATCTTTGTCATCGGGGACACGCCTCATGATGTGGCCTGTGCAAGGGCGATTGGGGCAAAGGCGATTGCGGTGGCAACAGGTTCCTTTACGAAGCGACAGTTGAAAGATTGCGGAGCGGATGCGGTCTTTACCGATTTGGCTCATCCGAAGGCTTTTTTCGATTTACTGATCTGACGGTTGCGGAGTTGGATTCGTCCTGACTTGCGATTCTTCTGCGGTTTGCCATGAAAGGAGATGGCTCATGGTCTTCTGGCTTTTTGTTTTCGGCTCGGGGTACTACTGGGCTCAACATCTTTGTTAGTTCATGGAGCGGCAACTGCAGAACAGCACCAGAAGTTAGTTGAAACTTGTCGCTGGCTTTCGAAGCAGGATTTGTCTTACGCCCAGTCGTGGCAACCCCCAGGGCATCCGTATATCATCACGATGGATTGTTCGAATACGGTACGTTTTATTGTGTGGAAAGTATTTGGGTTTGATATTCCGAGGACGGCATCGGATCAGTATCTCTATTTTAAAAAGAAGGGGAAGATTCGGTCAGTGCCGATGGAGTCGGACGGGAAAGTGGATTCGGAGAAACTGATGACGGAGATGAGGAGTGGGGATCTGCTTTATTGGGAATGGACTTATAACGTGCCTCGGTATCCGCCGATCAGTCATGTGATGATTTATTTAGGTCGAAAGAAGGGTGGGGAGGCGATGGTGGCGGGTTCCTCGCAAAGGATGGATGGGGAGCGAGGGGGTGGGGTGGATGTGTATGCATTCGATCCGAATGCGCCCTGTGGAAACGCAAAGAACTTTTTTAACTTTGTGACGCATCGCGGTCGGTTGGTGGCGTATGCTCGACCGACGGCGCAGGTGGGGTGGGCTGAGCGAGGAGGGCTAGAATAGAGTTGGCATGCCTTCGATAAGAAAACGGACATCGGAAAGTCGGCCGGCTCGGGTGGCCGCTTCCATGAGTCGTTGGGGGGGCTCGTGAAGGGGTTCGTAACTGAGGCGGTAGGTGCCAAAATGCATGGGCACAAGGAATTTTGAGCGAAGATCGCCAAAAGCGCGGAGGGCTTGTTCGGGGGTCATATGATTCTCGCCAAATTTCGGACCGTGGTAGGCTCCGATGGGCAAGAGAGCGACTTCTGGGCGAAACTTTTTCCCAATCTCACGAAACCCTGGGAAATAACCGGAATCGCCTGCGTGGTAGACGGTGCGTCCTCCCATATCGATGACATAACCCCCGTAGCCGCGGTGGTGATCGGTGACCTTGCGTGCGCCCCAGTGTTTGGCGGGAACAAAGGTGATGGCGGCTCCTGGAAAGCGAAGTCGTTCCCACCAGTTGATTTCGTAGACTTTCTCAAAACCTAAGCCGTGAACAAGGTCGCCAACTCCAGCGGGCACGACAATGGGTTGATTGGCGGCAATCCGGCGGAGGCTGCGACGGTTGAGATGATCAAAATGGGCGTGGGTGATGAGAACGAGGTCGATGGAGGGAAGGTGGTGGTGCGCGAGTCCAGCGTGGCGGAGGCGCCGAACGACAAGAAGCCAGTTGGCCCAGTTGGGATCGACAAGAATGTTGCCATGGGGTCCTTGAATCAGAAAGGAGGCGTGGCCGATCCAGGTGATGCAGATCTTGCCTGCTTTAAGTTTAGGAAAGATGGGAGGAAGATGCTGGCGTGTGCCCCGCTTGCGCGAAAAAAGAGCAGGGAGGATGACATCGGTGATAAAGCGGTGCGGGGCCCGTTTCTTGTGAGCTGAAGCCCGAGGACTCAAGACAAAGAGAATGGTGGCAAATGAGGTGGGAGGCAACCTTGAGAGCAAGATTGGCTGAAAATATGAATCTGGGCATAGTGGTATGGTGATGAGCGTTCCGAGCAAAGCTACCCTGCGCGAAGAGATTCGTGGGCGACTCCTGCAGATGAGTGAAGGGGCGAGAGCGGAAGCTTCCCAGCAGATTGAGAAGCACCTTTTGGCGAGGGTGGAGTGGCAGGTGGCAGGGGTAGTAGCTCTTTTCTTGTCGTTGACCGATGAACCGCAAACAAGGGGTATTCTGAGGGCGGCTTGGGCGGCGGGTAAGAGGGTGGCTTTGCCAAAGATCGATATCCGAGAGGGATTGACTTGGTGGCAGATGTCTTCGGCTCACCTTCCAGAATCATCGTGCTTGTGGGAACCTTCTCCGGAAAAATCGGAGCGAATCGCAGTGACAGAGATCGATGGTTTTTTGGTGCCAGGGCGGGCTTTCACTGGTGCGGGGGCGCGTTTGGGGCGGGGTGGGGGGCACTATGATCGAGCCTTGGGCCAGCGGAAACGGGGTTCTTGGGTCGCGGGATTATTTTTTGCGGCTCAGGAGCTGGAGCATCTCCCCCAAGAGCCGCATGATATAAAACTCCCAGCGGTGGTAACTGAAAATGGGTGGAGAGATGTACGATGAGGGATAAGGAGAAACCATTCCTTGAACACATTGAGGATCTGCGTGGGGTGATTTTGAAGTGCGCTGGAGCGATTGGGGTGGGTTCAGTTCTGGGAGTTCTTGGAATTGGTCGGGTGATGGAAGTCTTGCGATGGCCTCTGGCGCAAGCGCAGGTGGGATCCCCGAAGGCGATGCCTGCGACGCTCTTGGCTTTGCAGGTAACCGATCCGATGACGGTGACGCTGCAAATCGGTATTGGTGCAGGAATTCTACTGACTCTGCCACTGGTTCTCTTATTTATCGGGCAGTATCTTTTGCCCGCACTCGAAAGCAAAGAGAGGGGTCTGGTGCTGCCTGCGTTTACAGTGGGTGCTTTTCTCTTTTTGGCGGGAGTTTCTTTTTGTTATTTCCTGGTGTTGCCTGGAGCTCTGCGTTTTTTCCAGGAATTTAATCGTTGGTTGGGGTTGGAGACGAGCTGGACAATGGCGAGTTATACCGACTTCGTCTTGCAAATGCTGGTTGGATTCGGGGTCTCTTTTGAACTTCCTCTGGTCATGGTGATTCTGGCCCGGTTGGGTATTCTGCAGAAAGCGGTGGTGGCGGCGCACCGACGTCATGCGGTTGTCGGACTGGTGGTGGTTTCCGCCTGTGTGACTCCAACTTCGGATCCATTTAACTTGGCTTTAATGTTTGTGCCCCTTTACGGGCTTTTTGAGTTGGGTCTGGCGGGGATGGGATGGGCGGAACGACATTCGAAGGATGGTAGAAGTTCCCCAAGGGACCACACCGCTTTGTGAAAAAGTTCTTTCTTGGGATTGTGAAATATCAGCAGACCGATAAATTCGTCGTATAGTGGACTGGAATAATCGCTCCGACAGAATTCATCGTTTAAAAGAGAAGGAGAACTTTCGTGCTGTGGTCATGCCCTTGGCCTACACGGGTGCAGGGATTGCACTATTGGCACTGTTTTGGGAGGGGGTGAGTATGATGGACGGGAGTAAATGCACTGACGCGGTCTGGGTACCAGCGGTATTCTTTTTGGTGTTGCCGATTTTCCTTAGTGCGTACCGCTGGTTGAGAGGACACTTTAGTAAGCGGTTGATGGCTTGATTTCAGGGTGGCGGAGCTGAGCTGGAACAGTTGATGATGCGGTGAGTCCTTCATCGGGCGATGAAAAGAAGGTCCGATTCGGAGATTTCCGCCCGCATTGAAATGGGGCAGGATAAACCTTGATGCCTACGGTCTTTTTAAAAACATATGGTTGTCAGATGAATGAGCGGGACACCGAACAGGTGGCCCGACAGTTGTTCGATCGTGGCTATACTCGAGCGGCCTCAGAAAAAGAGGCAGACGTGATTTTGTTGAATACTTGTAGCGTGCGAGATCTGGCGGAGCAGAAGGCCTTACGGAAGATGAGTAATCTGCGAGTTTTGCGGAAGGCGAAGCCAGAGGTTGTCTTGGGTTTTCTTGGTTGCATGGCACAGCGCCGCGGAGATTCCTTGGAAAAGGATATGGCGGGCCTGGATTTGGTGGTGGGCACGCAAAAGTTTCATCGGGTAGCAGATCTAGTGGATCAGGCGCGGGAGGCGCGATTGGGCGGCCGGCCAAAATTCTTTGCGGAGGTGGGCGAGGAGGAGGGCTCGGAGAAGACAATTCGCGACCACACTTTAGCGCCGAAGCAGGTGACTGCTTTTGTCTCGGTGATGCAGGGCTGTGATATGCACTGTTCATTTTGTATCGTGCCAACGACACGAGGGAAGGAAAGGTCTCGCCCGATTGCTGAGATTCTCACAGAAGTGCGGAGTTTAGTGGAGCAGGGGGTAAGGGAAGTTACCTTGCTGGGGCAAATCGTGAATATGTATGGGCGAAGAGAAATTCCGATAGTTGAAGGGAAGAGCGCCTTTGTGCAACTGTTGGAGGAGATGGACAGGGTGGAGGGTTTGGAGCGGATTCGTTTTACATCGCCTCATCCACGAGGGATGAAAGCTGATTTGGTGGGATGTTATGGGAGGTTAGCGAAGTTATGTGAGCATTTGCATTTGCCTGTGCAATCCGGTTCGGACCGCATCTTAAAAAGGATGGGGCGGGGGTACACCGCGGCTCAGTATCGCAAAACGATTGAGGAGGTGCGAAAGGTTTGTCCTGGGGTCGGTCTGACCACCGACATTATTGTGGGGTACCCTGGGGAGACGGAGGAGGATTTCATGGCCACGCGAGATTTAATGGAGGAGGTGGGATTTGATAATGGTTTTATCTTTCGGTATTCACCGAGGGAAGGGACTCGGGCGGTGAGTGAGGCGGGGGCGGAAGTCCCTGAGGCGACGAAGGAAAAATGGAATACGGACTTACTGGAGGTGTTGGATCGGCAAGCGGCGGCAAGCGCAAAGATTCGTGTGGGCTCGTTGCAGCAAATTCTGGTGGAGGGACCAAGCAAAACAAACGCCAGTCGCCTGATGGGGCGAACTCGGCAGAACCGCTTAGTGGTTTTTGAGGGTGGTCCGCGTCATGTGGGTCAACTGCTGACCGTGCGAATTACTGAATCGACAGGGTTTACGGACTACGCGGATCCGTCCATCCTCAATTAAGGATTTTCTGATGATCTATTCTTTTTCTCTTTCTCAAGTTGCGGTCTGGTTGGGGTTTGGCCTGATCTGTACCCATGTCTGGGGTTTGTTCGATCTTGCAAAAACTACTGAGTGGGCAAAGAGGTTTCCACGGAATGATCTCGCGGGTGGAGTTTTACTTGGGCTGGCAACGGCCTGGGCGGCTTGGCTGGCGGGTACGATTAATTTAATGGAGTACACTAGATTCCGTCCCTTATTCATTCTAGGGGTGATTGGTCTGGGGGTATCGAGCTGGTTGTACGTCAGGGAGTTTATTGCGGTACGTTCGTTTGGAGTGCTTTGTCTTCTTGGGGCGAATGTTCTGTTGGATGCGGCTTTTCTGAGGGAGGATGCGGCGCGTCTGGTGGTGGTGGCTTATGCTTACCTGATTATAGTGGAAGGAATGGTGATGGTGGGGGCGCCTTACTGTTTACGTGATGGGATCGCTTGGGGATTGGCTACGCCGAGGCGGAGTCGGTTCCTGCTGTCGGCAGGATTGATTTTTGGGGTCGTCCTGATGGTTTTGGGAGTATGGGTGTACTGAAAAAGGGGGCGGGGGCAGAGCGGAGATGAGAATCCTCGTCTTGCGAGGCGGGGCTTTAGGTGATTTTCTGCTGACTTTGCCCGCGGTGGCGGGACTTCGCGAAAAGTGGCCCGAGGCGGAGATTGAAATGGTGGTGGCGGGAAAATTCGGAGAAATGGTCAGGGGGCCTGGGGCGGTAAATGCGATCCGACCGATCGACGAGCCTGGACTAGCCAGTTTTTATGCTGCAGGAGGTTCGTTGGATAGAAGGTGGGCGGATTATTTTACCGAATTTGATTTAACGATTTCCTATCTTTTCGATCCAGACGGAGTTTTTGCGGCGAACTGGCAAAGGGCAGGAGGGACAGGGCAATATATTTCGCACGATCCGAGAAATCCGGCGGAAGCGGCCTGGCGCCACCTGTGCAAGCCTTTGGTCGAGTTAGGCGTGACGGCGGGGGATGGACGAAGGCTATACGGGGCGAGTTTAGTTTCGGCAGAGGGGAAAAAAGAGCGGAGCGATGAACTTCGACTGGTGATTCATCCGGGGAGTGGTGGAAAGAAAAAGTGTTGGCCTCTGGAGGAGTGGTTGCGGGAGTTGGACGGTTTTGATCATCCGTTGCCTTGGGGAGTGACCTGGTTGGCGGGGGAAGCGGAGGATAATCTTTCCCAGAGGTTGCCAGAAAAGTGGCAGAGAGGGCCTCATGAAATCATGCAGAACCGTCCGCTGTCGGAAGTTTTCCAAGTGGTGCAATCGGCCGATCTTTATTTGGGTCATGACGGTGGGATCAGTCATTTGGCGGCATGGAGTGGGGTGAAGTGCGGTCTGCTCTTTGGCCCGACTGATGCAAAGATCTGGGCACCCGTGGGGGATTGGGTGCAAAGCTGGAGTCGGAGTGGGGAGTGGCCGAAGGAGGGAGAGTGGCGGGATTGGTTTCGAGGGATTCTTGTCGGCGAAGGTGGATGAGGATAAGTTAGTTATCTTCTTATGATCATTGTACTTCGGCCTAAGACGGAGGAATCCCTCATTACACAAGTGGAGGCGGAGGTGAAGAAACTTGGTTATGAACCGAGGTTGATACGGGGGGAGATTCAGACGGTGATTGCGGCGATTGGGGACGAACGTGGGCATCCTTCGTTAGAGTCTTTGGGGACTTGGCCACAGGTGGAATCGGTTTTGCCAGTGCAGAGGCGATACAAGCTGGTGGCACAAGAGGGCCGAAGGAGTGCGAGCGTGGTCGTAGCCAATGGGGTAGGGATCGGTGGAAAAGAGCCGTTTCGTCTAATGGCAGGGCCGTGCTCGGTGGAGTCGGAGGAGCAGATTCTGGCGGTGGCTCGGGCGGCGAAGAAGGCGGGAGCAACTTTTCTGCGTGGAGGAGCTTACAAACCGAGGACCTCGCCGTATGAGTTTCAGGGTTTAGGCGAAAAGGGGTTGGAACTCTTGGCTTTGGCGAAAAAGGAGACGGGTTTGGGTATCGTGACGGAGCTGCTTTCGGAGAAACACGTGGAAAAAGTGGCGGCAGTGGCAGATCTTTTGCAAATAGGTGCGAGGAACGCGCAAAACTTCTCCCTTTTGCAAGCGGCGGCGGGTTCGGGCAAGGCGATCATGCTGAAGCGGGGATTGGCGATGAAAGTGGAGGAGTGGTTGATGGCGGCGGAGTACGTGATGAGTGCAGGCAATGGGCAGGTGATTCTGTGTGAGCGTGGAATTCGGACGTTTGAGACGGGTATGCGGAACACGTTGGATTTGGGGGCGGTGGCGCTGGCGAAGAGGGAGAGTCACTTGCCCGTGGTCGTAGATCCGAGTCAGGGAGCGGGTCGAGTTGATCTGGTGATTGCCTTAAGTCGGGCGGCGGTGGCGGTAGGGGCGGATGGGTTACTGGTGGAGGTGCATCCGCAACCCGCGGAGGCGAAGAGTGATGGTCAGCAGCAGTTGGATTTGGCGGGGCTAAATCTTTTGGTAGAAGAAATTGCGCCGCACGTGAAGGCGATGGGGAGGGCAGGATGAAAGAGAAAAAGAGCAGATCAGGAGTACAGAAAGTTCTGGTGATTGATGACGAGGCGGATGTGGCGTACTCCTTTCAACGGGTGTTGGCGGAGGAGCCGGTGGAGGTGGTGGGGGTGACGAGCGGGGTGGAGGGCTTGAAGCAGTTACGGAAGCAGAAGGTCGATCTTGTGCTGTTGGATGTGCGAATTGGGGAGGAGGACGGGCTGGAGATATTTCGGCAACTGAGAAAAGAGCATCCGAGGCAGTTGGTCATTGTGATGACGGCCCATGGGACGGCGCAGACGGCGATTGAAGCGATGAAGTTGGGTGCGTTTGATTATATTTTAAAGCCGTTTGACGTGCCGGAGCTTTTGGCGACCTTGCGACGAGGATTACAGACGGCGGCCTCGATGCAGGAGTTAGTGGCTGGAGAAGGAAAGAAGGCGACAGCTGAGATTGGGGTAGCTCCGGGGTTGATTGGGACTTCTCCCGCTATGCAAAAAATCTACAAATTAGTGGGGCAAGTTGCGCGATCGGATGCGGCGGTGCTTCTGTTGGGGGAGAGCGGAACGGGGAAGGAGTTGGTGGCGAGGGCGATTTACGCGAATAGCTTGCGGGCGGCGCGACCCTATGTGGCGATCAACTGTGCGGCGATTCCTGATACCTTACTGGAGAGTGAGTTGTTCGGGCATGAGCGGGGAGCGTTTACGGGGGCGTTGACCCAGAGGATTGGAAAATTTGAGAGGGCGGATGGCGGAACTATCTTTTTGGATGAGATTGGGGATATGCCGTTGGGGTTGCAGGCGAAGCTACTTCGGGTTTTGCAGAACGGGGAATTTCAGCGACTGGGCGGGGATCAGACCTTACGGACGCAGGTACGGATGATTGCAGCCACGAATAAGGATTTGTCTGCGATGGTAAAGGAGAAGAGCTTTCGTGAGGATCTGTATTATCGGATCAACGTGGTGCAAATTCAGTTACCTCCTTTACGGGAGCGATCGGCGGATGTGCTGCCTTTAGCCGAACATTTTTTGGTGCGGAGTGCCAAGGAGAGAGTTTTGATATTTTCGGCGGCGACGAGGAAAGCGATGCAAGCTTATGGTTGGCCTGGGAATGTGCGAGAGTTGGAGAATGCGGTGACCCGAGCGGTGGTCTGCGCGGCGGCGGAAGCGATTGAGCCAGGAGATCTGCCGCCCGAGGTAGCGGGTCAGATTGTGCCGTCGGCGTTAATTAAGGGTGGTGATTGGTGGGAACAGATTCGTGGGGAGGCGGGTGTAGCCGGGGATCTGCTGGCGGCAGGAGAAAAGATGTTGGTGGAGCGGGCGCTGGGGGAGGCGGATGGTAATGTGAAGCGAGCGGCGGAGATATTAGGGGTAACTCGTGCGGCATTGCGGACGCGGGTGACTCGGTATGCGTTATCCGCGAACGACTAGGTTAGGAAACTAACTTCGCTAAAGCTTTTGGAAGCGGGCAGGTAAAGAGAAGTTCTTGTTTACTGAGGGGATGGGGGAAGCGCAGAAAGCAGGAGTGGAGGCCGAGGCGTTTTGCGGGATCGGTTTTCGCTCCATATTTTTCATCACCAACAATTGGGCAACCGACGGCAGAGAGTTGAACGCGGAGTTGATGGCGGCGTCCAGTTTCGAGGGTGAGTTCGACGAGCGAGCGGTGGCGGTTTTTCTTGAGAAGCCGGTAGTGGGTGACGGCGTGACGGGTGAGAGATGAGGCAGGGCGGATAAAGACCTTAAAGGGATTGGATTCGTCGAGATCGGATTCGAAGGTGCCGGCTTCTTGAGGGAGAATACCTTCGACGACCGCTTCGTACTTTTTTTCGAAGGTATCCCAGCTCCTCTGTAGGGCCTCTTTAGCTTCAGGGGTTTTAGCAAAAACCATCAAGCCGGAGGTTTCCCGGTCGAGTCGATGGACGATCCAGACGCGTTCTTTCGATCGGGTGTGAGATTGACGAAGATAATCGGTGAGTTGGAAGTAGGCGGTTTTTTCGGGTTCGGCTTCGCTGGCGATACTGAGGAGGTTGGTGGGCTTCTCGATGACGAGGAGGGAGGCGTCCTCGAAGAATATTTTAATGCCAGAGGGAAGGGTAGTTTTTGGAATGGCGAAGCGGTCGGAGCGAATGGAGACGGTATCGCCGATGGCGAGAGGGTGATTGAACTGGGAGACGGGTCGGCCGTTGACGGTGACGGCTTGGAATTTAAGCCAGGTACGGATCTGCTTCTTTTTCTCATTGGGCCAAGCGGAGAACATCTGTTCGAGAAGAGGTCCTGGTTGAGAGATAAGGAAAGGATTCGGCATGGAGCAAGCTTGGAGCAAAAAGGGTGCGATGGGAATGTTTGGAGATTGGTCGAAAGGGGGGAAAGGGGTAGGGTTTGGGGATGAGAATTCTTTTTCTGGGTGATGTGGTGGCGGAGTACGGCCGTGAGGCGGTGCGGGACGGGATGCCACGATTGATTGAGGAGTTTGCCCCAGATTTCATCGTGGTGAACGGGGAGAATGTGGCAGGGGGAAACGGAATTACGCCGAAGCTGGCCTACGATATTTTTCGGGCGAAGGTAGATGTGATTACTTTGGGGGATCACTGCTGGGATCAGAGGGAGATTATGGGTTTCTTTGCGGAGGAGCCGCGGTTGATTCGGCCGTTTAATTTCCCTAGCACTTGCCCAGGAAAGGGGTCGATTGTGGTGACGGGAAATGGCAAGAAGCTGGGGGTGGTCAATGCGATGGGTCGAACCTTTATGAAGGCGAATGTGGATAATCCTTTTCTGATGATGGATCCGATTTTGGAAGAGCTGCGGAAAGAGACAAAGGTGATCTTGGTGGATTTTCATGCGGAGACGACTTCGGAGAAAATTGCCTTTGGGCACGCCTTTGACGGGAAGGTCTCGGCGGTGGTGGGCACGCATACCCATGTGCAGACAGCGGATGAGAAGGTGTTGGCGGGGGGGACGGCTTACATTACGGATGTGGGGTTTTGTGGGGCACACGATTCGGTGATTGGGCGGGAGAAGGGTTTTATCATCGATCGGTTTAGGACCTTGATGCCAGTGAAGATGCATTTGGCGACGGCGGGAGTGCAGTTGGACGGGGTGGTGATTGATGTGGATGAGGAGACGGGGAAAGCAACCGCAATTCAGAGGATCCAACGACCGAAGTGAATCGGATAGA
>CAJBOM010000147.1 GCA_903956835.1 uncultured Verrucomicrobiota bacterium
GACTTTCATGAACCAGTAAATATCGGAAATCCCGTAGAGCTGACCATCATGGAATTCGCTGAGAGAATCCGCCGACTGACGGGAAGTCAAAGCTCTATCGTTAAAAAACCGCTCCCGGTGGATGATCCCCAACAGAGACAGCCCGATATCGCTCGCGCCAAGAAGGTGCTTGGTTGGGAACCAAAGATTTTGCTAGAGGATGGGCTTCGTGAAACGATTCAGTGGTTTCAGGCAAATCTGAATAGTCCAGGACGAGCGTGATTTCGTTGTATCGATACGGATGGGCGGGCTTATTTTGGATTGTGGCTTCGGCCTGGGCGGCACCGGAAGGCACTAAAACCAACTCGGCTACCCAACCTGAAGAGGGGCGGTATCGCAGTGCGCTGCTTTTTGCCAACGTAGTGGAGTTAATACGGGACGAGTACTTGGATATCGAAAAGGCCGATTACGACAAGATGACCTATGCGGCTCTCCGGGGGCTGCTGTCGTCGCTGGATCCGCATAGCCAGTTCCTTGATCCAGAAAACTATAAACTGATTCGGACGGAGACGGAGGGACAGTTTGGTGGGCTGGGTATTTCAATCGGGCTGCTCGAAAACCAGCTGACGATCAATGTGCCGATTGAGGGGGGTCCAGCCTACCGTGCGGGTCTTCTACCAGGGGATCGAATCGTTAAAATTGATGGGGCGGGCACGCAGAAACTCACCCTAGGAGAGGCGATTCGGAAGTTAAGAGGTCGGCCTGGAGGCGTAGTAAAGTTAACCGTCTATCGCCCTTCGGAAACGAAGACGATGGAATTTGCAGTTGTTCGCGAAATGATTCAAGTGCCCACAATTACCGATGTAGGTCTGCTTTCTGAAAGTACGACGCGGGGCGAAAAAATCGGCTATTTAAGAGTTACTCAATTTGGGGAGAAGACAGGCCATGAGTTTGACGCTGCTTTGTCGCGGTTGGAAGCCCAAGGGGCGGTCGCCCTTATTCTCGACCTGAGAGATAATCCGGGCGGCCTAGTCGATGCGGCTGTGGAGGTGGTAAGTCGGTTTGTGCCCAAGGACACTTTAGTGGTGGCAACCGAAGGTCGAAAAGCAACGGCAGAGCGGGTGGAGTATCTTTCCCGAGCCTGCACGCGGAGAATTAAATTGCCGACGGTAGTTTTAGTAAATGGGAATACGGCGAGTGCAGCGGAAATCGTGGCGGGTGCACTGCAGGATTTGGGAAAAGCAGTGATTGTGGGGGAGACAACCTTTGGAAAGGGTTCGGTCCAGACGGTGCAGCGTTTGGATCTCAGCGTGACACCCGATGTGGGGGTACGCTTGACGACAGCGCACTACACCACCCCTTCGAGAAAAAAGATTCACGGAGTGGGAATTGAACCTGACATTACGGCTCGATTAACTCGTGGGGAGGAACAAAGTATTTATCGGCAGAGAAGTCCAGGTTTACAGAAGAGCGGATCGCCTGTGGTCGAGATTCAGGACGAGCCCTTGGATCGGGCGGTGGATCTACTACGTGGGTGGAAAGTGGTGGCCCGCCGATCCTATCCCAATCCCTAAAATGCCGTGGAGACGATTTGTGCTTTAGGGATTGAAACATCGTGCGATGAGACGGCGGTGGCCGTCGTCGAAGCCGACGCGCAAGGCTGTCGTTTGTTGGGGGAATCACTGGCTACCAGGCCAGAGGAGCATGCTCGATTAGGCGGAATTATTCCTGAGCTTACGGCACGGCAACATCTGGAACTCCTGCCTAAGATCACGGCCGAAGTGAGAGGTAAGATTGGGCGTTCAGGTTTTCAAGTGGTGGGGGCAACGGCTGGACCTGGATTAGCCCCTGCATTGCTGGTGGGATTATCTTTCGGCAAGGGTTTGGCGTACGCGGAAAACTGTCCCTTTCACGCGATCAATCATTTGGAAGGACATCTTTTCAGTCCCTTTGTTTCCGCAGGATTATGGCCTGAGTACCCTCATTTGTCGTTGATCGTCAGTGGGGGTCATACCTTGCTGATAGATGCGGCGAGTCCCACGGAGCGGAAGATTTTGGGTACGACGCGTGACGATGCGGCGGGGGAGGCTTTTGATAAGTTGGCACGAATGGTGGGGTTGGGTTATCCGGGAGGTCCCGCGATGGAGATAGAATCAAGAGAGGGGAAGGCGGGTCGCTATCTACTTCCTCGCCCGATGAAGGGAAGTGAGGGATGTGACTTTAGTTTCAGTGGGCTTAAAAATGCCGCCCGATTATTGCTAGCTAAAAACCCTGATATGGCTTTGCCTGGTCAAGCAAGGGCGGACTTCTGTGCGGAAGTTCAGGCGGCGATTGAGGAGTCGGTGGCGGATCGGTGCGAGCGAGCTTTCGAAAAGACTGATAGAAAACTTTTAACGGTGAGTGGTGGGGTGAGTGCCAATCGCGGTCTGCTACGAGCCTTGGAGTTGGTTGCGCAAAAGTCGGGGGTCAAACTGCGCCAAGCTTTAGCAGGATGGAACACAGATAATGCTTCGATGGTTGCGGCGGTGACGGCACGCCGAGCTTTGGATGGAGTATCTTCCGACTGGGAGTGCGACGTGGATCCGCGTTGGTCGGTCTCGGTCTGAGTTTTATTCAATTGAAGAAGAGATATTAGGAAGGGATGAGCCAAGGGAGAAGAGGGGATGAAAGTTTGGGGACGGAGGCGGGGAGTTGGAGTAGCGGGAGACCGGTAAGTTCTTCGAGGAGGGCAGGATTGGTGCGGGTGGCCAGGTCGTCTGGGGCTTGATGAAGGTTGAGAATAATTCCAAGTAGTGGAAGCTTCGCCTGGCGAATTGAGTCCACAGTCAGGAGAGTATGGTTAAGAGTCCCTAGGGTGGCTCGCGCTACGAGAAGTACAGGTAGGGCAAGTTCTTGTGCCCACTCGCGTATTCCGCTGGATCGATCGAAAGGAACTCGCCACCCGCCAACTCCTTCCACGAGGAATGGTCCTGAATAGTTGGAGGCTAGTTTTTGCATTCGCTCGCGAAGGATGGCCCAAGGGAATGGGCGAACCTCAAGAATGGAGGCGGCGTAAGGGGAGAGCGGTGCTGCGAAATGGATAGGATTTATCTCTATGGGAGAAATTGCGCCGTTAGACGCCTCGGCGAGGCGAAGGGCATCCTCGCGATCTCCACAAGAAATAGGCTTGAGGGGGATTGCGGAAATTCCCTGTTCTCGGAGCGCTTTTGTTAAAAGGGCTGTGAAAAAAGTTTTACCCACTCCCGTATCCGTTCCTGTAATGAAGATGCCTTTCATGTTGGAATCACTTTATTCAGGGCAAGAAGAAGTGCATCCACCATCTTTTCTAGTTCGTTGTCCGTGGTGCAGTATGGCGGCATCAGAACTAAAACGTCGCCAATAGGACGGGTCAGGAGTCCGAAATCACGAGCGACCTGGCAAACTTTGTGGCCGGTGCGATCGGCGGGAGC
>CAJBOM010000148.1 GCA_903956835.1 uncultured Verrucomicrobiota bacterium
AGGCCCTGTCTTTCAGTACATGCTTGGTGAGTTACGCAAGTACCTACCAACTGCCACGGGTCTGCGGGTCTATTATATCGCTGGGAAGAACGAGTATTCCTACCAGTACGCTGTGACCGATTGTGCTGCTACAGCACTCAATACGATGGCGAAGAAGAACCTTCCCTATCCGATCTCATGCGTCACTTGTGAGGAATTTGACCAAACAGAGGGATATGACCAATGGGAAGGAGGTGAAATATGAACTTTAGAGAAAATGAAGAAATCGATGCGGTATTGAAGAAACAACACGAACTGAAATGCCTTCATCGCTATTACATCACTCGCAAAGTAGAGGCCAAGAAATCAGTCGACCTTAAGAAGAAGGCCCTTGCAGCCGAGATCGAGGAAAAGTACGGGGAATTCAGAGGATTCACGGACTACGACCTCGGCAGGATGGAAGGAATAAGCAACGCACTCAAATGGGTGCGCCGTGAAGAGATTTACGAGGAACTATGAGGCAAGGACTGGGTGGGGGCGGAACTTTAAAAAGCCTGACATTGGGAGGTGGTAGCCCTGATGTGTTTCCCCTCACCCAGCCTATTATTTTTAACAACGAAAGGAGGTAAACTATGAAGATACGAAGCAAACAAGAGATCCGAGACGCCGAACAAAAGTTCAGTGAACTGGCTTGGTTTTATCGATTCATGTACCGCTGCCTATCTCGGAAAGTTGACCCAAAGCAACAACGCGGATGGGAAGGTGCAGCAGAAATAGCCAAGAGACATTCGAATATTGAGCCCTTGTCAGACCATGATTTTGGTGAGCTGTATGGCAAGATATGTGCCCTACGCTGGGTCATGGGAGAGGATTGGGGCAATTTGGCTGTCCTATAATTGGCTTAAAAAGGAGATCAGGTGCAGGTGACCATAGTACGCCGTGTTTGTTCTATCCTGTTTGATAGGCACAATTGCGTAACTATGGCCCTGCATTTTGGTTGCCCTGAACTCTAATCAAAGAGAATGAACGCCCAATTAAAGAAACAATGGTTTATTAAAGCCAAAACGGTGGTTTTAAGAAAAAAGGGCAAGTTACTTTCTTCTCTAAAAGACTTCACTGGCCCTCGACCATCCGGAATTAAAGTAAGGTGCGCGGATGGGCATATCTGGAAAACCAGCGCATATAATCTCGTCAGCTCAAAGCATTGGTGCAAGAGATGCAGATTAAGTGACTCGTGGAAAAGTAGGCTGCCATCTCTAAAAGAACTCCAGACCATTGCATTTAGGCAAGGAGGGCGATGCCTATCGAAATTTTATCAAGGATCTCATACCCATCTTGAGTGGAAATGTAGAAAAGGACATGTATGGGAAGCAAAGCCAACAAACATAAAAAGTGGAAGGTGGTGCCCAGAATGCAGGTATGAAAAGCTCTCAAAAAGATTTAGGACGAAAAATGCGCTTAAGAAATATGCTGCAATAGCAAAAGAAAGAGGGGGCTTCCTCTTAACCAGAAAAGCCCCGAAGAATTCAAGTTCGTATGCAAAGTGGAAATGCAGACAAGGCCATGTATTTTTAGCTAAAATAAATAATGTAATTAACGGCAGATGGTGCCGCACTTGCTCATCGGGAAGAGGAGAACGAATAGTACGATCCGTTTTTGAACAGGTCTTTTCTGCTCCATTTCCAAGCAGCTGGCCAGATTGGCTAAACTTCAAGGGGACTCGACGCCAACTTGACGGGTATAATGAAAGACTGAAACTCGCTTTTGAGCATCAAGGCTACCAGCACTATCGGCCGGGCTTTAAGGCAAGCCACCGAGGCTATTTGAATATAAGAGCTGGGGACAAATACAAAAAGGCCGCCTGTAAAAAGAGGGGGATACTGCTGGTAACAGTTCCTGAGGTTCCCTCAATAACACCAGTCGATAAGATCCGAGATGTAGTTGCTGCTCAAATAAAGAAAAGGAGACGCAGATTGCCGACAGGATTCTGGTCGAAAGAAATAAAACACGACTACGCTTGGAACTCGAACATTTATGACCGAATCAAAAAAGCAGCCGAAGCAAAAGGTGGAAGGCTCATATCTAAGGTGTATTTGGGTATAGTTCAAAGGCACGAATTCGAATGCGCTAAAGGGCATCGATGGCTCACATCTGCAGGAAACATCGACCGAAATATTTCTTGGTGCCCTCATTGTTGGGCCAAACGGAGAGCCAAGGTAGCTAAAGAGGTGGGTGAGAGACGAGTTGCCGAAAGTAGTCTCAAAAATTGGAGAGACTTTGCAAAAAAGCACCAAGGGAAGCTGCTCTTAAAGAAGTGGCAAAATGGCTTACTTCCTGCCCCATGGAAGTGCAAGTGTGGAACAATCTTTAGAAGGCCACCCAACAAAATGATGAGGGATAAATTTTGGCGATGCCCACAATGCTCTCCAAACCGCTACTCCGAAGGTGTTATGGAATCGCGCGAAAGAAGGTTTGGAAAGCAAGAGTTCGCAAAATGGAAAAAATACGCGCAGCGAAATGATGGGCATCTTCTTCTCAAGAAATGGCAAAGCGGTAGAAAGAAAGCGCCGTGGAAGTGCAAGCGCGGCCACATTTTTTATCACCGCCCTACATATCTACTTAAAGAGGGGTTGTGGTGTCCAGAATGTAGGCGAAATGCGACTCTTTATAATTGGATGTCGTATGCACAAGCAAGGAAGGGAAAGTGCCTGTTAACAAAAAGGCAGAACGGACATACAATTGCCCCTTGGCGGTGTCAAAAAGGTCACTTTTTTAAACGACAGCCCTTCTACTTATTAAAGCATAGGAAGTGGTGCCCTATATGCGAGACACGTTAAATGCAAAGTAGCACTCTGGTAGCACTTCATCTGTAAGTCTCTGTCCATTAATGGTGCGGCTGGAGGGAATCGAACCCTCGTGTCTAGCTTGGAAGGCTAGCGTTCTACCATTGAACTACAGCCGCAAACCATCTGCGCCGTAGAGGATTTGAACCTCTAACCTCCTGATTCGTAGTCAGGTGCTCTATCCAGTTGAGCTAACAGCGCTTGAAAGGCAACCCTACCTCAAGGCGTCTTCTCGGGCAATCCTGAGGAACCCCTCTCCAAACTCCCACGCAACTCCTTCACCCACTCCTCCAACTTCGGATGATACGGACACGTTCGCAAAATCTCCATCTTCTGCGCCCACGCCGCCTCGTTCTCCCCCAACGCCTCCTGATCCGACGCCCTCTCCCACAAAAGCTCAGGCCTCTTTAATATCTTATAATCGTCCGCCCCCAATGTCTTCACCTTCTTCTCCACCGCCCCATCCATCCGCGCAATTCGCTGATCCCATAACCGCAACAGCTCCTTATTTTTTTCCTCCAACAAGCGCGGTCGTAAAACTTTCTTAAAAATCGCCGCCTCATTCCCAGCCGCCACCTCCGCCGCCGGCACCCCTTCCAAGAAACCACCAATCTGCCGATCCCGCACCAGTGGACTCTGCTTCGCCGATTGATCAAACATTCCTGTGCTCTGCTTTTTCAAAGCCTCCGATCTCTTCTTCCCCTTGCTCTGAGCCCCCGCTGGTGGGGCAACCACCGCCTCTTCTACCTCCGTGGAGTTCTCCGGCTTTGTTAAATCATAGTAGTAGGCCAACCACTCCGCCGCCGTCGGTCTCTCCTTCTCACCCAAAGCCTCCCGGCAAACCAGCGCCACATAGCGCACCTGCAACTGAACGCTCTCACCAAAAGCTAACGAAGAAATCATCTCCCTCTCCTGCACTCGCCAATCGCCAAAACGTGTATCCCCATCCTGCGTCCGCCCAAATTCCACATTCCGATAACTCTCCAAATAAACCTGCACCGCCTTGATCCGCTCCTGCCCCGCTTCCGCCAAATCTCGCGCCGCTTTACTCAAAACCTCCCGCGTCATCTTCTCATTCTTGGCCACCAACGCAGTTAACTCGGCCAACGCCTTCGTCCGATCCATCTTCTCCTCCCCCCATCCCGTCCCCCCCAGCAAAACCCACCCGCCCAGCACCAACCCAAGTCGGCCCATCTGCCGAAAATATTGCCTCATGCCTCCACCCTGAACCACCCCCTCATCCCAAACCAACTTTTTATTCTCAGGGGTTCCCTTTTGACCCCATCCTCATTTTTTGCGATGCTTTCCAATTCGGGCGGATACCGAAGTGGCCAAACGGGGCAGACTGTAAATCTGCTGGCTTACGCCTTCGCTGGTTCGAATCCAGCTCCGCCCAACTTCTTCCCAATCCCACTCACCTCCGACTTCTCTCCCCCCCTTTTCCCCGCTACCACTTTCCTATGCCCTACTCCCTCCTCCCCTACGAACACCACCGCCAACCCCTCGCCACCCACCCCGTATTTCTTCTCCGCCTTCTCCAACATTTTGGCATGGCCATCATTCTTCTCACCATCACTCTCGCAGCCGGCGTCCTCGGATATCACGAAATCGGTGGCCTCCCATGGGCCAATGCCATCGTCGAATCCTCTATGCTCATGGGCGGTATGGGCCCCGTCTACGGTTTCGAACTCCCCTCCACCGCCGCCAAACTCTTCTCCGCAGGCTATGCCCTCTTCTGTGGCCTCATCCTCATCGCCCTATTCGCTATTATTCTTGCCCCTGTCTTTCATCGCATCCTCCACCGCCTCCACGCGGCTCAAAAATAAAAAATCCCATGAAAGATAAATGGATCCAACTCGCGCTACGCCTCGCTGAGGCCACCGCCCCCACCAGCTCCGACCGCTATCACAAAGTCGGTTGCGCCGTCCTTCGCAAAGAAGGCAGTGTCTGCGGCATCGGCTTCAACGGCCAGCCTC
>CAJBOM010000149.1 GCA_903956835.1 uncultured Verrucomicrobiota bacterium
ACACTCGCTGGCTTTCACCAACTTAGAAATGCATGTCAAGGCCAGGTAAGGTTCTTCGCGTTGCATCGAATTAAGCCACATACTCCACCGCTTGTGCGGGCCCCCGTCAATTTCTTTGAGTTTTAATCTTGCGACCGTACTTCCCAGGCGGCTCATTTAATCCGTTAGGTTCGACACAGGCGGGGTCGAATCCGCCTACATCTAATGAGCACCGTTTACTGCCAGGACTACCGGGGTATCTAATCCCGTTTGCTCCCCTGGCCTTCGTGTTTCAGGGTCAGATTTCGTCTTGAGGGCTGCTTTCGCCATCGGCGTTCCTCTCGATATCTACGCATTTCACCGCTACACCGAGAATTCCGCCCTCATCTCCGAACCTCTAGCTAGGCAGTATCCGACGCAGTTCCGTTGTTGAGCAACGGTATTTCACGTCAGACTAACCTAACCCCCTACACACCCTTTACGCCCAGTAAATCCGAACAACGCTTGGGGCCTCTGTATCACCGCGGCTGCTGGCACAGAGTTAGCCGCCCCTTCCTCTCCGACTACCATCAAACATCCGAGTTATTAATCCGGATGTCTTGTTCGTCGGTGACAGGAGTTTACGAGCCGAAGCCCTTCATCCTCCACGCGGCGTCGCTCCTTCAGGGTTGCCCCCATTGAGAAAAATCCTCGACTGCTGCCACCCGTAGGTGTCTGGACCGTGTCTCAGTTCCAGTGTGGCTGGTCGTCCTCTCAGACCAGCTACCCGTCTAAGCCTTGGTGAGCCATTACCTCACCAACTAGCTGATAGGGCGCGGGCTCCTCCGATAGCGTGAGGCCTTGCGGTCCCCCACTTTGCCCTTACAGGCATATGCGGTATTAATTCGCCTTTCGACGAGCTATCCCCCACTTCCGGATAAATTCCCACGTGTTACGCACCCATTCGCCACTCAATTTCCTCAGTTATTGCTAACCGAGAAAATCGCGTTCGACTTGCATGTCTTATCCACGCCGCCAGCGTTCGTTCTGAGCCAGAATCAAACTCTCCAATAGAGAATATGAGCCAATCTCCCCAGGTTGCCCCAAGAAAAAAGGCCTTAAATTCTGGCCAATATATTATTGGCCGACAAAATGTTTTGGTCACCACCTCCGCTTCGAGCTTGCACCCGAACCGGCATTCTCACCTCAGGCTGTCAACCCGAGCGAGAACGGTAACCCGCACAATTCAATCTTCCTTTGAACTACTGCTGTCGATTGTATCCCTTTGTCCGTATCCAGACAAAAGAACACCACGTTGGTAAAGAACTGGTTCCCCACAGATCCAAAAAAAATTCAGAACTGAAATTAAGGGGATACAAAACATACGCCCCCACACGGTTCGGTCAACATCTATTTCAAATAAATTTATTTATTTTTTGCTATCCCATTCTCCCTACCCATATTTGCCCATGGACCACTCCCACCACGCTCACCCACCCCAAAAAGATAGCCCCCACTGCTGCCACCCCACCCCATCCCACCCCACCCCCTACGGAAAATTATCCCTCCTCTCCCTCCTCCTCTCTATCCCCCTACACTTCCTTTCTTCTGGTCATCTGAATATTCCTTATCGCTCTGCCCTTGAGGTACTTATATCTAGTATCGTCGTCCTTTGGATCGGCTCCCCACTCCTCAAATCCTTCTCCCTTAGCCTCAAACATCTCAACCCCAATATGTTTACCCTCCTCGGTAGCGGCATTCTCACCGCCTACCTCTACAGCCTCTTCACCACCCTTTTCCTGCCCCTCTCTCACAATTCTCTATTTTTCGATGCCGCCGCCGCCATCACCACTCTCGTCCTCGCAGGCCAATGGCTCGAACAGTACTCCGAAAATAAACTCGCCCACTCCCTGAAAAATCTCCTCACCCTCACCCCTCCCACCGCACGCCTCCTCAACGGAACAACAGAAAAAATTATTCCCTGGGCCGATATCCAACCCGGCCAACACCTCCTCGTCCTCCCAGGCGAAACTATTCCCACCGACGGAAAAATCCTCGAAGGCCACTCCTCCGTCGAGGAATCCATCCTCACTGGCGAACCTCTCCCCATCGAAAAATTCCCAGGCGACTCCGTCCTCGGTGGCACTCTCCTCTCCGGAGGCCGACTCGTCATCCTCGCCGAAAAGGCCGGCAACCAATCTCTCGTCGCCCGCCTCTCCCAACTCGTCGACGAGGCCAAACAAAATCCCCCGCCCTTCCAGCGCCTCGCCGATAAAATCGCCGCCCTCTTCACCCCACTCGTCCTCCTCCTCGCTCTCGCCACCGCCGTCGGATGGATCCTCGCCGGAGAAACAATCGGCACCGCCATCAACCGCGCCGTCGCCGTCCTCATCGCTGCCTGCCCCTGCGCCCTCGGTCTCGCCGCCCCCGTGGCCACCGCCTGCGGTCTCTCCCGCGCCGCCCGCCTCGGCGTCCTCATCCGCAACCCCTCCTCCCTCGAAAAACTTTCTCGAGTCAAACTCCTCATCGTCGAC
The DNA here is from genome assembly GCA_903956835.1 of uncultured Verrucomicrobiota bacterium. Lineage (GTDB taxonomy): Bacteria > Verrucomicrobiota > Verrucomicrobiia > Methylacidiphilales > Verrucolacustridaceae > Verrucolacustris. Next base: position 2,493 of record CAJBOM010000149.1, read on the forward strand.
AAAACCGGAACCCTCACCGAAGGCAACCCCGCAGTCACCCATATCACTACCGCCGAAGGGATTTCCGAAACGTCAGCTCTTACCCTCGCAGCCTCCCTGGCCACCTCCAGCCTCCATCCTTTATCCAAAGCTATCGTCAAAGACGCCCAAACAAAGAATCTCACTTTGGAAAATATTTCCGACATTCAAGACACCCCAGGCCAAGGCATCGCTGGCAAAACTAAAAACCGAGAACTTCTGCTCGGACAGCTCTCTTTTCTCGAGCAGAAAAAAGTGAATATTCCCCAAACCCTCCGTTCCGCAAATTCTGGCATAGCAGGTCCTGCCGTCTGGGTGGCAGAGGGAAATCGTTGCCTTGCCCGCTTTGATATGGCCGATCCCATCCGCTCCACCACCCCTGCCGCCATCCAATCCTTACGAAATCTCGGCATCGATCTCGAACTCCTCACTGGCGATCAACCCGAAGCCGCTCGCCTCGTCGCCACCCAGCTCGGCATCACCCGCGTCCAAGCAGGCGTCAAACCCGAAGCCAAAGCCGCCCGCGTCTCCTCCCTCGTCGGCACCGTTTCCGGCCTCGTCGCCATGGCAGGCGACGGCACTAACGACACACTCGCACTCGCCTCTGCCGATCTCGGAATTTCATTGGGCTCAGGCACCGACGCCGCAAAAGAAGCCGCCGCCGTCGTCGTCCTAAAAGGGGATATCGCAGGCATCGCTCGCGCGTTCCTCATCGGCCGAGCCACTATCCAAGTCATTCGCCAGAATCTTTTTTTAGCCTTCGCCTACAACGCCCTCGCCCTCCCCGCCGCCGCAGGCCTTTTTCTTTCCTCGACCGGTTGGGCCCTCTCCCCCACCTGGGCCGCCACCTCGATGGCCTTCTCCAGCCTTCTTCTTACCGGAAATGCGCTAAGGCTTCTTCGGTTTGCGCCTCGTTAGGGCGGCCTCTCCGCCGGCCGCCTCGCTGTATTTTCGAAGCCGATCAACTTCCAATGATGCGGCGCAGTGACACGCCGCCCTACCTAATTTTTCAGTTAAAAACAAAAAACCCCGAAGCCTTGCCCTCCGAAGCGACGCCCCGAAAGGGTTTTGTCGCGAAGGAGGGTCACCTCAGGGTTTTCTTCCACCTGATCCGCGCCGCATTCCTATCTGATATCTCCTAAATCCTACCTCCTGAAGCGCCTAGCTCTTGCTAGTACGGCTGCCAATCCAAGAAGCAATAGATTTGCGCTGCCGGGCTCCGGCACACTCAAAGTCACCCAACCATTGCCGCCGGAGCTACCCAAGGATTCCCCGCCCCCACCCACATAGATGGACAACTGATCTCCAGCATTCACCGCAAAAGTTCCCCCAACTAAGGCACCGTTTCCACCATTACCACCTAGTGATTGTCCGCCACCACCTACACCTCCCCCTGGGGAAAAAGCACCGTCCGCTGCCAGGCTATAACTGCCTCCTGCCCCGCCACCCCCCCCCACCCCCCGTGTAGCCCGATCCGGAATAACCTCCCCCTCCCGCCCCGTACCCACCACCCCCTCCGCCAGATAGGCCGCCATCTACCGGGCCTAAGTACTGAGCATCCTCTCCGATATCACCAGAGGAAAAACCGTATCCTCCACTTAAGACCGCAGGGTAAGTCGATCCGTCCGTATGATATGCCTCGTATAGCAAGCTTCCACCTTTGCCGCCTCCCAAACCTGACCCGCTGCTAGGATCTCCTCCGGACCCCCCGGGTCCGCCCCCTCCCGAGTAGGTCCCATCCCTGCCTCCGCCGTCCGCTCCCTCCGTTCCTGCCCCGCCGTATCCCGACATGGAAAACGCCGCACTCCCGCCGTTTCCACCGTACGTCGGCTGAGAAACTGTGTTGCCCTTGCCTCCTCCGCCCCCACCCCCTCCGGCCACCACCCACAGAGTGTCTCCAGATCCTAGCCGATAAAAAATGGACGTCGCACCCCCCCCTCCACTTCCGAGTTTACTAAGTCCTCCCCCACCTCCACCGCCCCCAGCATCAATTCGGATGCTGTTGATCCCGCTAGGCACAACCCACGTCTGTTCAGCGCCCGTGAAGCCAAAACTCACGAGGACCTGACCAAAACTTTTGCCTGGTAAACCAACCAAGCCAAGAGCCGCCCACAGAATAATTCCCCGCAAAAATACAGATAAAGAAGATTTCATTTTCCCTTTATATCTTAATTATACCACGCTTTATTTAAATTACTAGATCCCAAAAACTAACTCATTTCATAATTGGCAAGTTACTAATAAAAAGATACTTATTCCTAATTACCGTTCCCCTTTTTCTGGCTTGTCCTCACCGCCAACGCCCTCCGCCTTCTCCGCTACACCCCGCACTAAATCTTCAAACCCCAGAACCCAAAACCCAGGTCGCTCTCAAGGCAGATGCAAATCAAACTTTGCGGCAACGCCTCAAAGCCAACAAACTTCCCAAGCCCAAAGCGATCAGAGAAAGTGAAGACGGTTCCGGAACCGATGTATTATTGATCTGCGACACATCCGTGACGGTGGTTTGAGAGCCGGCATCATTCACGTTGTACTGGGCCACCGCCGTTCCGGGTAGAGTCGCTCCATCCCCGACAACGAGGCCATAGGCGGGATCCCGCAACGTCCAGTTGTCGGACTCAAAGTTGGAACCCCGTGCAATGACTTTGTCGATTTGCTCGCCGCTCTGCACAAAGAAATTGATATAGGCGTACTTTTGGGCGCTATTTTGCCCACGAAACGCACTGTTGGGATTTCCGTTATAGCTGGCACTCAGGCCATCCAAAACCGATGACGTAAAAGTGAAGATTTTCGTCGCTCCACTATAAAAATCCAAAATATTTCCAGAATCTCCAGCCGACCACCACATGCCGAAATAAGAAACCCTCGTGCTTAAAACCAAAGTCGTCTGCGTGCTGTCACTGGAAAACGCATAATTCGAGTTGTTGGCTCCGCCATATTGGTCAGGCGGATTCACCTTCACGCTGCTAAAGGTTCCCGTGCCACCCCACCCGGTCCAGCTCATGTTGGATTTGCTCCCCGTTCCAATTGAATTGAAATCATAAGTGTAACTGCTCAATACAGGTGAGCTCATGACTCCGGCAACCTCATAGGTCACGACCATGCTAGAGGCTCCAAAAATCGAACCCTCTCCCATAGTCGTGAGAGCAAGAACAACCAGAAGGGCTTTTTTAATGCCTTGATCCATCATTGAACGTAAATTATAGCACTAAAGCTCTGAATATCTACCCGTTTTTTTAGGAATTGTTTTTTTACAAGTATCTGTTGTACAATACTTTAATACATGGGCGACGTCCTCTTGGATACGCCTTATTTCCAAGCTATCAAGGAATTCAGTACGCCCAGCAAAACAGCTTCCAGCCATGGTTCCGACTGAGCGAATGCCCTCCCCTCTCCCCTCTCCCCTTTCCGAGCTTTGCGCGCGTGAGCGCGTCCCGCAACTGCTGGAAAAGATCCAATCCAACGCAGTCTTTTTTACAACTTTTCCGGATTTTCTAAAAGTTCCGCCACCCGCGCCAGCAGTCGTCCCGCCGCCCCGCCGTCGATCACCCGATGATCAAAACTTAAAGTCAAAGGAGCTTGCCTCACTGGCTGAAAAGATTTTGTCGCCTCATCCCAAACTGGCACCACCTTCGCCGCACCCAACCCCAAGACCAAACTCTGCTCAGGCAAGGGGATGGGCGTGGCCCACTCCAACCCAAAGGTCCCATAATTCGTCACCACCGCCACCGAACCGCCCGCCGCCTCCCCTGGCAACTTGCGCGCCTTGGCTTGCACCATTCGCTCCGCATAAAGCCCGATTAACTTATCCAAGGTAGTCTGATCCACTTTCCGTAAAACGGGCACCAGCACCCCGTCGTCCGCCTCCACCGCAAATCCAATATCAATCGAGCCAGGATGAACAATCCGATTTCCCACCAACCTACCCGCCGGCAAACTATTTTCTCCTAGGGCCATCCCCAAAGCACGAACCGCATAAAGAGTCGGCCCCGGTTTCGCTGGATGCTTTTTCCGATGAGCCATCAACGCATCCATCCGGGCGGATCTCCCCACCGTGGCCAAGGGCCGCGTCCAGCTCCTGCGCATCGCATCCGCTACCGCCACCCGCATCGACGAAGCCGGAGTCAATTTCTGCTTTTCTAAATCAGTAATAAATCGCTCAAAATCCTCAATCGTCACTCTACCCTTTGCCCCGCTTGGCGCTAATCCCGCCAAATCCGCCGCATGTAACCCCAACTCCTCAATCCGCGCCTTCATCCTCGGAGACAGATAACTCGCCCCCGCCGCCCTCGCTGGTACGGGCAATCCTTCAACCGTCGGCAAGACCGCCCGGCCATTTCCATTCCCATTTTCAATCACCGCATGCCCATTCGATAAGGCCTCGCCCGACCCATCTTTTTTTCCACGAGGACTCACCGTCCTCTTCACCGGCTTTTCCTCGCTTCTCCCCGCCACTTCGATGTGTCCCAAAACATACCCCACTGGATAACTAACCCCCTCCTTTGCTTTCCATGCCTTCCAGATCCCTCCATAGCTCGTCGTAATACTCATCACCGCTTTGCTTGTCTCCACCTCCGCCACTTCCTGATCCGCTTTCACCTCATCCCCAGGCTTCACCTTCAACCGAAGCAACGTCGCTTCCGCGATCGACTCCCCCAACTGGGGCATGGAAATAGCAAATTGTCCCATTTCTTTTTCCTTCCCCACCCTACCCTGCTTCCCCCACAGCGACAATGCCGAGGGCGACCAGCCCGGGATTCCCTTGCGGGGCCGGGCCAGTCAATCCCCAGCGCAACCGTTCCTCAGACGGCTGCTTTATTTTCCAACGTCCGGATGCTGGAAAAGAATATCCGGATCAGAATGTCCACCTCTTCCAAGGCGGTACGCACCGCTTGCCCATCACAGGGCACTCCCGCCTTCTCCAACAGCTGCAGAGCTCGGCGCGAGATCCGCAATTCTGTCAGACTCGCTCGGAACTTCTCCGTGAACTCCTTCGCCGAAGGTGACCCCTCCGCTTCCCCATGGCGGAAGTAAGCGGATGTCCCCGCACGGAGCAACTGCTCCGCTAGGTGACCCCCCGCTCGATCCTCTGGCAAGCTTCCCGCCAACCCAAGTAAGTTGGCCGTAAAAGAGAGAAGACGGTCGGACAAGTCCGGCCCCCTTCTCTCCTCTTGTGCGGGAGCCACACCCTTCGGTGCGCTCACGTTTGCTTTCTCTTGGGGTTTCCATCGATTATCTGGTGTGGTTGTCTTCATGGAGGATTAAACTGGACCCAAGGCAAAAAGTTGCGGTCTTTTGAAAATATATTTTTCCACCTCCACCTTCACTCACCCTCAATCCAGAAACCCTCCGTATTCACAAGAGTTTACAGACGCCAAGTACCCTCCAACATATTCACTACGCATCCCTGCCATGAACTACTCCCTCGGCTTTTGGCTCTTCGCCCGCATCACGGGCCTCAGCTACCTCTTCGCTTTTCTCTCCCTCCTGCCTCAACTCCCAGGCCTTCTCGGCCCGCACGGCATTCTTCCCGCCCAAAACCTACTCTCTCGTGTCACCGAAGTTGTCCGCCCAAACTCCGCCCCCCTCTCGCTCCCCTCCTTCACCTGGCTTTGTGGCACCTCCGATTTCTCCCTCCAACTCATCGCCCTCCTCGGAATCGTAGCCTCCATTTTAATCATCACAGGTTATCTTCGACCCCTCGGCGCACTCCTCGCATGGCTCTGCTGGCTCTCCTTTGTCAATATCGGCCAAGATTTTCTCTCTTTCCAATGGGATACCCTTCTCCTCGAAGTCGGCTTCCTCCTCATCTTCGCTGAAAAACCCGGACTTCTACCCCGCCCGCCCGGTCGCGATATCCCACCCCTCCTCATTCGACTCGCACTCACCTTCCTCCTCTTCCGCCTCATCTTCAGCTCCGGCATCGTCAAACTCCTCAGCGGCGACCCCACTTGGCCCAACCTATCCGCCATGACTTACCACTTTGAAACTCAACCCATCCCCAACCCCCTCTCGTGGTTCATCCATCAACTCCCCACTTCACTTCTCCATCTCTCCACCCTTTTCACTCTGCTCATCGAACTCCTTCTCCCCTTCGCACTTCTCCTCCCCCAAGCCAAATCCCGCCTCACCGTCTCCCTCGGAGTCCTCTCCCTCATGCTCCTCATCACCCTCACTGGAAACTATGCCTTTTTTAATCTCCTCACCGTCGCCCTCTGCCTCCCTCTCATCGAAAACCGCTTCTACCCTTCCTCCCTTCGCCCAAAAACCATCCCCCTTCCCTTGATCCCCGTCCCATGGAAACATCTCGCCTCCCTCGCCGCTCTCCTCCAACTCTCTCTCGCTATTCCAATCTTTCTTTCCACTCTCCAACTTTTTCCCCGCTTCTCAAGCACCCCATGGCAAAACTCTTTCGCCCCTTGGCACCTCACCTCCGGTTACGGACTCTTCGCCGTCATGACCACTCGCCGCCCCGAAATCACCCTCGAACGCAGTCCCGACGGACTCCGCTGGGATCCCATCCTTTTTCCCTACAAAGCCGGCCCCGCCGATCGCCTCCCTCCCCAAATCGCCCCTTTCCAACCCCGCCTCGACTGGCAAATGTGGTTCGCCGCTCTCTCCGCCGAGCGAGGCCAACTCCCAGGATGGTTCACCCCCTTCCTCGAGAAACTCCAGCAAGGCTCTCCCGAAGTTTGGCACCTCCTCTCCTCCACCCCCTACCCCTCAGGCTCCACCTACCTCCGGCTCCGCCTCGACCATTACCACTTCTCCACACCCACCGAACACTCCTCCACTGGCCACTGGTGGAAAATTACCCCCGGCCCCATCCTTCTTGTTCTCTCCCCAGAAACTTCTCGTTAAGCCATCTCGTCCAACTTTAACCTAAAACAAATGTCTCACCTCCGCGTTTCCATCTCCGCTCAAAAACTCGACATCATTTCCGACGACGGCTCCGTCTCCCGCTCTTTCCCTATCTCCACCGCCAAAAAAGGGATAGGCTCCGAACCCAACAGTAATAAAACTCCCCTCGGCTGGCACCGCATCTGCCAAAAGATCGGCGACAACGCCGAATCCGGCACCCACTTTGTTGGACGCAAGCCCACCGGCCGTATCTGGAAATCGACCGACCCCGTCGAAGAAAAGAACCTCGTCCTCACTCGCATTCTTTGGCTCGACGGCGATGAGGCCCACAACCGCACCAGCAAAGAACGCTACATCTACATCCACGGTACCAATCGCGAAGACCTCATCGGCCAACCCGCCAGCGCCGGCTGCATCTGCCTGCGAAACACCGACGTTATCGAAATCTACGACCTCACCCCCATCAACACCCGAATCGAGATCATCGCTTAAAACCAGAACCGCGGCCCAATCGCGGAACGCAGTAGATCCAACCCCAGAGTGGTTTTAGAAATTAGCCGGCTGCGCCCCGACCCGCGTCGGGGTTATTTCAAACATCAAAACTCAAGCCCAGGTAGGGCGGTCTCTCCGAGAACGCCTGCGCTCATTTTTGTATGCTCAATCGCCCAGCTAGGCGGCCTCGGAGATGCCGCCCCTACCTAAGCTTCCAACTTTAAAACCTCCTTCGCGCGTGAGCCCGTCCCGCACCAGCGAGACGTGCCAGAACAAAATCAGTTTCTACTTTTCGGATTTTCTGCAGCCGTCTCGAATTTCTGTATCGTTTGGGAAACATAACTTTCCCGTTCCTTCTTCTGCATCCAAAACCAACTCGTCAGGAAAAGCGTAACCAGCAATATCCCCACCAACAAAAGCCGCATCTCGAAAATAAAAGCCTTCGGCAGGCCCGCCCCATTTTGATTCCGACGTCCCATTAGTATTTTCAGCATCTTCATCTCTTAACAATCGGCCCGCTGGGCGGAATTTCACGAAGTTTATTGTGACATCTTAGAGTCAAATCCCCTTCACTTTTTCTCTCAAAACCTTCGTGGCCTCATTCGCTTCCCTCCACCCTTTCGCATCAAAAAGCTCCGATGGCTTGAAAAGGGTTCGTCCAAACTTCTCCACCGATTCCACCGCGCCCGCCCAATCCCCCTCCGGCATTTCCGCCAACGCATCTCGCGCGATTTCCACACACGCTGGATTATGACAAATCAGCAAAATCTCCTCCCCCGCCCGCACCGCCTGCCTCGACGCCTCCGCACTGCCGTACCGATTGGCAATCGCTCCCATTTCCAAATCATCCGTCATGACCAACCCCTTGTACCCCAGCGTCTCTTTTAATAAACCTGTGACAATTTCCCGATTCAAACTCGCCGGCCCCGAACTCTTTCCCCATGCAGGAAATTGCGCGTGCCCCACCATGATCGAATCGCACCGTTGCCCCACTTCACGAAAGACCGAAAGCTCCTCCTCCATCTCTGCCCTGGTTCGATCGACCAAAGGCAGATCCCCGTGCGGATCCAATCCGCAAAAAGTATATCCAGGAAAATGCTTCCCCGTTCCCTTGACCCCCTCCTCCTGCATCCCCCGTAAAAACTCCCCTGCTCTGCGTATCACCTCCTTGGGGTTCTCTCCAAAACAGCGCCCTGCCAGCGAATTATCCACCCCTGCCCTCGCCCTCGGCGCGTAATCTAAAACCGGTGCCAGATTTAAATTCAGCCCCACCAGCTTCATCACTTTTCCCGTCCACTGCCCATGCTCGTAAAACCACTCCTCCTTTCCAGCCCTCGCCAACTCCTCCCCCGAGGCCGGCCTCTCCCCCATCACCGCCAACCGCGCCACCCGCCCCCCCTCCTGATCCACCGTCATAATCGTAGGATGCCGCACCAACTCCGCACACTCCTTCACCAATCCGTGAAACTGACTCGCCTCAGCCATATTCCGCGTGAAGAAAATAAACCCCCCAGGCTGTACTCTCCGAATCAGATCCCGCAACCCATCGGTCAAATCAGGCCCAGGCAACCCCATCACAATCAATCGACCTGCTGGATGAACTTTCACCCTATTGGCTCTAAGGATTTTCCCCTCCCTACGCACGCTCAATCCACCGCCTCCAGTCTCGACCTCACCCCCCCCTCTCCCGTAAGGTTTCTTCTCACATGGCCACTTTCCAGATCATCTTCACCCCTGCCAGTTCGTCCGAAATCACCCAACTCCCTACCCCTCTTCAGGTCGAGGTCCTCCGGGAATTCGACGTCCTCACCGCCGACTTTCTCGAAAAACATCCCGACCGTTTTGGCATCGTCCGCCGGCCCGACCGCACCCTCTACCGCTATCGCGCTGGGGAATACCGCATCTATTTCGAAAAAACCGAGCCCGGCCTTGTCATCCACCGCGTCCTCCACAAAAACTCCCTCAAGGATTTCGCCTTCCGCTCCCAGCTGCCCCTTTCCGAAGACGAACTTCTCGCGGAGAACCCAAAGTTTTGGGATCTGATCAATGCCGCCAGTTCCACCTCCTCCAAAAATAATCTGTGAACCGTACCCTCCCTCTACTTCTTGCCCTTCTCTCTGTCCTCACGGGGTGCCAACCTTCGGGACGCGTGAGCAACCTCGTCGCCCTTTTCACCGATTTTGGATCGACCGATCCCTACGTCGCCCAACTCAAGGGTGCCATCAAAACGATCTCTCCCTCCGCTGAAATCATGGACCTATCTCACGAGAACGCCGCCTTCGATATCCCCGCGGCCTCCTACCTCCTCGCTAAATCAACCCACACTCTTCCCTCAGGCACCATCATCATCGCCGTTGTCGATCCAGGCGTCGGCTCCAATCGAGCCGCCCTCGCCATCCGCACCCAAGCTGGCCACATCTACCTCGCCCCCGATAATGGACTCCTCACCGAAGTCCTCGCCCGCGAAGGCGTCTCCGAAGCCCGTACTCTCGATCCCGTGAAACTCCGCCTCGCCTCCATCCCCTCCGCTACCTTCCATGCCCGAGATATTTTTGGACCCACTGCCGCCCGCCTAGTCGGTTCCACCCCCCTCGACTCCTGCGGGCCCAAAGCCGAAAAGATTCTCCGCCTCCCTCGCAACACCGCAACCGTTATGGCAAATCAGGCCAAGGGACAAATCCTCTACGTGGATCACTATGGAAACATTCTCACAAACATTCCCGGGTCCGAGTTGGGTAAACTAAAAGTCGGCCAACTTCTCAGCGTCACCATCAAAGGCAAATCCGTCTCCCTCCCCTTCCTCCGCACCTACGCCGAAGCCCCCGCCAATCGCCCCTTCGCCCTGATCAATAGCGATGGGGAGTTCGAGATCGCCATCAATCAAGGACATGCCGCCCGTGAACTTGGCGTCAAAGTCGGCGATCCCGTTGTCCTGAAACTCTAAGCGCCCGCCTCAGCCCCGTTTGTTCCAGTCAAACACCCCTTTTTTGTAGGCGTAGAGGTGCCCTACCTCCACCAGCAAGACGAACGCCAGCATCAGCCCAAAAACCTGCCAACCCATTCCTGCTTCTTTGAATCCCATTAAACTTACCGCCCACGGATACATAAAAATTACCTCGATATCAAAAAGAATAAAAATCATCGCCACCAAATAAAACTTCACCGAGAAACGCGCCGAGGGCGATCCCACCGGATCTTTCCCACACTCATACGCCATATCCTTTCCCTTATTCCTTCTCCCTACTTTTCCCATGACAATTCCCAGCCCAATTCCACCTAAGGCAATGGCTAGGGCCATTCCCAAGGAGAAAAGCACAGGAATAAATTCACGGATCACCCCTCTGTCCTAACCAACCCACCGTCCAAGCGCAAGACCTCCTCCGACTTGGCCACGAGGAGTACTGCGTGCATTCTGCCTTATGCCTTTGGCCCTCCCCCTTCTCGCCTCGTTTCTTTACGCGCTCGGTTCTTGGTCGCTCAAACTCGGCCTTCGTCGTGGCGCCCATCTTTCCATCGTCACCGCCCTCTCCAATCTCTCCATGGCAGGCTGGTCCGCCCCGCTCATCCTTTTCTTTCCAGGCCAACCCCACCCCCAGGGATTTTTGGGCGCTGCCCTCGCAGGAACCGCCCTTTTTGTCGGTCGCCTCTGCGCTCTCCGCGCCCTCGCCCAAGGCGATCTCTCTCACGCCACCCCCCTCCTCGGAATCAAAACTATTTTCGTCGCCCTCCTCACTTTTCTTTTCCTCGATGAGCCCCTCAGCCTAGGCCTGCTCGCCGCCGCTCTCCTCACCGCCCTCGCCATCACCCTCCTTTCCCTTTCCCCTCAGTTCAATCGAAGATCGTGGTGGCCGAATAAGTCCCAGTGGATCACCACCGCTTGGGCCATCCTTGCCGCCTTCTTTTTTGCTCTAACCGATATCACCGTTCAGAAATACGCCCGCCTCCTCGGCGTCGGCTGGTTTCAACCCCTCATGTTTGCCACCCTCGCCCTCCTCACCCCTCTGCTCTTCCTCCCTGCTTGGCACCACCGAGCCACCTTGTCCGCCGCCCTCCCGCAATCCTCCCGCGTGGGTGCCCTCGCAGGTTCGGCCATAATCGGATTTCAAACCTCCTTAGTCATCCTGGTCATCGGCATCTTTGGCCACGCCACCGCCACCAACGTCGTCTACGCCGCCCGTGGCCTCTGGGCCGTTCTACTTGAGGGAGCTGCCGGAGGTGGCGCCGCCTATCACGACAAACGCCTCCTCGCCGTCCGCCTCACCGGAGCCGCCCTTCTTCTTGCCGCCGTCGCCCTCGCCGTCGGCTCTCTCTAAAATTCCGACCTCTGACCCCAAGGTTTATACTCGACCCATCTGGAGCATCACTAATCCGACAACCGTAAAAATTAGGCCTCCAAGCTGGATTCCCGTCACTGGCGCCTTCCACCACCACCAAGCCACCAACTGCAGAAGCACAAAACCCACCCCCAAAGTAAAGGCGTAGACCAACTGCGGACTCTGCTCCCGCAAGGCATAGGTAATTAAAATCGGACAGCCAAACCCCGCTACATTCCCCGCGAGAAACCAGAGCCACCACTCCATCCCGCTTTTCGAAGCCGTAACTTTAAAAAGAAGATTCGAGCCCGCCATCGATACCGCATAGCCCAAAACCAGTAGGGCGAATTTCATTCCGCGAACCTACTCCAGTTAGGCCAGCACCGAACCACCCCCACAATCGCTCCCATCCCGATGCCCCGGTTGGCAGTGCATTGCATATTCTGCTCCACCCATCTGGTCGCACCAATTCGCAAAAGCCTTGCGCTCTTCCCCATCCATCGGAGCCTTGGTCGACGCCACTGCCGCCTCCTCCACATACTCAAACTTATCCACCCCGATCAGGTGGGTGCACACCTCAGGATAACTTAATGCATATCGCATCACCTTTTCCGCCGTCATCAACCCTTTCTCGTTCGCCCGCTTGCTCCCCCCAAACCCCTTCATCCCAATCACCGCCACCTTCCTCTTCGCTAAATCAGGAATCACTACGGTTTCGAATTTTCGCGAATCCAATGTCCCTAAGGCGGAGACCGGCTGCAAAGTGGCATCAAAGGGATACCCCCCTTCCAAAATTTTCAAGTGCATCGCAGGATCCGTGTGCCCCGTGAATCCAAGATAGCGCACCTTCCCCTGCTTCTTGGCTAAATCAAAAGCCTCCGCTGTCCCGCCTGGTCCATAAAACTTGGCCACCTCATCCGCCCCCTTCAACTCGTGCAACATCCATAAATCAATCCGATCCGTTTGCAATCGTTCCAACGACTCCTCCAGCATCTTCATCGCCCCCTCTTTCCCTCCCTCCGGTAGCGGCTTTTGATGCGAACAACACTTCGTCATGACAAAAGCCTTGTCTCGGATTCCCTTCAGCGCTTTCCCCATCCGCACCTGCGCTTCCCCCTTGTGGTAACACCAGGCGTTATCAAAAAACCGAATCCCCCGATCCACCGCCGTATGGGCAATCCTCGTGGCCTCCTCGTCCGAGCCCGATAAATAAAGAGTGTGCCCCCCCAACCCCACCACGCTCACCTGCTCCTCGTGCCGCCCAAATTTGCGCGTCGGAATCGCCTCCACCCCGCCCGCCCAACCCTTGGCCAGACCCAACCCAGGAATTAGCCCCAAAAAACCTCGCCGTGTAATCATAGGTTAATTCTGCTCATCCATTCACTCTCTGCAAGGCAGGAAAAACTCTCCTCCACCCCCCACTGGTAATTGGATCTTTTGTGAGAAACTTAAATAAAAGAGTTTCCAAATCTCTCCCAGAACCCAACCTACGGAATCGGCTCGACCGAGCCACTAACCCAAAAGGAGACCCCACTATGTCATTCAGCAGCGCGAGCAAAAGAAACGGTAAAACTTATTTCCTCCACAGCCGCCAGCAGACTCTTAAAGGCGGCGCCGTCGTCACCCTCTACTACTTCGCCTCTTTGGCAGGTGCAGGTGCCATGGAAGCCCTTCCCCAAGGATACGAAGTGACCGAGAACGAACGGACTGGCCTGCCCCTCCTCAAAAAAATTAAGCCCCCAACCGCTTAATCCTCACACTTATCTCTCCTCTGGCCCCGGCAATTCTGGGGTCAGAGGCCACTTCCACCCTTCGAAGCTCCTCCGAGGTAGGGCGGTCTCTCCGAGAACGCCTGCGTTGAATTCTGTGTGCCCAATCGCCCACCTAGGCGACCTCGGAGATGTCGCCCCTACCTATGTTTCCTAGTTCAAAGCAACCTTCACACTTTCCTACATTCTCACATCTGAAATCCCTTCCATCCCGCGTCAGCGCGTCCCGCACATGCGGGACGAAGTAGGGTTAATCCCTAATTCTCCTATTTCCTCCGCCTCAGTAGCAACCCACTTAGCCCTAGCGCCACCAACAGCCCAGTCGACGGTTCAGGGACACTGGCAACACGGAACCCGACGAGGACGTCCTCAATCGACGGATTGTAACTGGTGCGGGACGAGGCACCCAAGGCGCTGCTGGCGGATTCCCATTGGCCGCCGCGCAGATTCCGATTCTCGCCCGCTCCGCTGTTGATTCCGTCATATGCTGTCTCGTTCCACTCCAATACATTCCCTCCCTGCCCCATCGTTCCGTATACACTTAACCCACCCGCGTTGGTGATATCTGCAGGGCCAGTAAGAACAGATTGACCATAGACTGCCGTGTTCGCATCTGTTCCACCAGCCACTGCCGTTGGTGCACTATCGGTTCCGTTGGGAAAGTTTGACCAGCTACCATCCGCTTTACCATAAGCCCCCTTGTACCACTCGTCTGTGCTGGGAAGCCAGAATTTGGCACTACTATTTCGAAACGGATTGTTCGCGTTGTACCCCGCATCTGTCGAAGACCACAGCTGGAATGTTCCACTACCATCAAACTTATACGCCGCTGTTCCCCCTGTGCTCGTGTTTAACCAATTCACATAGCTGGCCGCCTCATACCAAGTAATTCCTGTGGCTGGCGTGAGCAATCTATTGCCGCCAAAGGAGTTCATACTGTTCATCGTAATCCCTAGGCTCCCTGCTGCATTCGCTTTGATAATCATATTCCTACTCACTTCGTACTTTCCCAAATTATAGGTGTAGGCCACTGAGCCCGCAGGATTAGGACTCCCCGTTGTATCGGCCGCGTTACCAGGATTGCCGATCGTTACAAATTCCATCGTAAACTCATTGGCTCCACTGCCAAAAGTTTCTAGTAAAGATGCTGCCGAGGCAGTCTGGTAACCCAGAGCCAGTAGACTAAGAAGCAGGATTCTGTTCATATAGATATCTAAGCACACATTTCTTTAAAAAGCGAATTTTCGCAGAATTTAGAAGCAGGCCCAATCACATTTAGGATGTATATCCCTTCTCTTTAGCTACTTACCTAGTAATTCTTATCTAACCCTTAATTTTCTAAAATCAAAGTGCCCACCCCACCCCGACCTGCGTCGGGGCGCCCTTCGTAGCTCCTCCTGAGTCGGCGAAGTTAGGAGCGTAGGAGGGTTGGCGGTCTTTGCGTGAGCAATCCTCATCCCGTAATCGCGGCGTCCTCGGCGCCTCCCCTCCGCTCAAACGCCCTCCCTTTTCTAACTTTTCTGGCCTAAACTAACTGCATGCGTCGTCGGCTACCCCTGCTTGCTCTCCTCCTCACCACCTCCCTCATCCACGCCCAATCAGAGGTCGGCCTCATCATCAATGCCCTCCTTCAAGGCCTCCAAGCCGCCGACGCCATCCGCCAATCGGTTGATCGTGCCAACCAGTTCCCCACTCCGCCCAATCAACCCCTTGGCGATCCCATCTGGAATTATGACGAGGCCTCTCTCGTCCCCTCCCACGTCCTGCGCGACGGACCCTACCGTAATCTCCAAGGCGAAATGGTCCTCAGCGCCCGTCAGTCGAAACCCCATACCATTGAACTTCTTTTCTATCGATCCAATGGCTCTCTCTCCCGTCGGGAGTTTTGCCAATCCGATCGCCGCGACGGCCACCGCGTCGACCTCGACGATAAAGGTCACAAAACCTCCGAGGGTCCCATCCGCTCTGGCCTTCCCGAAGGAGACTGGCAGTTCTACTCAACCGACGGATCTCTCCAAGCTGAAACCCGTATGACCGCAGGCCAAATGACAGGCCCCCAAACTCTCTTCGGTGGCGACGGAAAAACCCGCGCCTCCAACACTCTCCTCAAGGGAAAACGCGAGGGCCCCTCCACTCTTTTCCACCCCGATGGCTCGGTTTCCGACAATCTTTTCTACTCCGCCGATAAACTCAACGGTCCCGCCACCGGCTGGTGGTCCTCTGGTCAACCGCGCTACTCCGCCACCTGGAAAAATGGTCAACTCGATGGACCCAGCTTCGAAAACTTCCCCTCGGGCCAAAAAAAATCAGAAACTCTCTATGTTCTCGGAAAAAAGGAGGGCCCTTCCCGCGAATGGAATAACCAAGAATCTCTTATTATCGAGGAGAATTATCAAAACAATCTCCGCCAAGGTCCCTCCTTCACCTACTCCCCTTCTGGGGTCAAACTCTCCGAAACCCTCTACGAAAAAGGCAAAAAAAACGGCTGGGCAGGCATCTGGTCCCCACAAGGAAACAAAATTTCCGAAGGGGATTGGCGCAACGATCAGCTCGAGGGACCCCTCCGGGAATACTACCCGGACGGAAAACTTCGCGCCTCCGCCACCTATCTCCACGGCAAAAAAGAGGGGCCCTATCAAACTTTTGCCCCCAACGGAACTCTCACCACCTCCGCCGAATTCAAAGCCGACATACTCGTCGGCCCCATCACTCTCTACTATCCCCAAGGCCAGCCCTTTGCCGAATGCCTCTACGACGGGGATCGCCTCTCAGGGGGAAAACTTCTCTACCCCGACGGCAAACCCCTCGGCCAGTTCGGCCCCGTTCTGCCACCCGCTACCAATAAAATCAGCTCTCTCCTACTTCAGTATCCCGATGGCCGCCCTCTCAGCTCCGCTCAGTACGATCCCCGCTTAGGCAAAACTACCTGGCAAGGCTGGCACCCCGACGGATCCCCGCTCGGTAATTTCGATAGCCTCACCACCAAGAGCTCCAAGCTATGGCTCGAACAGCAGTCCTCCCTCGAACAGCAGATCGGCCTCTCCTTCCCTTCCGAATTTAATCTTCTCCCCCGTTAGGTGAATCAAAGTCCCTCGAGGCGAGTCACAGACATTCCCAGCTCTCGAGCTTCTTCTTCTACTTCTGTTTTGCCATCCACCAAGGCGGGTAAGCGGCCTGATGAAAACGTTGGGGCAACCGGTGGAGTCTTCGGATTCTTTTTAAATCCACCAAGGATCCAGACTCCGTGATTGCCTTTGTGGCGTAGATCACCGCCCCACGCGCGTGCGCCGTTACATGAGCCGTGGCAACCGCGTGCCCAACGGATCGCGCCGCCGCCCGAGCCGCCCCGTCTTGCGTTTCCCTTGCCGCCGCATGCGCCCCCAAAGCTGCCTCACGCACATCCTTCATTCGAAAGCAGGATCGGTCCTTGGCCAAAGATCTGGCCAGCCTTAAAGCTTTTCTTGGCCTCTTGTCCTTTGGACAAACGGTTTCAAAGATTGGGAGCACGCTATGGGCACAATCGTGAGCCCATGAAATCATCCGCTGGTAATCCCCCGGAGTAGGCCTCTCCCTCCTGCCCTTCTTCACAAATACAACCGGTGAATCTCAGCTTTGCTGAAAATTCGCCCGCCAAAGAAGAAAGAAACCGTACCCCTGCAAAATCAGGTTCGGCATC
>CAJBOM010000150.1 GCA_903956835.1 uncultured Verrucomicrobiota bacterium
CTTGCGACAAGTACACCTCGCTGTAACGCTCTTCGTAGAACATTTCTTGCCACTGGCGAACCATGCCGAGGTATGAGTTGTTCAAGATGGCGATCTTTACGGGAATGCGCTCGAGTGATGCAGTAACCAACTCTGGTGGGGTCACCAGATCCCGGTTTGGTATCACAAGGAAAAACTCGAAGCGCTCAAAAACGCCGAGTCGTTAGGCATGGCCGATTTTGAAAAGGGCGACATCCATGTCGGGCTCAACGCTCCCAGCGATGCACAGCATTGGGTGCGCGACGAGGATGTGATGGACACCTGGTTTTCGTCGTGGCTGTGGCCGTTTGCCACCATGAGCGACCTCGGGGAAAACAGCGCCACCCTGAAAAAATTCTATCCAACCCACGATCTGGTCACCGGCCCGGACATCATCTTTTTCTGGGTTGCCCGCATGATTATGGCGGGCTTCGAATACTTGGGAGAACTTCCCTTTCGCCACGTCTACTTCACCGGCCTAATTCGCGACGGCAAAGGAAGAAAACTATCCAAATCTTTAGGCAACTCCCCTGATCCGCTCGATCTCATCGCCAAGTTCGGGGCCGACGGGCTGCGCTTCGGTCTCCTGCGAATTGCTCCCCAAGGCTCCGACATCCGCTACGACGAAAAGCAAATGGAAGAAGGCAGAAATTTTGCCAACAAACTCTGGAATGCTTGTCGCTTCCGTCAGCAGCAGGGCCCCTCCGATCCTCTCGCTAATCCCGCACTCCACCCGCGCACCCCCTTCTCCGATTACCTTCTCTCCCAGCTGGACCTGCTGGAACGCGAACTCCAGCGTCTCTACGCCACCTACGAATTTAGCCAAATCGCACAATCCCTCTACAATTTCGTTTGGAACGAATTTTGTGCGCGTTTCATTGAAACCGCTAAGGCCGACTTCAGTAATCCAGATTCTCCCACCCGCGCAGGCACTCTCGCCACCGCCGACTACGTTCTTTCCCGTGTCCTGCGTCTTCTGCATCCCTTTATGCCATTTATAACCGAAGAGCTTTGGCTAACCCTCGGCCTCGGTCAGGAAACCATCCAGTTCGCCGAATGGCCGAAAGAAAAGGAGATTCAATGGGATCAGGCTCAAGCTAAACTAGCCGAGTCTTGCTACGCCACCGCCGAGGCCGGCCGCCGACTCCGCGGCGAATTCGGCCTTTCAGGTTCGGCCAAAATGAAGTTCTTACTTCTTCCCTCTGCCACCTCTACCCCATCCCCCGATGACCTCCGCACCCTCGCCAAGCTCCTCCAGGTCGGCTCCGTTGAGATTACCTCTGCCCCGCCTAAGGCCCCGCTCATTCCAACCCCCTACGGCGATCTCTATCTACCACTGGAAGGCCTCCTTGATCCTGCAAAGGAACGCACCCGCCTTGAAAAGGAGATCGCCCTGGCCGAGGCCTCTCGAGCCCGAGAAGGTGCCAAGCTGGCCGACCCAAAAATGGCCGCCAAAGCCCCTCCAGAGAAAATAGCCGAATGGCGCCGAATTGAAAAAGAAGCTTCCGAACAGATTATTCGACTTCGAGAACAGCAAAAGCTTTTCACAACTTAATCAAAACCCGCTCGTTTTGGGCTAGGCATTCATCCTCGAAAGCTGTTTGCTCACCTCCTTATGGATTCAGGCCACACAATTCCCATCTTAGGTAATGGGTACGTCCGATACATCGATCACCTTGGTTCAGACCTACGAATCGTCGAGTCTGCGCGTATTTCCTACAAAAGCCCCAGCAAAGGAGAAGATCAGGATAAAAAACTCCTGAGCTATCTCTACAAAAATCGTCATACCAGCCCCTTCGAACAGTGCTCTATTACCTACAATATCAAGATGCCTATATTCATTATGCGACAGTTCGTTCGCCACCGCACCTTCCGCCTCAACGAGTGGAGTGGTCGCTACTCAGAATTAGTCGATGAATTTTATATCCCAACTCAGTGGCGCGCCGCCGACGCCAAAAATAAACAGGGCAGCCAAGTCTCCACTGATCTGGACCACGCCGCCCTCACCCAAGAAGTCAAAGAAGCCCACGAAAAAGCCTACGCCACCTACCAAAGCCTTTTGCAAAAAGGGGTGGCGCGCGAACTTGCCCGCGCCGTTCTTCCTGTGAGCATTTTCACGGAAGTCTACGTCAACTGTGACCTGCATAATCTGATCCACTTCTTACAACTACGGGAAGACGACCACGCTCAAATGGAAATCCGCGAAATGGCCGCCGCCATGCGTGTGGTCGCCGAGAAACTCTACCCCTGGACGTTCGAGGCTTTTCATAAATACCGTTTAGGGGTGACGGATAGAACGAAATCGGCTTAAATTTACCAATGGCCAAAAAACCCACCCCGAAGAAGAGTCTTGCGACCCCAGCAACCCCTTCTCCGAAAAAACCCTGCTACCTACCCCTACTCGTCGCAGGGACCGCAGGCTTCGCCCTTGCTTTTGTCCTGCTCAAGGGATGCCCAACGATGCGCACTTGCCCCATGTATTCCGAAGCTTGCCCTGTCACCTCCACCCTTGAAGTCCTCGAAGCCGACCTACAACGCGGCGATCTCCCCAAGGCCAAGCAGTCAGCCGCAAAATTAAGCGAATCCCTCGAGCGAACTATGCCCGATCTTGCAAAGCTCGCTGATGACATTACTTCCAGCCCCAACTTGGCCGCGGCCAACGCCAAGGTAGAAATTCTCAAGAAGAAAATGTTGGCAGACGTCTCAGCTCGTACGACTAAGTGATTCCTAAATCTTGGTTAGGACTGATCGGGGGACTGATGCTTTCCCAAGGACTAGCAGAAACTACCATGAACCTCGGATCACCCATTCCCGCCCTCAGCGCAAAGGACCAAGAAGGTCAGCAGATCGATCTTGCCGCCTACGGAAAGAAAGGGTTCCTTCTCGTCTTTTTTTACCCCAAAGCCAACACCCCAGGTTGCACCGCCCAAGCCTGTAGCCTGCGGGACGGCAACGCCGAACTCGCCCGCCGAGGCGTAAGAATCGTCGGTATTAGTGCGGATGCTGTCTCATCCCAGAAAACCTTTGCCACCGACCAGAAGCTCCCCTACCCCCTCTTGGCAGATTCAGAAAATAAAATCATTCAAGCATTCGGGGTCGGAGGTCTTTTCGGTTTTGCCCAACGCTCCGCTTTTCTCTTTCAGGACGGTAAACTAATTTGGCGGGATCCCAAAGGATCTACCAAGGACCAAGCCGAAGTCGTCCTCGATCATCTCGATTCCCTTTCGAAAAAGTGAAGTCATTCCGCCAGGAACTCACCTTTCGAGTTCCGAAACGACGCGGGATGCTCAACATCACCCCACAGGTCAACGAGGCTCTTCTCACCTCAGGAATTCAAGAGGGTCTCTGCTTAGTCAATGCCATGCACATCACCGCTTCTGTCTTTATTAACGACGATGAGTCAGGACTCCATGCCGACTTCGAAAAATGGCTTGAACATCTGGCTCCCGAGAAACCCCATAGCCAATATCGTCACAACGGAGCCGAAGACAATGCCGACGCACACTTAAAACGCTCCATCATGGGACGGGAAGTCGTCGTGGCCGTAACCAAGGGACAACTTGATTTCGGCCCTTGGGAACAGATTTTTTACGGTGAGTTCGATGGTCAACGATCCAAGCGAGTTCTTATCAAGATACTGGGCGAATAACCTACTCTTTCCCCCTTCCACCGCCCTCAGAGGAAACCTATACAAAGTCCATGACCTCTATCTTCGGAAAACGACTGCAGATCTTCTCGGGAAACGCCAATCCAGAGCTCGCCCAGAGGATTGCCGATTTCATGAAGATACCCCTAGGAAAAGCCACCGTATCTACTTTTCCCGACGGAGAAACCTTCGTGAAGTTTGAAGAAAATATTCGCGGCAATGATCTTTTCATTATTCAGCCCACCTGCCCTCCCACCAATCAAAACCTCATGGAACTGCTCATCCTCGTCGATGCCGCCCGTCGTGCTAGTGCTTTCCGCATTACCGCTGTCCTTCCTTTTTACGGTTACGCCCGCCAAGACCGCAAAGATCAACCTCGGGTCCCCATCACCGCGAAACTCGTCGCAAACCTGCTTGTAGCAGCGGGCGTAAATCGTGTCCTGACCATGGATCTCCATGCCCAGCAGATCCAAGGTTTTTTCGATATTCCGGTCGATCATCTTTTCTGCGCACCCATCTTCTACCGCTACCTCAAAGAGAAGCAGATTCCTGATCTTGTCGTCGTCACCCCTGATATCGGTGGCATGAAAATGGCCGCTGCCTACAGCCAGATGTTCCAGTGTGGCCTAGCCATCGTCAGCAAAAAGCGTCTCAATGCCTCCGAAACCGAAGCCACCCACCTCATCGGGGATGTGAAGGATAAAAATGTCCTCTTGGTCGACGACATCACCGAAACTGCAGGAACCATTTCCTCCGCCGTCGAAATCCTGCGAAAACAAGGGGCCAAGGATGTTTACGTCGGGATTCCGCACACCGTACTAGGAAAAGTCGGCATCGAAAGGCTACAGAAACTAAAGATCAAAGAATTAATTACAACCAACACCACTCCACAACCCGACATGCCAGGAGTCCCCACCAAAGTGCTCTGCGTCGCTCCCCTCCTTGGGGAAGCCATTCTACGAATCCACGAAGGTGAGTCGGTTTCTTCTTTGTTTGAAATCAGAGCCGGCGTCAAAACCTAACGCCGAAACTTATTTGCCGAGAACGTAGGCAAAGAGTAGCGGCGCCACGATCGTAGCATCTGATTCAATTACAAATCGCGGGGTTTTTCCGCCCAGTTTCCCCCAAGTGATCTTCTCGTTGGGCACCGCTCCAGAGTACGATCCATAACTCGTCGTCGAATCGCTGATCTGACAGAAGTAAGACCAGAGCGGAACACCCGTTTTCCTCAGGTCTTGATGCAACATCGGCACTACGCAAATAGGGAAATCCCCGGCAATCCCGCCTCCAATCTGGAAAAACCCTAGAGGAGTCCCTTGAGTTTTCTGATACCAATCCGCAAAGGAGATCATGTACTCGATCCCGCTCTTCATTAGGGTGGGCGAGCTGACGTGCTTCTGAATGCAGGCTGCCGCAAACATATTCCCTAAGGTAGAATCCTCCCAACCGGGCACAACAATCGGAATATTTTTCTTTGCCGCCGCCATCATCCAAGAATCTTTGGGGTCGATTTGATAAAACTTTTCTAGCAACCCCTTTTGCAGAACCTCGTAAAAATACTCATGCGGGAAACGCCGGGCCCCAGCCTGATCATCCCGTTTCCAGAGCTCAGTGATCACTCCTTCGATCCGTCTCATCGCCTCCTGCTCAGGAATGCAAGTATCCGTCACTCGATTGAGATGCTCTTTTAAGAGTTTCTCCTCGTCCTTTGAAGATAAGTGTCGGTACTCAGGAATTCGTCGGTAGTGATCGTGGGCCACCAAATTATAAACATCCTCCTCTAAATTAGCTCCCGTGCAACTGATAGCGTGAACTTTATCCTCACGAATCATTTCTGCTAAAGATAATCCCAGCTCGGCGGTGCTCATCGCTCCAGCTAAGGTGACCAGCATCCGTCCACCATCTGCAATATGCTTGCGGTAAGCCATCCCCGCATCCTTGACCACCGCCGCATTAAAATGGCGATAGTGATGATCGATAAATTTAGAAACTGGTCCTTCAGACATGCAAAAGAAGTTTTCCCTTGATCCCAAGAACTTGACAAGACTATTCGATATTTTTCCTCTGCTTTTTGTGTCGAACATGGGGATCACAAAAATGATTCATCGCCAGAAAAAAGGACTTTGCGTGTCGGGCTAAAAGAATACTCAGAAGCGGTGAAGGTAAAACCGTTAAAGCAAAAATCAAACGAGGACTCCACTCCGTCCAGCAACGCAAAAAGAAATAAAGGGCCATCCCTCCCAGAGCGACCACTCCGTAGTTCACGCCCCAAATCGCCAGAAGAAAATAACCAGGCTCCCGCTCAAAGGCATACCCACAGGAAGGACATCCATCGCTAGGACTAAACCAGCCAGAGAGATTTCTGACTTTTTTCCAGGATTGAAAGAGCGGCGTCATTCCGCATGTTGGACAGCGCAAAGCTAAAGCCCTGCGACCATACAAAATCGCCTTCCCAAACGTTCTGGGAGCCTGTGCCGTCAAATCTCCGATTCCTTGATTCATACGCGGTGATAAGGGTGGCCCGCTCGCCAACTTTCTAACCGGTAAATCTGCTCGAGGAGTACTACCAGAGATAAATCGTGGGAAAGAGTCTGGGGACCTAGAGATCGCACCACATCACAATTCGTTCGGAAACTTTCCGAATGCCCATCTGCCCCCCCAATCATCCAAGCGATTTTTGTTCGGCCTGCTCGCTCCCACTGCTCCCATTCCGTCCGCCAATCCTGAGTACTTCGGGCTTGTCCCAACGGATCCAGACAAACCTTCCACATTCCTTTTCCTTTCTCACCCATTTCCGCTTCCGCGCTCTTGCCCTCGCGAATCACCGAAAGCTCCAACGGTTGAAATCCATTAACTCTTTTTGCGTACTCGTCCGTCGCTACCCGCGCCCAACCCGCAGGTCGACCCACCACACATATGCGATGCTTCATCGATTTGGCCTTAGGATGCTACACCAAGAATCGCCTCGAGTTCCTCCACGCGCGCCGCAAACAAGCCTAATGCCGATTCAATCGGCTCAGGACTTTCCATATCCACACCAGCTCGACGCAATGTTTCCAACGGAGGATGCGAACCACCCGAACGAAGAAACACGTGGACTTTTCCAACTGCCCCAGCCTCCCCTTGAAGTACCCGCTGGGAAAGTGTCATCGCCGCCGAAAGTCCGATGGCATACTTGTAGACATAGAAAGCACTGTAGAAATGAGGAATCCGCAAACACTCCAACTCGAGGGGAGCCTCGATCTCCAGAACCTCCCCAAGGTAACTTTCTAAAAGCTCGCGATAAGCGATGCGGAAGAAGTCCAGAGTTAAGGCCACCCCTTTTTCCTCCGCCTCATGTATCCTTTGCTCGAACTCAGCAAACATCACCTGCCGGTACAAAGTTCCTCGGATATCATCAATTTGACGATTGAGAATATAAGCACGCAAGGTTTTGTCCTTCTTTGCGGGTCCTTCTAAATAGGCGTGGGTCAAAAGCTCCTCATTGAAGGTGGAGGCCACCTCCGCCAGAAAAATGGGATAGTGGGCATCTTGAAAGAGTTGAGCGCGCTGACTCATCCAACTGTGCATCGAGTGCCCAGCTTCATGAGCCAACGTATATACATCCGCCAGGACATCCTCCCGATAGTTCATCAAGATGTAAGGCGGACTGCCATAGCTGCCACTGGAAAAAGCTCCACTCCTCTTCCCTCGGTTCTCATACCGATCCACCCATCTCTCCTCCCCCAATCCGCGAGCTAAAGTCGCCGAGTACTCCTCCCCTAAAGGTGCGGTGGCCTGAGTCACCAGCAAGGCGGCCTCGGTAAAGGAGGTCTTTTTTTCAGCCACAGGAACGATGGGAACTTGCAGATCCGCCGCCCGAAGTTGCTCCAGCCCCAAGACTTTTTTCCGTAAGCGATGATACCTCTGCAACGGCCCAAGATTTTTCCGCACCACCGCAATCAAGTTATCCATCACCGAGCCGGGAACTCGATCAGGGAAAAGAGCATGTTCTCGCGCCGAGGAATGCTTCCGTGCCCGAGCCCGAAAAACATCTGTCTTAACCGAAGTCGCTAAAGTCGATGCAAGGGAGAAAGCGTGGCTCTCAAACTCCGTGTAGTATTTTTGCCACGCTTGTCGACGGACCTCAGTCGATCGCCGTTGCAACAAGGAGGCAAATGTCCCATGAGTCAGCTCCACCTCCCGCCCGTCTACGTCCCGAACCAGCCCAAAGCGGAAATCTACGTTGGTCAATTGCGAAAAGGTTTCATCGGCCCCCCCAAGGGCTGGGCCAGCCAACGCCAGCAGTCTTTCCTCTCCCTCAGGAAGAATATGCGGCCGCTGGCGCCGTATTCGCTCTAAACTTCCTTTCCACTCTGCCAAACAGGGTTGCCCCAATAACTTCCCCCACGCACCGTCTTCTATCCTCATAAGCTCAGGAAGAAACCACGCCATCTCTTCGCTCAACCGAGTCAGCAGGAACTCCAAGCGCAAAGCCCGATCCCTCGCCGAACCGTCCGCTCCATCCTCAGCTACTTTTAAACTAGCGTACTGGCCCAATCGCTCCGCCAGTAGATCGATCTCCTTCTCTTTTTCTAAGGCGCCGAGCAAATCCTTACCCTTAGCCAGATGCCCTTTCCACTTCATCATGACACCTTCATAACTACGTAACCGTTCCAAATTCTTTTCCCAATCTGCCGAAGTGGCAAAAAGTGGACATAAGTCCCAAGTGTCCGCTTCCGCCACCTCATGCCTCTGCTTCAGGGCTTGCGCAGGAAGTACCGTTGAAACAATGGATGCCACCCAGACAGATTGCTCCAGGATGCGACCGCGCACCATCTTCACCTCCGCTTGCCGTCCGCCGTCTTTTCCTTCACTCTATTCTTATGACTGAGGCCGCTTTTTTTGCACAACGGGGAGCCAACCGCGTTACCCCAAAGATTATGCAAAACCTTTTACACCGGCTCCCCATGCTCAAGGCGGAGTTCACCCAAATTCAGGCACCCAAATTCCCTCATCTCGTAGATCAACTTGAGTTCCTCGCCGATGTCGTCGAAGATGTGGCCGAGGGCGCCTACCTTGAACTCCCCTACTCTGCCGCCACCGCCTCCGCCTTTGCCCTTATCTACACCCATCGCCTCCTCGATATCATTCCCGATTTTGTTTCCAATATCAGCTTCGAGGACGATTCCGCTGTCGTTCGAGTGGTCCTCTCCCTCTACGAAAAAGATTTCGAAAAATACGCCCTCACCCAGCATCTGAACTGGAAGAAGATAACTCTTAAGCCCTAACCGGCTTTCTCGGCGTATGAGCCCCGCGGGTTGGACCGATAATCTCGAACACTACCTTGGCCGGTGGGCAGTGCCCTATCTCACCCGTGGCCTTGTCGCCATGAATGCAGGGGCTTGGCTCCTCAATCTCGCCTCACCAGGGTTCTCCTCCATTTTAAAATTGGAACCAGCCCTCATTCTTCAAGGGGAGTACTGGCGTCTCCTCACCTTTCTCTTTGTTCCACCCTCTTCCGCCCACCCCATTTTCCTTCTCCTTTTTCTCTGGTTTCTCTGGTCGATCGGCGATGCCTTGGAACAAACCTGGGGATCCTTTCACCTAAATCTTTATCTACTTCTGGGGGTTACCGCCGTTGTCCTTGTCGCATTTTTCGGCCCTTCTGTTCCAGTGAATCCATTCTACCTCCACAACTCACTCTTCCTTGGCTTTGCGACCACTCTTCCTGACCAAAAAGTTTTTTTCTTCCCTATTCCCATTCCACTGTCGGTACGCTGGGTCGCTGCCATCAGCTCCGCCCTCCTCTTCCTGCCTGCTCTATTCCAACCGATCATCCTCCCAGGAATTCTCGCTGGCCTCTTGGGCTACTTTGCCTTTTTCGCTCCTCCATTCTTCTCCGAGCTCTGGAACCGGTTCCGTCATCGTTGAGCTCTCTACTGCGCTGCGCGATCGCTGGTCTCCTTCTCCTCTCACTCCACTCTGCCATCAGCGCCACCAGCCCTATTCCCGAGAAGACTCGGGCCGTGCTCCTAGCCGTGACCGATGAATGGAACACCACCCAAACCACTCTCCAACTCTTTCGCCGAAATCTCCCCGCCTCTTCCTGGACCGCGACCGGTCCCTCCCAGCAGATTCACCTCGGCCGCAACGGACTCGCTTGGGGTCGAGGGATTCACCCTGCACAAAACGGCATTCAGAAACGCGAAGGCGATAAGAAATCCCCCGCTGGAATCTTTTCGCTGGGCTCCACTCTTTACGGATACGCCGCCAAACTCGCTTTTCCAGGTTGGCGCTACCACTGCGTTTCCGATCGCGACCTCTGGATCGAAGACCCGACCTCCATCAACTACAATCGCCACCTCATCCTAAACCCCCACGAACCCTTTCCCGAAAACCATCTTTTCGATCGAATGCGACAAGTCGATCCAGCCCACGCCCTAAAACTTTTTATTCAACACAACGCCCCGCCTCATGCCCAACCAGGAGCGGGCAGCGCTATCTTTTTTCATATTTGCCGCGGGATCGACTCCGTCACCACCGGTTGCACCTCCATGAAGGAAGCTGATCTCCACGCTCTCCTCCAATCCTTCTGTCCTGCCGACAAACCACTCTACATCCTTTTGCCCCGTTCTGAATACTATCGCCTCCGAGCCTCTTGGAGGCTTCCTTAAGTGCATTCCATGCAACCCATTCTTTTCGACGGTTTGATTATCTTTACCTACTTCGTCGCGATTATCGGAATCGGTCTAGCCGCCTCTCGTCGTCAGACTTCACTACAAGACTACGCCCTCGGTGGTCGCTCGATGCCATGGTGGGCTGTTCTTGCTTCAATCTTAG
Source organism: uncultured Verrucomicrobiota bacterium (assembly GCA_903956835.1). Taxonomy (GTDB): domain Bacteria; phylum Verrucomicrobiota; class Verrucomicrobiia; order Methylacidiphilales; family Verrucolacustridaceae; genus Verrucolacustris. The sequence goes on from CAJBOM010000150.1 coordinate 10,487, forward strand.
CTGCTGAAATTAGTGCGGCCACTTTTCTTGGAGCTCCAGGGGAAGGATATGAGCTACGCAACTTCACCTACGCCCAGCTTGCCCTAGGCACAATCCTTGCTCGGATTTTCGTCAGCTGGATATTTATTAAGCCCTACTACACCTACCGCGTCGTCTCCATTTACGAGTTCCTTGAAATTCGCTTCGGACCCACCTCCCGCCAAGCCGCCAGCGCAATTTTCCTCATCACCCGAGCCTTGGCCAGCGGCACCCGGCTTTATGTCGCCGCCATTATTCTTGTGCTCGGATATGAAATGATCACGGGAACTCACCCATCCGATTCACAAGAGCTCCTCATCACCTTTACCGCCTTGGCCGTTCTTGTCGGACTCACCGCTCTGTATACCGTCGCCGGAGGAATCAAAGCAGTGGTCTGGACCGATGTTATCCAAGCCGTCGTGATGTTCTCAGGCCTCGGTTTCGTCCTTTGGCATCTAGCTCAATCCATTCCCAACGGCTGGCAAGGCTTTCAGACAAAACTTCAACAACCTGGTGATCTCTCGCTTTGGAGCTTCGGCAATCTCGTCCCCGGAAATATAGGTCTCTCGATCCGAAATATTTTGGAGAGTGAATATACCCTCTGGACCGCGTTCTTTGCCGCAACCTTTGTCACCATGGCCACACACGGAACCGATCAAGATATGGTTCAGCGAATGCTCACCGCCAAAAATCCCGCCCGCAGTCGCCTCGCCCTCGTAGCCTCAGGCTTGGCCGACATTCCCATCGTCATGGCATTCCTCACCATCGGAATCCTTCTCTGGGTTCACTACCAGTACACACCCGATCCCCATCTCCCCACCCGCAACGCACACGTCTTCGCCTACTATATTCTTCACGGTCTCCCTGCAGGACTACGCGGGCTTCTCATCGCAGGAATATTCGCCACCGCTATGGGCTCCCTCAGTACCGCCCTCAATGCCCTCGCCACCTCCTGGGTGCGTGACTGGTACGAACCTTTTCTAGCCCCGCGTTTTCGCTCTCCAGATTCCTTGAGAGCGGCCCGCTTGGCCACAGCGACATTCTCACTCATTCTTGTTCTTATCGGTGGCGCCACCGCTTGGATCGTCATCTCGAATCCCACCTCACGAATTCTACCCATCGTCCTTGGGATCTTTGGATACACCTATGGTTCACTCCTTGGAATCTTTCTACTGGGAGCTCTCACCAAAACCCGTGGATCAGATCGCGGAAATCTCATTGCCATGGCCGCGGGATTTATTGCCGTGGCCATTCTCGCTGGCCTCCCGTCCGAGCTTCTTCGCCTTGCAGGGATGCCTCCTTTGCCTCGTCCTGATTGGCTACCCCTCATCGCCTTCCCGTGGCGAATTACCTTCGGCACCCTCGTCACATTTTTTGTCGCAATCCTCTTCCGCTCGACTCCATCACGCCTGACCCCACAAAAGATTTAGGGGGCTAAGCGCTCTATCACCCAACTGCCCTGCACCTTCCTATAACGCAGTCGATCGTGAAGTCGACTCCGACGCCCCTGCCAAAACTCCCAGACTTCAGGCACCAGTCGATACCCTCCCCAGTTTGCGGGGCGCGCTGGATTTTTTCCTGACTTTTTCTCATGTTCGCCCCAACTTTTCTCCAAAACCTCCCTCCCTGAGATCACTTCACTCTGGGGAGACGCCCAAGCCCCAATTCTCGAACCGATCGGCCTCGAGAGATAATAAGCGTCACTCTCCCCCGCACTAATTTTTTCCACCTTCCCCTCCACCCGCACCACCCGCTCCATCTCCACCCAGTGAAATTGAAGAGCCGCCCAAGAATTCCCCGCCAACTCTATCCCCTTTCGACTTCCATAGTTTGTGTACCAAACCAACCCACGCTCATCGTAACCCTTCACCAGCACCACCCGCGTACTTGGTCGCTGCAACGCAGAGACAGTGGCCAGAGTCATCGCATTAGGCTCGGGCACCTTCGCCTCGATCGCTTCCTTTAGCCAAAGATCGAACTGTTCTAAAGGCTTCGCCGAAGCCTTCGCCTCAGTCAACTCCCCCTTCTCATAGCTTTTTCTAAAATCAGCAATATTGTGTTCGCCACTCATTAAGCTTCTCTAAAACTAGCACATTTGCTTCTTTTTCGTACTGGTTTCGCATTTCCGTGTTTCTCCCAAGCTCGCCAAAGAATATTTCTTAACCATAGTTATATTCAGTGACCCCACTCCAAAAACCAAAGGCCGATCAACTAAACTCCATCATCAAAGAATGGCCGTCTGCCTTCGTCGCCTACTCAGGTGGTGTCGACTCCGCTTTCCTTCTCTTCACCGCTTATCAAGTACTTGGAGCACGCGTTACCGGCGTCCTCGGTGATTCCCCCAGTTTGCCTCGCTCAGAATATCAAGCCGCCATCGCCTTCGCCGAAAAACATCACCTCCCTTTGGAGGTTCTCTCCACACAAGAAATGACCGACCCTGCCTACATCGCCAATCCGCCGAATCGCTGCTTCTTTTGCCGGGCCGAGCTCTTTCAGAGGATGTCCGACCTGGCCGCCTCCCGTGGAGTCCCCGTTCTCGCCTACGGTGAAAACGCCGACGACGCCCTTGAAGTTCGCGCAGGGCGAGACGCAGCAGGAAAGTTTTCCGTCCTCTCCCCTCTTCGGGATGCGGGTCTCACCAAAATGGAAATTAGGCAACTCGCCCACGCCTCAGGACTGGATGTTGCTGAAAAACCCGCCGCCCCCTGCCTTTCCTCCCGCCTAGCTCCAGGCTTAGCCGTCTCCCTTGAACGCCTCGCCTCGATTGAAAAAGCTGAAACCGCCGTCCGCGCCAGAGGCTTTACCATTGTCCGAGTCCGCCACTACGGAAGCAAAGCCCTTCTCCAAGTCTCACCCCGCGAAGTTTCCCGCCTCAACGAACCATCTCTGCGGAATGATTTAGTTCGTGAGATCCGCCAAGCAGGCTTTGCGGAAGTAGAATTTGATCCAATCGGCTATCAGGGAGCCGGTCTACGCTAAGTATTTTTTTCGCACTCCTTCAACTTTTCATACTCAGTCAAAGCCATCGCGACGACCTGATCCATATTGTAGTACCGATAGGTCGCAAGCCGACCCACAAAGGTTACCCGCTCCTCCTTTTTTGCCTTAACCGCGTACTTCTCATACAATTCCTTGGAATCAGGAGCAGGCACTGGGTAGTACGCTTCCTTCCCTGGCCCGAAATCCTCGGGATACTCCCGTACGATAGTAGTCACAGGGGATTTCTGGCCCGTAGCATGCTTAATCTCCACCACTCGGGTGTACTCGTTTTCGTTCGGATAGTTAACCTGCATCGCTGGCTGAAAGTATTCCACCGGCAGGGTCTCAGGCTCAAAACGCATCGACCGATAGGGTAAGCGCCCCTCCGAGAACTGGTAAAACTCATCAATCATTCCCGTATAAATCATCCGATCATAACTCATCGTTTTGGCTAACTGACGATAGTCCGTCTGCAGGCGAACCGTGATCTTGGGATGAGCGAGAATCTTTTTAAACATCTCAGTGTAACCCTCTTCAGGAAGCGCCTGAAATGATTCTGTGACAAACCGATCATCTCGATTCGTTCTCACTGGAATTCTTCCGCAGACCGAAGCGTCCAGTTGACTCGGGTCCCTCTTCCACTGCTTCTTCGTGTAGTTCTTAAAAAACATCTCGTAGAACTTTCTTCCCACCTGAGACAAGACCATCTCCTCTGAGTTCTTTGGATTGGCAATCGGTTCCCTCCACTTCGCTAAGGTCGCCTCCATCTCCTCCGACGTCGAAGGACGGCCCAAATACTGCTCGAAGGTGTTTAAGTTAATCGGAAACTGCCAGTACTTGCCTTCCGTCCAGACAAGCACTTGATACTTTACCTCATGCCACTTGGTGAAACGACTTAGATAGTCGACAACCTTGGTGGAGTTGGTTCGAAAATAGTGGGGCCCGTACTTGTGAATCAGAATTCCTGCCTGATCCACCTCATCGTAAGCGTTTCCCGCGATGTGGGCTCGGCGATCCACTACCAAACAGGTCTTGCCCGATCCCTCCGCCAGTCGTTCCGCCAAAATACTTCCAGCAAAGCCCGCCCCGACGATCAGGTAATCATATTTCTCAGACACAGAAAGAGCTCCTACTTGGGGGACAAACCCAATCTCTCCCCTGCATAACCTTTCGCCTGAACCGCATGACACCAATCGGGATTCTCTAAATACCACCGGACCGTCTTTTCCAGTCCAGCAACGAAAGAAGTTTTAGCCGTCCAACCCGCATCATTTTTAAAACGTGTCGCATCCGTGGCGTAGCGTCGGTCATGGCCTGGCCGATCGGCTACGGTTTCCATCAATTCGCGATAGGGTTTCCCCGTAGCCCGTGGGCGTAGTCTATCCAATAGATCACAAATAGCTGTCAGCACCGTCCGATTATCTTTTTCTGCATCTGCTCCTACCTGGTAGGGCGCCCCCACCACTCCACGGTGACGAGCCGCTTCAACCGCCAGCGCTGTGTCTTCCACGTACAACCAGTCTCGAACCTGCTTCCCATCCCCATAAACAGGGATTTTCTCACCTACCAAAGCCCGCAGAATCGCCAATGGAATCAGCTTTTCAGGAAACTGGTACGGCCCGAAATTATTCGAAGGTCGGAGCACAATCGTCGGGACTCCGTAAGTTCGAAAATAGGCACGGCACAGGTGATCCGCCGCCGCTTTCGAAGCGGCATAAGGACTATTCGGAGCAAAGGTGGATGTCTCGCGAAACGGTGGATCTAAGGGTTCCAATGAACCATGCACCTCATCGGTCGAAAGATGGACAAAGCGAAAAGCTCCTTTAGCAGGAGCCTGAGAACCCCCCAAATACCGACGAGTTGCCTCCAATAAAGTAAAAGTCCCCGTAACATTGGTGTGCAGAAATGGTGCAGGTTCATCAATCGAGCGATCCACGTGCGATTCAGCCGCGAAGTTAATCACCGCAACTGGGCGGTGCTTTTCGAAAAGGGAGCTTACCAAAGCTGAGTCCGCAATATCTCCCACCACCACTTGACAACGCACACCTTTCTCCTCTTTCTCCAGATTCGGTCGGTGCCCCGCATAGGTCAGCTTATCTAAAACAACAACCTTAACTTTGGCTGAGACCGAAAGTAGATGCCTCACATAATTCGATCCGATAAAACCACATCCCCCAGTTACTAGGATCAATTCGTTTTCATTATCCATCCATCTTTCATACCTCCCTACCCCACCGCAGACCAGCACTCCCACCTTGGGGTCTGACCCCACCTCTGACCCCAGAAGTTGAACTCGCACCCGTCGAGCCACTTTGCAAAAATCAAAAGCTTATGGCTTTCGAAAAAGATACCATTACTGCCTGCGCCACACCTCCAGGAGTCTCGGCTCTCGCCCTGATTCGCGTATCTGGCCCAAAAACCAGTGGCATCGCCAAGCAGCTTGCGGGCAAAGCGATACCCGCGCGTTCTCCTCAACCCACCCACATCCGATTTCAAGACAAAGAACTCGATGAGGTCGTCCTCACTTTTTGGCCTAATCCGAACTCCTACACCGGAGAAGACCTCCTCGAAATCTCCTGTCACGGAAATCCCCTTATCGTCGAGACCATCCTGCAATCTATCCTTGCCCTAGGCGCCCGCACCGCTCGTCCTGGCGAATTCACCGAGCGAGCTTTTCTGAACGGACGAATCGACCTGACCCGTGCCGAAGCCGTTCTCGATGTCCTTCACGCACGCTCCGAACGCGCCCTCCAAGCAGCCCATCGAGCACTCGCGGGTAAATTGGGCGAAAAGCTTCTCGCCGAACGAGAGAGAATCCTCCAACTCCTTGCTCGGATCGAAGCATGGATCGATTTTCCCGATGAGGATATTCAGCCCGAAGTCGGCCAAGGATTCCGTTCTGAAGTCAGCGCTCTTCTAACCTCCATCGCCTCCCTCCTCGCCACCGCTCCCTTAGGCCACCGTCTTCGCGCTGGCTACCGCCTCGTCCTCGCGGGTCCTCCCAACGTCGGCAAATCCAGCTTGCTCAATGCACTCCTCGGAACCGACCGCGCCATCGTCAGCCCTACCCCAGGCACCACCCGCGATACGGTGGAGGAGTCGATCGTACTGGCAGGATTTCCCATCCGCCTGATTGATACCGCTGGATTGCGCTCCTCAATCGACCCCGTAGAAATCGAAGGGATCAATCGTACCCGCCAAGCCGCCGACTCCGCCGATCTCGTCCTTGCACTCATCGATAAAACCTCAGCCCAAGATCCATGCCAAACCGAATGGCCTCGCCTCGGCCCTAAAATCCTCCACGTACTCACGAAATCCGATCTCCCTTCCACTTTTTTGGGTGAAGGCCTTTCCATTTCCACTAAAACAGGGGCAGGACTCGACTCCTTGCGCAAAACTATCGCCACCCGCTTGGCAGGAGATTTCCTTGCTCCAGGCTCAGACGAAATCGCCATCAACTCCCGTCACGAGGAAGCTCTTCGCCATACCGCAGAAGCTCTTGCCACCGCCTCGGCTTCTCTCCTTGCTCGCGCCGCACCAGAACTGGTCGCCTCCGATCTTCGCCTCGCCTTGCAATCCCTCGAATCAGTTCTCGGTGTGGGCACATCCGAAGATGTCCTCGATCGATTATTTGCCCAGTTTTGCATAGGAAAATGAGCCTCTACTCCCTCATCGCCCGGCCCGTACTTTTCCGCCTCCCTCCCGAGGTGGCTCACCAGTTCACCCTTGCGGCGATGCGCCTTCCTGGATTAGCAAAGGCTATCACCGTGGGTCGCTCTGCCCCCCAAGAGCCCACCGAACTAATGGGACTCAAGTTTCGCAATCGCTTGGGTATCGCCGCCGGCGTTGACAAAAATGGGGACGCCCCACTTGCTTGGCGAGATCTCGGTTTCGGATTTGCCGAACTAGGCACCGTCACGCTCCACCCTCAACCGGGGAATCCCAAGCCACGTGTCTTTCGTTATCCCCATCAGCATGCTCTCATTAACCGACTCGGCTTTCCCAATATCGGAGCCGAGGCCATGGCCACCCGACTCCGCCAGCTCCGCACCAAGCATCCTCTTCACGATTTCCCCATCGGCATCAATATCGGAAAATCCAAGATCACCCCACTCGACCAAGCGCCGCTCGACTACTTGGGTTCCCTAAAACTTCTTCATCACCTAGGAGACTTCTTTGTCATCAATATTAGTTCACCCAATACCCCTGGACTACGCGATCTAGCCAAACCCGACGATCTACGTCGCCTTCTCTCCACCCTCCAGGATTTCAATCGTTCCTGCCCTCAGATCAAACCCCTCCTTTTAAAAATATCACCAGACGTCGAACCTTCATCTCTTCCCGAACTGGTCGCGATCACCCGAGAGTTTCAGCTATCGGGAATCGTAGCTACGAATACCACCATCCATCGCGAAACTGAGGAAACGAAGGAAATTGGCGGGCTGAGTGGTCGCCCGCTAACCGCTCGCGCAATGGCTCTCACCCGCACCCTTCGCCCGCTTCTCGGACCAGAACAGACGCTTATCGGAGTTGGCGGCGTCATGAACGCGGCAAACTACCAGTCCCGCCGCCTCGCAGGAGCCGATCTTATCCAAGTCTACACGGGAATGGTCTACCTCGGCCCCTACACCGCTTGGGAAATTCTCCGCAAAAATTAATCAACCACCTTGGGAAGGCGAACTCCTCGTTCCATAAAGTGCCGATCATACGCGATCGCTTCCCGAAGACCCTCCTGCTCCATGTAGGCGAAACTAACACAGTCGGTTAAACTCAATCCTCGAAGTCGGGCTTGCCTCCACCGGGCCATTCCAAGTTTGTGCAGAGCTTCGTCGACCATATCGACCTGAACGGTGGACAAGATATCATTCAACCACAGGTCGCATGGATCCCACCCCAATCGACTTTGCACCAGTGCCGCTGTCTCTAATGCCACATAGCTATTTGTTCTTAAAACCCACTCCTGCCTTCCCGCTGCTTGAAACAGAGTGACCGCCGACTCGTGGGCAGGATCTCTTTCGTCCAGGAACGCGTAAAATCCGGAACTATCGACAAAGCAATCCATTTAATCTGACCGCCGCTTGGAATCCATGACGGCCTCTGCAAACCAGCGATCATGATCGGATAAATCGTCCATAGGAATCGGCTTAAATGCAGGACGAAGGGTGGCTAAATTTCGCAAGGCCACCTGCCGCGGACTTTTCAAATATCGCGCCAACGCTTCCCTAACAAGTCCTGCTACACTTATATTTTTTTTCGCCGCCTCACTCCGAATCAAATTAAACTGGGCCTCTTCGAGCTGAATCTGCGTTCTAATCATGTATTCATGATAACACTTTATGCCCCACTGTCTACACTTTTAGCCCTAGTAACCCATAGGGTCGTAGGTCAATCTCAGAAACTGCCCCGCAAGTCATTCCACCGCAACATCTTCTATGTGGTCTTAGGTCTTGTAAGATGTTACAAAACAATATGTTGCAAGGCGTGTTTTCAATATTGGGGTCGTAGGTCAAAAATCTTCGATCAAGAAGAAATCTCTCGTTCAAGCAACCAAAGTAAGTCTGAAAGGCGATTCAAATACCGCGGAATGATCGTCCTCACGTTCCCCTCCTTCTTTTCCAACTGCCACACCCCACGCTCCGCCCTTCGACAGACCGCCCGCGCTAAATCTAGGGCCGCCCCAGCCAGATTGCCTCCGGGAGTCGACCATCCCGTCGGTTGCGGCGCCCCCTTTTCCAACCGCACAATTTCCCCATCCAACAATCCCAAATCCTCATCCTTCAACCGCGCATACCCATCCGCCTCATACCGCGCAAGATCCTCCGTCGCCACCGCCAACTCCCCCATCAACCCCACCAGTGCCTTTTGTATCTTTTCCAACAGCGCCTTTTGCTTCTTCTCCGCGTGGGCCCGAGCCATCCCCAAACAGGCATTCAACTCATCCACCTCTCCATAAGCCCCCACTCGAGGGCTGTCCTTTGGCACTCTTTTCCCATACATTAGGGAGGTGGTTCCTCCATCCCCAGTGCGCGTAGCGATCGACATCCCCGAGAATTACCTAATCTACGGTCACTTCCAAGCCCTACCATGAACCGCCATCGCCTCGTCTCCCTCGCCGTCCTCGCCTCCGCTGTCCTCCTCCTCGCCCGCCAATCAAGTTTTCTTCACCTCGACTTCTATCTTTTTGGATTCGATATTCGCACCCCCATGGTCCTCCTCTCCTTTCTCCTCGCAGGCTTTCTCGCTGGCGCACTCCTAAAATCCTCCTAGCCGTGGCCCGTATCGCTCGTCTCCTCGTCGGCAACACCGAACACGTCCCCGATCTTACCTACGCTACCGGTCTCTTCGTCCCCGACGACTTCGCCTGGTTCCAAACCGCACAGGGCAAAACCTACCTCCTCCTCGGCCCACTCGAAATCGACCGCGCCCGCCGCACCGCCAGCGTCGACCAGTGCCTCGATCTTTCCCAAGAAGAAAAACGCCTAGGCCCAAAAAAGCACTCCTACCCCAAACTCCTCGCCTCTGTCCTCCGTCGCCACGGCATCCGCTCCGCCGAAATCCCCTCCTCTTTCCCTATCGGACTCGCCCAACAACTCCAACAAGCTGGCCTCCGACTCCGCCCGATCCCCGGGCCCTTTTTCCCTGCCCGCTTAAAGAAATCCCCAACTGAAATCCTTCACATCACCCAAGCCATCCGCTCCGCCGAAGCAGGCCTCGCGCGGGCACTCGAAATCCTACGTGCCACCAAAGTCCGCAAAGATAAAATCCTTTCTTGGGCAGGAGCTACCCTCACCTCGGAACGCCTGCGCACCGAAATGGAAATTGCCTGCCTCCGCCACGGCGCCCTCGCCCGCGACACCATCGTCTCAGGTGGCCAGCAAGCTTGCGACCCCCACGAACGCGGCCACGGCCCCCTTCGCGCTCACCAAGCCATCATCCTCGACATCTTTCCCCGTAACCCACAAACGGGTTACTTCGGCGATATCACCCGAACCATGATCAAAGGCCAAGCCCCCGAGAAACTTCGTCACCTCCGCGATACCGTTATTCAAGGCCAACAACGTGTCCTCCGCCAAACCCGCACTGGCGCCAACGGCGAAAAAATCCAAAGCCAACTTCGTGACTGGTTCCATAGCCAAGGTTACCCTACCGAAATCAAAAATGGCCGATGGAACGGCTTCTTTCATGGGGTCGGACACGGACTTGGACTTGAAATTCACGAATCTCCACGTTTCTCTACCCCCTCTCTCCCCCACGGCACGATTCTAACCGTCGAACCAGGCCTCTACGTCCACGGCGTCGGTGGCGTCAGAATCGAAGATGTTGTTGTAGTCGGCCGCACAGCCCCACGCCTCCTCAGTAAATTCCCCGACCCATGGGAAATACGATGAAGCACATCTTTTTTACCCTTCTGCTCCTTGGCTCGGTCGCTCTCTCCGCCCAACCAGTCCCGCCCGTTAAGCCTCCCACGCTCGAAGTGGTCAACACCGAGCTACTCGCCAAATCCGCACTGCTCCTCGATCCACTCACTGGCGAAGTTCTCTACGCCAAAGACATCGACGACACCTTCCCTCCAGCCAGCACAGTCAAACTCATGACCGCCCTCTTGGCTTACCAAAAGACAGGAGGCAAAGGCACCGTCACCGTCGCAGCTGAAGACACCCGTGTCGAACCCAGCACCGTCCCCCTGCGTACAGGCGAAACCGTCCCCGTCAACGAACTCCTCCGATCCATCATCATCGGTTCCGATAACGACAGCGCTATGGCCCTCGCCCGATCCACCTCAGGTTCGGTCGGTCAGTTTGTCGCCGATATGAATGCCGAAGCGGCTAAACTAGGCATGAGCAACACCCGCTTTTACAACCCGCACGGCTTGCCAGGTTCGGGTCAACGCACCACCGCAAGGGATCTCATGGTCCTCTTTAATATGTTTCTCTCGAAAACCGAGCTCCGTCGAATGGCCCAAACTCAGATCTACAACCTCAAAACCGCTATCGGCCTCCAGCACATGCGTAACCATAACAAACTTCTCGGTGTCTATCCGGGGATGGGACCCGCCAAAACAGGTTGGACCTATGAAGCCCGCCATACTTTCGCCGCTTCTGCCACCCAAGGTGGACGCGAACTTCGACTCACTCTTCTCAAAAGCGCCAACAAGTGGAAGGATACCCGCCTGCTCTTTGATTACGGCTTTGCCAATTTGCCTCCTGCCCCCGCCCCTAAACTCATCTCCTCCCTCCCTCCCTCCCTAAAAGAAGAATCTGCCCCCCAAGAAATCGCCACAAAACCGGTCGAACTCATCGTTCCCCCAGAGCCAATTCTTTATCCCGTCCGCCGCGGCGACTCCCTCACTACCATCGCCCGTCGGTTTAGGGTCGGCGTAGAAGATATCATTTTATTTAATCCGATGGACGACCCCGACCTCCTCATCCCAGGCCAGATCCTCCGCATCCCCAGAAAATCCAAGCCCTCCTCAACCCCTTAACTCCTTAACCCCTTCCCTCCTCGACTCCTCCAAAGCCACACTCCTGCCCCGACTATCCCTAATCCAACCGAAAACAGCTGGCCGCGACTAAGTCCCCAGACCAACGGATCTCCAGCATCGGGCTCTCTGAAAAACTCTATCCCGAAGCGGATCATGGCATAGACGACAAAGAACGCTGCCAGAACCTGGCCTGACGGCTTTGGACTGCGCGACCGCCACCAAAACATTAACCACCCCAGCAGAAGTCCTTCTCCGCCAGCTTCATAAAGCTGAGAAGGATGGCGCGCCACCGATCCCGCATCGGGAAAGATAACTGCCCAAGAGACATCACTCGCCCTACCCCACAGCTCCCCGTTGATGAAGTTTGCAATCCGCCCAAGGAAAATCCCCACTGGGGCAAAGACCGCTGCATTATCCGCCACCGCCCACCCATCCACCCTATTTTTTCGTGCCCACAGAAGGAATCCAAGGAGGGCCCCAACGATTCCACCATGACTCGCCATTCCTCGAATTCCCCCATTCCAGAAAGCGATGATACTGATCGGATCTCTTACCGTTTCAGCCCAATCATAAAGGAGACAGTAACCCAACCGTCCACCGATCAAGACCCCTACCACCGTATAAAAAAGTAGTTCAGAGATCTGCTGCTCATTCAGCTGAGACCAGCCTAATTTGCGAAACCAACGAAGCCCGTAGAACCAAGCGAGGAACCCCAGCACATAAGCCATCCCGTAGTACCGAATTCCCCAACCGTTCCCAAACTGAATCAGGAACGGACTCAAATCGTGCGTGTAGAACCCGAACATCCTTCGAAGGTAGAGCGTCCTTACCAACCCCGCCTAGCCCAAACCTGAATCACCGATCCTTGAACACTGATACGTCGGACCATAGGTAGGGCGGTCTCTCCGAGAACGCCTGCGTTGAATACTCAATACCGTCCACTGGTAGGGCGGACTGTTCCTGGTCCGCCGATCGAACCACTCAAAACCGTCCACCGGTAGGGCGCATCATACGTGATGCGCCGATTAAAAAATCGATGGCTCAAAGTTCTAACCATAGGTAGCGGCGACATCTCCGAGGTCGCCTGCGCTCAATACTCAAAACCCTCCACTGGTAGGGCGGACCATCCCTGGTCCGCCGATTGGACCACTCAATACCCCCAGCCTAAGGCGCGTCTGCACTCAATTCTGTATACCCAATCATCCAGCTAGGCGGCCTCGGAGATGCCGCCCCTACCTAAGCTTCCAAAACCACATTCCCACCGTCTCTTCCCCAAAAGCACAAAGGGCGATCCCTTGCAGGATCGCCCTTGGCTCAGACCTTGTTGGTCGGAAACTTATTTAACGTCGTCGAAATCGCCGAGATCACGCTCGAAGGTGAAACGGGCTGGGGTCTTGACCAAAGTATCCCAGGACTCGTCCACACATTCGGCCATGGCCGTGAAGGGGGAACTCACCACAAAGGCGGTGAAGCCGACTGCACAACCAGCCAAGCTGATCGGACGCACGATCAGAAGATCGGGAATCGCGATAAACGCCTGCTCCACTGAGCAGTCATCGCTTTTGCTGTTTCCCTTGGTGCCGGAATCAGCCATGGCCAAGGGAGAGGCCAAAGCAATTGCTGTTAGGACGGCGATACGAATGGTGTTATTCATCCTTTTTATATAAATACTCTACCCTTTTTTGTCAACACTCCTCATCTGAACGACCACTTCTTTAAGATGCACATGAAATGAACCGTCACTTTCGCAAAAGAGGCACAAGAAAACGGGCATGCCCTTCTAATCTGACACCCCACCCCTGTTTAGCTGTTTCCGGAATCCAGTAGACGACTGCCTGTATTTTGTTCTGCTCTACGCCAGCTCAGGGGGCCAGTATGGGGACCCTATGATGCTTCAGTTATCGAAAGAAACGCACTGGCGATCGTTGGTATGGCTCCTTTTTGCTATTCTGACAACTTATGTTGGCTTCGCCTACAGTTGGGCGGCAGCACTTCTTTGCCTTTGGGTGTCATTTGTTATTTCTTTTACAACAGTTTTTTTTCCCAGATGCCAGTGGCTTTGCCCAGTCCATTGCAGAACTCACCAAAAAACAATTCTCATCACGATTGATGATGGTCCAGACCCTACAACCACCCCGGTTCTTTTAGATCTTCTAGATCAGTACAAAACGAAAGCCATTTTCTTCATGATCGGAGAAAAGGTGCTCGCTTACCCTGAGCTTGCTCGGGAAGTTATTCGTCGTGGACATGAAATAGGCAACCACACCCACACCCATCCAAGATCGACTTTCTGGGCCGCAGGACCAATCCGGACAAACCGAGAAATTGCAAATTGCCAATCCGCAGTTGAAATGGTCACGAACACAAAACCCCGTTGGTTTCGTGCTCCTGTGGGTCACCGAAACTTTTTTACCTATTCAGTTACGCAGAGCCTCGGTCTCCAGATTATGGCATGGAACCAGCGTGGCTTTGATGCGGTAAATATTGACGCCAAACAAGTACTAAAACGCATCCTGCAAGATTTATCCTTTGGCGACATCGTTCTAATTCATGATTCTACCCCGATTGCCGCCGAGGTGCTTGCAGGGCTTCTTTCGCATATGAAGGCCCTAGCAAAGACAGTAAATAAATAGACGACTAGAAAAGACCGAGAGTTCGAGATATCCCTACCAGCCCCACAAGTATCCAGAATCCGTTCAAAACGGTATACGCCGTATCCCTCCTAAGTAGAGCACACCAAGTTAGGAGGATTGCATCCAGTGTATTGACAAGCCATATCCAGAAAAATGGGCTAGCGGGCCCTAGCAACCCAACCAAAGAAAAGCTTCCAATCCTCATTACCACTCCGGTCATCTCACAAACTTTCATCTGTCGGAGAATCCAGCGGTTCACTTAGGCCTCTTGGTGTAGTCTTGCGGGACTACTATTTACGGATGAAAAATGCTCGGCCATACTCATCCGACTTGGTTCGAGATCGGCTTTGAGCAGAACATCGCGGACCTTCTTCTCATCCACAATGAATCGTTTCCGTTTATAAAGAAGGTAGTTATCCCTTTCCTTTTCAGGAGTAAGATTGATTGTTACAAGGTTAGCACCTGCTTCTAATGCCTCCCCGTAAGCATCGTTTCCAAGCAGACTTAACGCACTCACCGCAGGAATAATTCGCTGTGGATTGGCTAATCGAAGAAGAGCCAACGCATGGATAACTGAAGAAGTTTCAGGAGAACTTTTCCCTGCAAAGGGGGTCTCATCTCCAGAAATGAATGGACTGACACTTACGCCGGACAGTGGAAGTTGAGATAAAAGCCGAAGGGTATCGACTGCCATTTTAGATGTCTGCCGCGGCAGGCCAAAAATCATTCCAGAACTAACTTTCCACCCCGAAGACACTAAAGAATGAATCGCGCCAATCCTTTCCTTGTAGGTACCAGGCGCACTCATATCCGCATAGTGGGCTTCGTCCCCTGTTTCGAGTTTTAGGATATAGTAAAACGCCCCTGCCGATCGGAGGGAATTCAGAACCGATGAGTCCAGAGTGCCAAGGCAAAGACTTATCCCAAGCCCTGTATGCGCCCTAAGATACTGCACTACCGGAAGAACAACTTCTTCAATTACCCTAGGATCCTCTCCTGTTTGAAGATTTAAATCGGTGATCGAAGAAGGAAGACCACTTTCAATCATCTGAACGATTTGATCGCGCTGAAGACGAAAACGGGAAAGGGTTCGATTATCCCTCCGCATTCCGCAGTAGCTACAGTTTTCGCGACAATAATTGGAAAGTTCAATTACTCCGCGAACAAAGACCCGCTTACCAAAATGAAGATTCCGCGCCTCTGCACCACATTTCCTGAGGTAAATTGATTTGTCATCTTTGGCACCGAGGTAATCCTCCCATTCGTGATATTGTGGCAAACAAGCAGAAACTGAGGTCGTCACAGGGTTTTATCACCATACTTTTTGGCATGCCACTGGGGGTACCAAGAAGTGATTTGAAAGGCCCCAACCAAGATCAGGGTTGGAAATAGCCATTGGAGTGCTTTGGAGAAATCCCCAAAACGAGAGGACATAGCCAGGGACAGGATGATTGCTAAAAAGACAAAACCCCAAAATCCAGTTAAGATTCTATTCACCAGCATGAAACTAGGAAGCACCCACATTTCCTGTGGTGATTCCTCCTTAGCATAAGCCACCGTGAAAGGTCGATTCAACGCAAGGGAACCAAATGCCATGGCCGAAAGAAAAGATGGGATAATAAACATTCTGACAGGCGTCACTGCTGCTTGCCCACATATTATCATCGAAAGGGCCATCGCGCCGAATCCAAGGCAGACAGTTGTATCGGGTAGCTTACTCCTTCTCCAAACTGGTATCCACAGCAGGACTAACCCAAAGAATCCTGCAAGAGCTCCAGTTAAATTGTACCCAAGTAGAAAAGCGATGGTTCCAACAAAACACGGGGCAACCGTCCGCAGAATATCCAGCCGCGGACTCGAAATCATTGGGGCTTCAGTGCAGAATACTCCGTGAAGACAGAAAGAAGGACTTTTTGTTTTACATCAGTGAATCCGGCGGTTCGCAACGCATGCAATACCGTATCCGCTGGCACCATAGACTCCATGGTGTCCCAGTAATACTGCATTAAATATTCTGCCGCACGGCTTCCGGTAAAGATTCTAGTCATCAAGGGCAGAATGGATTTAAAATAAAGGCGAAATATAATTTGGCCAAAAGTGTTTTTTGGTTTCGTGACGTCAAGAATACAAGCTATTCCACCAGGCTTGAGGACTCTGAAATATTCACGAAAAGAGCCCTGTAAATCATTCACATGCCGAAGAGCAAAACCCATCGTGAGAAAATCATAAACAGCCGAAGGAAGAGGAATATCATCTGCACTTGCCTGAATATGAACACAATCCAGTTGCTTTTTTGATTCCTCGAGCATTCCCCCGCTAGGCTCAACGCAGGTAACCAAAGACGGGGAGCCTACGATTTTAAGCGCTGCTCGTGCCGTAGGTCCAGTACCTGAAGCCACATCAATTACTTTCATTCCGGCCTTTAATCCGTGGCGAACAAGAGCTTCCTTCCGATACCACTCCCCAGAACCAAAGAAACCCCATTTTGCAATCCCCTCATAAAAAGGAGCTGCAGCGTCGAAGGCAGTTCTCAGGAACTTTTGTTTTTCCTCAAAGGAGTTGTAATGGGGCTTTAAAATTGGATGTGGAGTCGTGGTCATTCTAGTCCTTTCGTAGGTTGTTTAATTTGGTAGCTTAACGTATTTATTTTTGAAATGTAGCTTTATTTAAAGAAAGGTTAAAGAGGTAACACATGCCGTTGAGCCTGGAATTAAAAGGTGAAAAGGCGATCCTTGCATCCGCGCATCATAGGCCTGCAAGAAACCCCATGCGGTGGATGCGGTAAAGGCAGACCCCCAATCAGGTCCCAAACGAAAGAGACCTTGGGTGGCAGGATACTTTTCACAGAGATCTGCAGGATGAATATTGGACGGCAAGAAGGTTTCGATCCCAGCCTCCTGCGCCCCAATAACTTTTTCCCAAGCCATTCTCTGTTCTTCAGGAGAACGAAAGCTTACAGAATAATCAGGTATCCGTACCCGCCCAATCGTGAACTCGCTCGATTGACGAACTAAGACCGCTGCAGCACCTTCCGATGCCACCATTCCCCGACGAAACCAACCGGCACAGGCAAAGGCATCTAAGGCAATCGGGTCTAATTCCTCCCCAGCTAGAACAAGCACTGCCTCAACCGTATGGCAGGCCAACCAGACCTGGGCAACTCGCAGCGCGTCTACCCATGCCGTCTCATCTCCAACTACTGTAGTGCATGCCCCTTTGATATTTAAAAGTGCCGCAATGTGACTTGTGGGAGAATTATAAACTGTTTCGGGAAATAAGGCGGGACTGGCAAAATGTCTTCCCCGAGAAAGAATCCCTTGATAAAATTTGCGACTAAAATTTATACTTCCTGTTCCCAGAGCACAAACTAAGCCCACCCGCTCCAAAGGAATATCCCCAAGCGAGCTCATGGCTTGGTTGGCCGCTTCTGCCAAATAGAAAGCCAAAGGACTAGCTCTTCGTAACCTCGCCTCCGATCTCCATCGGGCAAGCTTATCCCAATTTACATTAATCTTTCGAACCGGGAAGGACTGCTGAGGAGTAGCGAGAGTTTTTTCCAATTCGGGCTCCTTCGGAAAACAGTTTGCCAAGCAATCCACTCCTAACCCGCCCGGAAAGACAACCCCCCTTCCGATTATTTCCAAGTGGGGAGGAACTGTTCTCATGCACAAAGGATTAATGCGGCATTGCAGCCTCCAAAACCTAAATTCGTACTCATCACAGGAAGACCAATTGCGATGGTTTCCCTCGCTCGGACCAGGGAGCTCGCAATCTCTGGCAACGCGTGGGTGACTCCCAACTGAGGCGGAAGATTTCCTGTCTTGGACGCACAAAGTGCGAAGACCGCTTCCAAGGCACCCGCAGCTCCCAAAGTATGACCAATCGCTGCTTTGGTGGAACTCACCCGTAGGCCGGGCAAGTGACTTCCAAATAGTTGTCCATAAGCACCTGCCTCCACGCCATCATTCGTTGGGGTTGCCGTACCGTGGGCATTAATATATGCGATAGATTCTAAGGATAACGAGGCGGTTTGTAGTCCTGCACGCATCGCTTGGATTAACGCCAGCCCATCTGGAGCGGGTTGTGTCAAATGGTGCAGATCCGTCGCATGCCCATAACCAAGGATCCGTCCAAGAACGGGAGCCTTCCGGCGCCTAGCGTGAGAATCGCTTTCCAAAACCATGAAAGCAGCGCCCTCCCCAAGCATCAAACCATTACGCTCACAGTCGAATGGACGACACTCATCAGGACTCAGCGCTTGGAGACAATCAAATCCAACAAAGATCAGTTCCGTCAAAGCCTCATACCCTCCAACCAAAACTATCTCAGCCAGACCCGAGCGAATTAAATCATATCCATGGCCAATTGAGTTCGCACTGCTAGCACAGGCGTTGGCCATAATGGTAAATGTGCCCGTCAGACCCAGTCCACGCTGCAAATCCAAAACCTGCTGCTGAGGTTGATATCGTGAGACATGAGATATTTTAATGCTCCTACGCGATTTTTCCACTTCGCGAACGAAAGCCTCCCCCCACTCCATGGCTCCTCCATTCGTGCTAACACTTAGATGAATATCTTGCCGAGAGGATCCATAGACTTGCGCTTGTTCGAGCGCCTCCTCAGCCGCTCGCAGGGCAAGCCGAGATGCGCGGCTAAGACGACGCTCTGCTTTGGTGATTTCAGGGAGGGCAACCTGTGCCCCGAAACGGCATCGGCATCCGGCAGTTTCAAAAAGGCTAATCTCATGCCTAACTCGTCGTCCTTCCACGAGTGCCTTCCAAATCGGGGCGAGCTGAAGACCTAACGGGCACACGGCGCCCATTCCAGTCACAACCACAGGTATCATTGGAACCTACTTTGGGCAGGAAAACGCAAAAGCTGAATCATGGGCAATCGTGCCCTCTCATCACCCCAAATCTCCAAAGCAAAAGCCTAGGAAAACGGGGGATCATTTCCGCAAGAAGGGCGAGGTGCCTACGAATTAAAAGCCAGTTGTCCTTCATGTAGCGAAAATGAGAGACGCCTCCCCTATCCTTGGGAAAATAAACTACAGGGACAGGAACGTTTACTGGGTGGGCACCTGCCCAAAGAAGGCGAACGGCCAATACCGTATCGAAATCGAAACCACGCCCTGACGTAATTGCCTCCATAATTCGTAAAGAGAGATGTACAGGATAAACTCGAAAACCGAAAAGAGAATCTCGAATCCCACCTCCAAGAGTCTCAATCTCCGCAAATGTATTGCCAAAGAGTCGACCGTAAATACGTAGAAGTGGAGCCTCAGGGCCAAAGATCGGGACCCCCAAGATCAATGAATGAGTGCGTTGCAACGCCAAATGAAAGAACTCAGGGATTTTATCAACTGGATGCTGCCCATCCGCATCCAACACCAACCCGTACTCGTATCCCTCTAGTTCAGCCAACCGCAATGCATCAAGAACAGCTGCTCCTTTTCCCCCATTGCAAGGACGCACAATAATTCTCAGACCCCTTCTTTCCATATGAAGATCAGCAAGGAATGATTCACTCCCATCCGTACTTCCATCAAGAACAACCCAAACGGATGCCCACTGGTCACACGCTCGTACGACAGTTTCAATGAGCTTAGCCCCACTATTATAACTGGGTATAATGACCACACACCGTTTTACTTTGACACAAAGAGGGTCAGATTCAGATCGTTGCATTTTTAAATATTTCTTCTACGGATCGTGCCAGTGATCGACTCGTGACTCCCTCCGTGGGCTGGATTTCTCCTAGGATTCTAAACTGGTACCAAATGGGAAGTTTTGGACAGAGGGAGAAGAAAGGCTGCCCTTTCCTAAGAAAAGGACCGTTCATGGATGTGATATATACGAGAACCATCGGCACAAGCGCTTGAATGGCCGTCGAGGAAAAGCCGCGTTTAAACTCTGAGATTATCGGTCCTTTCGTGCGGGTACCCTCAGGAAAGACCAGCAGATTCTCGCCACGCTTCAGTCTAGCAACACAGTTCCTAACAAGACGCAGATGACTGCGGTTATCCTCATAGCCCGCTTGCCGAGCAGGACCAGAGATCCAGAACTTTTCCAAGTTCCCCGCTTTTGTCAGGCAGAAAAGGTTCTTAAATACGGACATAAAGAAAAAGGCGTCCAAATAGGTTGGGTGATTTGCCACAAAAATAAGTCCGTGTCTTCCTTTGAGTTTATGGAGTTCATCTACATCAATTCGTAAGATATTCAGCTTCTTCATCAGCCTGACCCAGGAGTTAGCCAAGATATGAATGATCCAGCGAACCCGTTTTTCTTTTGTTCGCGGCATTTCACGGGAAAGGAATATGACTATAGCAAAGAGCCAGGCGCAGAAGACGATGAAACCCCCAAACCCAAAGGCAATTCCCATGGCACACAAAGTCAGAACGGTGCTCATCGGTTTCTAAAGACCCTTCTTTAACTTATTTCGCATGATCACTTGAAGGGGTTAACGGACCGCAGGTCACACTATCGGTAGTTGATTTATAATTTGAGAAGCGTGTGTGCCTCTCATGAAATGTTAGGAAAGGAGGTATTTCTGCCAGAAATCGGTACTCAATGGTTTTCGGCCCCAGTTCGCCGTTCGGTAGGACTTGAGATTCAAACGAGAACTCCACCTCCTCTACTGAGGCAAAGAACCAAGCCACATCAACAGACCGAGTAAGTCGTCCGGTATTTTTGACTAAGGAATAATCTGCTTGAGAAATCCAGAGGACCCCTTCCAACTGGTTGGCGACTTTTTCTTCGCGCGTTCTATATTTCTGTCTATCTTTAGGCGAGAATTTTATCTTGTAACAAAGGGTGCTGTTCACGACTTCATCAGCAGCTCGGACGCATGTAAAATGATCCATCACTTGAAGAATCGAAAATGGCTCCTCTTTAGAAACTTCTAACTTTCCATTCGATAATCGATGAGCATCTTCCACCCCGTAGCGATTGCATCCGGAAGCTGGTCTCCGACCAGATCGCCTGCAGGGCGGCGCGACTCCCGCACCAGATCACCTCGCCGTGACGGCGGAACCGGA
>CAJBOM010000151.1 GCA_903956835.1 uncultured Verrucomicrobiota bacterium
GCAAAATCCTACGACCACCGCATGAAAACCCCGGCCAACATACCCCTTTCGCACCTTCTCCACCTGCGCCTCACCCGCCACATGCAAAATCTGTATGGTCTGCGCTTGGCTCTCCAGCGCCCCCAATCCGCGAAGCATCGCTTCATTTAGACCCCGCGCACCTTGGCTTCCTCCAACCACCGCCACCAGATGACGTCCAGGATGGAGCCCAAGTCTCTTCAACGCTTCCTCTTTGCCTATTCCGTTTAAGCGGGCACGCACTGGTGTCCCGGTCACCTCCACCTTCGTCCCTACCAGATGGGACCGACACTCCTCAAACCCCAGAAATACTTTTTCTGCCCCACGCGATAACCATCGGGTTGCCCGTCCAGGAATCGCGTTCGACTCGTGAAGAAAATAAGGAAGCCCCGCCAACCGTGCTGCCCCCACCGCCGCTCCCGAAACAAACCCTCCCATGCCTAACACCCCTCCAGCATTAAATTTTTTCAACTCGACCCCCGCCTTCCGTACTGCCGAAACCAGATTCCACCCAAACCGACCTGCTCCCCACACCCCGCTCCAACCCACCGCTGGAATCTCCACTCCATGCGCCGCCTCTCCTGCCCCCGACAAGGCCCGATGATCCACCTGCTTGTTCGAAATAAAGAAACGCACCTCATGCCCGCGCCGCCGCACCGCTTCTGCCACTGCCAATCCAGGAAAGAGATGCCCTCCCGTTCCCCCACAAGCGATTGCTAGTTGTCCCATAAGTCCGATCACGTGTGCTTCCCTACCAAGCGCCGACTTTTGGCCGTTTCCTCATAATGGGCTTGCCGATGCAACGAGAGCAGAAGCCCCACCGCCGCCAAACAAAGAACTAAATTCGATCCACCGTAACTGATAAAGGGCAACCCCACCCCCTTCGGCGGTAATAAGCCCGTAACCACCGCGAGATTCGCTACCGACTGCATTGCCACCAAAGTCGTTAGTCCCATGCTCAACGCCATTCCCGTGAGATCAGAGGAGTGACAAGCGATATAACTTCCCAGAAGAGTAAAAAGTAAGAAAATAAAAACCACGGATAGCGTGGCCCACAAACCGAGCTCTTCTCCCAGAATTGGAAAAATAAAATCGGTATGCGCTTCTGGTAGATAAAACATTTTTTGAATGCTCTGCCCGATACCCACTCCGCGGGTTCCTCCTGATCCCAAAGCCACCAGTGCCTGCGATACTTGATAACCTCCCGACTGCTGGTGGGCTTCTGGATCCATAAACGCCACTAACCGATCCAACCTCTCTGGCATGGTCAAAGCCACCGCCACCAATCCCCCAGCCGCCAGGAGACCCAAGATTCCTAAAGGTAAAATCGGTGCGCCACCCACAAAAAGCACGACCGATGCCGCGGCAATCACGAACAACGCCGAACCTAAATCAGGTTGCTTGACCAACAAACCTACCGGCAAGAGCAGTATGAGCATGGGCAAGATCAGTCCGTGCCAGGGACTCTTCATCTTGGCTCCTTGAAACCGAACCCAGGCCGCTGCCGCAATCACCGTAGCCAACTTGAGGAACTCACTCGGCTGCACCGCAAAAGGCCCCAGTGGAATCCATCTCGCCGAACCCTTGACCGACTTGCCCAATCCTGGAATCAAACACAAGACAACCAAGAAGGTCGCCAGTCCAAGAATCCAAGCGCCTCGAGTAAGCAGAATCTTCGGATCCAACCGACTCAACACCGCGCACACCCCAATTCCCACCGCAAGCCAGAGCAACTGTCTTTGGAGGAAAAAAAGAGGTTGGCCCCGATTCTCAGCTGAGAACGCGCCTACGCTGGTCAACATGATCAGGCCAGCCCCGATCAATAAGGCCACGCAGACGAGTAGGGTGCGCGCAGTGTTTCGTCCCATTGTGAACTCAGTTCGTAGTCGGCTTCGGCAACATCGCCATGTCGGTTGGACCGGCAGGAGCGGGCGTCGCCACAGGAACCGCCGCCTTCGCCGAGGCTTCCCCAGGAACTTGAATCTTCATTCCGACCTTTAATTTCTTCGGGTCGGTGATGGAGTTGAGTTTGGCTAGGGTATCCGCTTTGGTTCCGAACTTCTTTGCAATCTTCGCCAGTGTATCTCCAGGAGCCACTTTGTAGCTGCCTGCTGGACTCGACTCTTGCTTCGCCGCCGCCGCCACCACCGCCTTCACTGGGGTTGAGGCTGTCACCACCGCTTTTTTCGTGGTCCCAGCTCCTGCCGCTCCAGGGATGATTAACTTCTGACCGATTTTCACTGTCGTCCCCTTCAGGGCGTTCGCCTGAATCAAGGCGGCGGAGGTTACCCCGTTCGCCTTGGCGATCTTTGCGATGGTTTCTCCTTTGCTCACCACGTGACTGCGCTCTGCAGTCGGTGCCGGTGCCACCGCGACGGGAGGCATCGCTTCAGTCGGAGCCGAATCCTGCGTTTGCCAGACTTTATCGTCAGGGCTTGGCATCGTGCTCGCCACCTCTGCCACGGGAGCCGCCGCCGCTTCGGGCGCTTTGGCTACTTCCGCTTGGGGGGCAGGCATCGTTTCAGGAATCGCCGTCATTCCTGTTTCGGGATTACCCCGTAACAGGTGATAGGCACTAATCCCGACGATCACTACCACGTGCAGGCCCAGCACTACCAAGAAGATAGTGGAAAGCCGATTCAGGCCTCCCGTCTTCGCTGGGCGCTCGGTTGGCTCACCTTCCATCGCCGTGGGGTTCGTACGTTTCGTTGAGTATTCTAGCAGTTCATCACTCATGGTTTCTTTTCCTCCTGTGGCAGAGCGATGACGCACTGCCTGTATTTTTCTCCTCTTTCCTCGAAGTTCTTAAACTGGTCGTAGCTGGAGCACCCTGGGCTCAGCAAAACATTCTCCCCTTCACGCGCCATCTCTGCCGCTCTTCGCACCGCTTCCCCTAAATCTTGCACCCTTCGACATGGCATCCCTCCACTCCAAGCTTTTTCCATTTTTTCTGCCATTTCCCCGAGTAAGAAGACTGCACGCACTTTCCCTTCGAGAGCTGGACGACTTGTTCTCACATCGAATCCCTTGTCTTTTCCTCCCGCAATCAGGATGACCGGTCCAACTAATCCACTGACCGCTCGCTCCATCGCATCAAGATTCGTCGCCTTCGAATCATTGATCCAGGTCACGCCTGCCCGTACCGCCACCACCTCACATCGATGAGGCAGAGCTTGGTAACTAGAAAACACCTTTTTCACCACTTCTCGGGAAATTTCCATCGCGTCCGCCACCGCCAAGGCCGCCAAAAGATTTTCCGCATTATGTTCGCCCCGCAACTTTGTCGCATCCTGCCTCATTACCTTCTCTCCATGCGCACATAACCAACCCTCTTGCAGGGTGTACTCCGCACCCGTCGCCTCCACCGTAAAAACGATCTTCCTCGCTTGGCCCTTCGGCAAAACCAGCCCCTTGTTAATTACCGCCACATCTTCCGCTTTCTGATTCTCAAAGATCCGCGCCTTGGTCGCGGCATACGACTCCATCGTCGAATACCGATCCAGATGATCAGGAGTTAAGTTCAAATAAACCGCGATCCGCGGACGAAAGGTCTCGATCGTCTCCAACTGAAAAGAGCTCACCTCCGCCACCGCCCAATCGAGATCACGACTCAAGGGGGCCACCTCGCAAAGAGGCTTTCCATAGTTGCCACAAGCCACCGCCCGCTTCCCTGCCGCTTGTAGAATCTGTGTGATCAACTCCGTCGTGGTGCTTTTCCCATTCGTGCCCGTCACCGCCACCACTGGACAAAGACAAGCCTGCGCACCTAATTCCAACTCCCCAAGCATCGGAACCCCAGCAGCCTTCAACTCCAGAATTATCGGGCGATCAGGGGAAATCCCCGGACTCAGGATCGCCCGGTCAAAACCTTTACCCGCCACGCTCTTCTGCCCCGTGATCACCTTCGCCCCGCGGGCTTTTATCCGAAGTCCCACTTCCGCTACCGCAAGATCGGTAGACTCGTCAAACATAGTCACCTCCGCCTTTTGTCCAAGCAGCCACTCGCCCGCTGCGACTCCGCTGCGACCCATCCCCACCACTATAATTTTTTTGCCGTTCCATGAACTCAAGATTCCTTTCACCTCAGCTTGAGCGAGGCCAAGCCCGCTAAGGCAAAGACCACGCTGAGGATCCAAAACCGCGTCACCACCGCCGTCTCACTCCAACCGCGGAGTTCAAAGTGGTGATGAATCGGTGACATTGCGAAAATTCGTCTCCCCGTCAGGCGAAAGGAAAGGACCTGAAGAATCACCGAAACAGCCTCCATAACAAAAACTCCGCCGATCACCGCGAGGAGCAGCTCTTGATTTAAACAAATCGCTACCACCGCCACCGCTCCCCCCAAAGCCAAAGAACCGGTATCCCCCATGAAAACTTGGGCGGGATGACAATTAAACCATAGGAATCCCAAAGACGCCCCAAAGAGAGCCGCACAGAAAATAACCAACTCCTCCCCTCC
>CAJBOM010000152.1 GCA_903956835.1 uncultured Verrucomicrobiota bacterium
AGAATATTCCCATAGGTTCGTACCCCTCCGAAATGCTGAATACTTTTGACCGCAATATTGCCCGCACCCAAATCAGGGAAAACTAAACAGTCTGCCCTCCCAGCCACCGTCGAGCCTTTTGCCTTTAAAAGTGCTTTCTGCGGATCCAAGGCCGCATCAATTTGTAACTCTCCATCAAATTCAGCCCTCAGACCAATTCGGTCAGCCAGCACCTTCGCCTTCTGCGTGGCTTGAATCACCTTCCCAGTCTCCGCATTGAGGCCCGCGCTCCCCTTCGTCGAATAGGAAAGAAGCGCCACTCGCGCTTTTTTTCCCGTCAGACGCATCTTCAATCCCGCCAAACCCACCGCCGTGGCCGCTAGCTCGTCCGCCGTCGGGGTCGGAACCACCGCCGCATCTCCCGCCAACAAAAGCCCACCATCCCCAATTTTTTTATCCGGACACTCTAAAATCGTTGCGCTCGAAATCCTCGAAATATGTGGGAGCCGCGGAATCATTCGGATGAGCGGTCGCAACACATTGCCCGAATAAGCTCCCACCCCCGCCACCAACCCATCAACCTGACCAAACCGAAGCATCAAGGTTCCGTAAATAATCGGATCCGAAAGATAGTCATCGATCTGACTTAACTTTAATTTCGCCCCACTCGGCTCGGTCCGCAGGTGATCTTTAAACATCTGCCGATCCTGCCCCTCGACAGGATCAAGGAGCATGACCCGATCTAAATCCACTTTCTGCGCCTTCGCCTGCCGCCGAATCAGGTCCGGTTGCCCTAACAACACCACGGGCCCGAGTCGCAAATGGGCAAAGCGGGCCGCCGCCCTCACCACTTGCGGATTGGTACCTTCAGGAAAAACAATCCTCTTGGGATGGCCGACCAACTTTTCCGCCAAAGAATGAAAGAGGGTTTCTGTACTCACTTTACCAATCTTCGACCCCTTCCCATTTGAGGGCAAGGCCAACATCCCCTATCCCATACTCCAAAAAAGAGTTAAGCGTTAGTGCGCCGTTTGCGCTTCAGATTCAATTGCGCCATCGACTTCTGAATCAAAGCCATCAAGGCCGCCGCCTCCGGCCCATCCTTCTTCTCCAACAGAGCCTTCTTCGCACTTTCCAAAGCCTTCTCCACCGCGTGCTCATCAATGTCCTGCGGCTTTACTGCCATGTCGGTCAGAATCGTCACACGATCTCCTGCCACTTCGGCGAAGCCTCCACCTACCGCCAGCTCATCCCCACGCGAACCCGCTTTCAAATCTAATTCCCCAGGCTGGATTGCTGTCAGCAACGGGACGTGCCCAGGCAATATCCCCAACTGGCCCTCGACCCCAGGCATCACCACCTGCTCGACATCATCGTCGAAGGTTTTGCCCTCTGGAGTCACCACCACCAGCCGAAGTTTTCCTGCCATGATTTCTCTTTCTCTCCTCTGCCCGTCTTAGGTCTTCGAGACCATCGAAATGCCACCCTTCATGTAGAAATTCGCTTCAGGCACATCGTCGTGCTTGCCCTCAAGAATCTCCTTAAACCCTTTAATCGTTTCCGCAACTGGCACGTACTCTCCTTTGGTTCCCGTAAATACTTCCGCCACCGCAAAAGGCTGACTCAAGAATCGTTGAATCTTACGAGCTCGGAATACAGTCAACTTGTCTTCGGGCGATAACTCATCCATCCCGAGAATGGCGATGATATCCTGCAAATCTTTATACTTCTGCAAAACGCGTTGGACGCCGCGGGCCACTTCATAGTGTTCCTGCCCGACGATCTCTGGGGCCAAAGCCTTCGAGGTCGAAGCTAACGGATCCACCGCTGGATAAATGCCCAACTCGGCGATCGACCGCTCCAGCACAATCGTTGAATCCAAGTGCGCAAAGGTATTCGCGGGAGCCGGATCGGTTAAATCGTCCGCAGGCACATAGACCGCTTGGAACGAGGTCACCGATCCTTTCTTCGTCGAAGTGATTCGCTCCTGCAAATCCCCCATCTCCGCCGAGAGAGTCGGCTGATACCCCACTGCACTCGGCGTCCGCCCAAGCAGCGCCGACACTTCCGATCCGGCCTGGCTAAACCGGAAAATATTATCGATGAACAAGAGCACATCCTGATTCTTCTCGTCGCGGAAATACTCCGCAATCGCCAAGGCACTCAATGCCACCCGCATACGCGCTCCCGGGGGTTCGTTCATCTGACCGTAGACCAGGGCCACCTTCGATTTCGAGATGTCCTTCAGGTCGATGACTCCCGCCTCCGACATTTCATGATAAAGATCATTTCCTTCTCGGGTTCTTTCACCCACTCCCGCGAAAACGGAGAATCCGCCGTGTCCTTTGGCGATATTGTTAATCAACTCCATAATCACGACCGTCTTGCCCACGCCCGCTCCTCCGAAGGCTCCCGCTTTGCCCCCCTTGGTGAACGGACAAATAAGATCGATTACCTTGATCCCCGTCTCCAGCACCTTGGCCTGCGTATCCTGCTCGACCAAAGTCGGAGCCCGACGGTGAATCGGATAACGCTTAACCGCGGTGATCGGTCCCCGCTCGTCCACTGGTTCCCCTAAAACATTCAGCACCCGACCCAACACCCCTTCCCCTACGGGAACGGTGATCGGACCACCCGTATTCGTCACGGGCATGCCTCGCTTCAATCCTTCGGTGGAGGACATCGCCACCGCCCGGGCCCAATCATCCCCCAAATGTTGTTGAACCTCCAAAACGACCCGAGTCTTTTTCCCCTCCACCTCGAAATTCACCTCTAACGCCGCGAGAAGAGGCGGCATCTCCGCATCCCCCGTAAATTCCACATCGACGACGGGCCCGATGACTTGGACGATCGATCCCACATTGTTTGCATTCTTGGTTGCCATAATACGTTCTCCTTTTTCCGTCAGGCCATCGCCATTTGAGCGGTGGCAATTTCCAGCAGTTCGGTCGTAATGCCGCTCTGCCGGACTTTGTTATATTCCAGGGTAAGGTCCTTGATCATGCTCTTCGCATTATCCGTGGCGCTTTTCATTGCCACCATCCGCGCGGAATGCTCGGAGGCCTTGGCGTCCAGCATCAGCTGGTACACCTGGAAATGGATATAAGCGGGAAGCAAAGCCGAGAGGACCTCGTCCCCGTTGGGTTCATAGATATACTGCAAATTCTCGTCCGCCTTAATTTCAGTCTTGGCATGCTCCCCCGTGCCCGCCGCCAGCTTTTCCAGCTTCCCAATCGGCAAAAGATCGGTCCTCTCAGGCTTTTGCACCAAGGTATTTACAAAACGGGTGTGCCACACGCTCACGCTATCAATCTTCCCCTCCAAGTACTGCTCAATCAGAAATTGGCTGATCTGCTTCACTTTGTAACTCGAGGTATCGTCCTTCACTTCAAAATCTGCCAGCAACTCCCGCCCCGCCCTCGCCACAAACTGCTTCCCCTTCTTTCCCGCCGTCACAAACACCGTGTTCTTTGGCAATCCCGCTACTTCCCGTAGCAGATTCGTGTTCAGCGCCCCGCACAAACCCTTATCCGTGCTGATAATCAGGGCACAGGGTTTCTTGATCTCTCTCTTCTCCAGGAAAGGATGCGACAAGGAACCAACTCGATTCGCCAACGAGGCCAGTACCCGGTTCAACGCCTCCGCATAAGGCCGACCCGCCAGCGCCGCCTGCTGCGCTTTGCGCATCTTGGACGCCGCTACCATCTGCATCGCCTTGGTGATCTGCGCGGTATTGCGTACCGAACGGATCCGACGACGGATGTCTCTCGTACTGGCCATCGATCAATCCTTAGGCCGCAGGTTGACTCGCCACAAAGTCGCTCAAGGCGCTCTTCAACTCAGCCGCGAGGGTGTCATCCACCGCTTTCTTGTCGCGGATGCCACTGAGAATCTTATCTTTTCGCGTCGTTAGATATTCCATCAAACGGGTCTGGAAGGCTTTCACCTTGTCCACCGGAACCGCATCAAAATATCCGTTTTGGATCGTCCAAAGAATTGCCACTTGCAACTCCACCAAAAGAGGTTGGTACTGGGTCTGCTTGAAAACTTCCACAATGCGGGCGCCGCGATCCAGTTTGGCTTTGGTGGCTGCATCCAGATCACTGGAGAATTGCGCAAACGCCGCCAATTCGCGGAACTGTGCCAACTCCAACTTGATCTTCCCCGCCACCTGCTTGATCGCCTTAATCTGGGCGGCCGATCCCACGCGGGAAACCGACAGACCAACGCTGATCGCAGGCCGTACCCCTTGGTAGAACAAGTCGGTTTCCAGATAGATCTGCCCGTCGGTGATGGAGATTACGTTCGTCGGGATGTAAGCCGAGACGTCCCCTGCCTGCGTCTCAATAATCGGCAGCGCCGTCAAAGAACCCGCTCCTGCCTTCTCACTCAACCGCGCACTGCGCTCCAGCAGACGGGAGTGGAGATAAAACACATCGCCAGGATACGCTTCGCGACCGGAAGGACGGCGTAAGACCAGAGAGACCTGCCGATAGGCAACCGCATGCTTCGAAAGATCATCAAAAATAATCAAAGCATCCATGCCGTTATCCATAAACCACTCGCCCATCGCACACCCCGCAAAAGGCGCGAGATACTGCGAAGTGGCCGAGTCCGAGGCGTTGGCCGCAACAATAATCGTGTAGGCCAGTGCCCCCGTCTCCTCCAGCACCGTCAGGGTGCGGGCGAGACTGGAGTTCTTCTGCCCAATCGCCACGTAGATCGAGTACACTGGACGGAAAGTCTTATCCCCCAGCTTTTCCGCAAGCTGATTGATCCGGGCTTGATTGATAATCGTGTCGATCGCCACGGTTGTTTTTCCCGTAGAACGATCCCCAATGATCAACTCCCGCTGTCCTCGCCCGATCGGAATCATCGCATCGATCGCCAAAATTCCCGTTTGCAAAGGCTGATTGACCGACTGACGTTTAATAATCCCAGGCGCGATTTTTTCTACGGGATACGATTCCTTCGATTGGATCGGCCCCTTGCCATCCAAAGGCTGGCCCAACGCATCCACCACACGCCCGAGCAAACCCTTGCCCACAGGAACCTGCAGGAGTTTGCCCGTAGCTTTAACTTCGTCCCCCTCCTTGATATGGGTGAAATCCCCAATAATGATTGCACCCACCTCGGTCTCTTCCAGATTGAGCGCCAAACCCGTCACCCCATTTGAAAATTCGATCATTTCATTCAGAGCCACCCCGGAAAGGCCCTCAATCTTCGCCACCCCGTCACCGATTTCGCGAACACGCCCGATATGGCTCTGGGTGACTTCCGATTTTAACTTTCCAATTTCTGATTCGATTTCGGCAATAATTCCACTGCTCATAAGTTATCTCCTTCTTTTTCCTTGGTGTGATTTAGGTCACCCGGGTGAGCGCCTCAAGGCGCCCGCGGATGGTCGCGTCCCAGACATCGCTGCCGACGCGGATTTTTAATCCGCCCAGAAGTTCAGACCGAACTTCGGTCCTCTGGGCTAATGGTTTTCCAAAATGTTTTTCCAACATGCCAAAGACCGCCTTACCCCCATCCTCCAACTTTACTGAGGAGATTACCTCGTGGGTGTGTTTCTCCACTTCCAGCTTGGCTAGTTGCGCCAAACGCCCGAGCACTTGTAGGTAGCCCCGAGGGCGTTGCTTTGCGATCAGGGCCACCGCCTTGCGTAGCCGGCTTTCGTCCAATCCACTTTCCGAACGACAGATTCGGAAAATCGTTTTGGCTTCAGCGCGAGCGGATCGGTTAATCTTCATCGTCGGGAGGGCGAAACGCTAGCCACCTACCGGGCCACTTGGGCTACGGCTTCGCTCCGCAAACGTTCTTCGTCCTGCGGAGTGAGCACGCGGCCGACAACTTTTTCCGTGGTTCGCACGACAAGGCGTCCCAGCTCTTGGCGCATCTCTGTTTCCAGTTTTGCTCGTTCCCTCGTCATGGTTTCTTGCGCTTTTTTCACTAACGTATCGGCTTGGGCATGAGCCTCAGCCAACCGCTTAGCTCCCTGCACGTCGGCTGCCTGGCGGGCTTCCCCCACCATCTTTTCTGCACGGGCCGAGGCTTCCTGAAGGATCGTTCGCCGCTGGGCTTCCGCTTCTGCAAGGCTCTGGCGCCCTTTTTCTGCACCCGCCAAACCTTCCTGAATCAGCCGAGTCCGCTCGGCCAACATGTTGAGCACTGGGCGATAGGCAAAACGCCAAAGCACAGCCAGCACGATGAGAAAGTTGATCGTTTGAGCGGTGAACTTCGCCCAATCGAGGCCCAACTGCTCCGCAAGCTGGTGACCGGTTTCGACAAGTGAACTAGCCAACATGACGTGGTTCCTTCTTTGAGCTTATTTGTTGACGACGAAATAGAGGAGGATCGCGAGACCCTCGGCAAACGCCATTCCAAGCAAGCTTATGATCAGCACGGGATTAAAAGCGCCGGGATTGCGTCCGACCGCTTCTGCCGCGCGTCCGCCGATCATACCGACGGCGATCGCCGCGCCCAATCCTGCGAGTCCAACTGCCAGCTGCATTCCGTTAAAGGTAATTTGTCCTACTTCTGCCAATATCATGTTTGGTGTCCCTTTCTTCCTTGGTTCCGGTTTCTCGTTTCCTCAACCCACACGGGTCGTTGGCTCCGAGATCTTCCGGGATCTTTCTAGTGCTGTCCGCTTTCCTCCTCGGAATGCGAACAAAGCGTGGCCGTGAAGGCCACACAAAGCATGGTGAAGACGATCGCCTGCACCGCGCAGACAATCAACTCCAGAAAGTAAAAAGGCACGGCCGCGATTCCGTACGGTAGGATTTTAAGCATCAGCGTCAGAACACTTTCTCCTCCGTAAATATTCCCGTACAACCGCATGGAAAGAGAGATCGGCCGGATCATAATCGAAATCAATTCTACCAAGCCCACGCAGAAGAAAATAATCGTCATGGGCAAAAGGAGCACCCCCCCCATTTTCCCTTTCACCCCGAAAATGTGTTTCATCAACCCCATCGGACCGTTGTAAACCAGAGCCCAAATCGTGCTCAAAACAAAATAGATCACCGCCATCGAGATGGTGACATTCGCATCGGCCGTCGGTGGACGAAGAAGCGGACGATCAACGTGCTCGACTGCGAAAGGCAACCCACCCTCTTTGGCGTGGCCATAGCCGAGACTCCCAACGCCGGGTAAGAGATCGACGAAGTTAGAGAGCAGAATAAAAATGAAGTACGTGGCGATGAGCGGAAACGCCCAGCGAGCGACCTTGGGTTCAAGCAAGCCGGCCACCATGTTGTAAACCGCCTCTACCGTCGCCTCGATCAGATTTTGTGCTCCTGTCGGCACCATAGCCATCCGGCGCGTCCCAGCCATGACCACCGCAAGAATCAGCAGAGCCACCCCCCAAAGAGCGAGCATGCTGCTCGTCACCGGTAGTGGTCCCAGGTTGAAAACTGTCGTCGCCGCCGGGGAAACCGGAGCTCCCGCAGCAGCGCTAGCAAAAGGTAAAAAGAATCCCATGAGTAGTCCTTCAATAGAGGGACAAGATCGGTCCATGCCAAGCTGTTCCACCAACCTCCCGGCGGTTAGTCGAACCATATTCCACAACTTTAGTTTTTCTTATGGTACGAATCTGGGGGCCGAAAACCGATTTTTAACTTGTTTTGCATGCAAGTAGTGCCTACACTGCCTACATTACTAAAAAGAAGAAAATCCAGCACACCATTCGCGACGTCCCCGAGTCTGTCGACTCTCGGCTCCGGGAAAAGGCCGCGCTGGAGGAGATTAGCCTCAATCAGGCCGCCCTGCAGGCGATGGAGCGTGGACTTGGAATGGCTGATCAACCCATTCGCTACCGCTCCCTTCGCACTTTACTCCACAAACCCGAGGACGCGGATCGGGCCTCTTGGACCGAGGCCCTGACTCAGATGGACCGGGTGAATCCAGAAGATTGGAAATAAAACATGCGTCTGCTTATCGATAGTAACCGTTTTATCGATTTCTGCTCGGGCGAGCCCGAAGTCATCTCCCGCCTCGAAACTGCGTCCCTCGTCATCGTACCCTTTGTTGTCCTGGCCGAGATTCGAGTCGGCTCTCTTCTTTTAAAACGCGGGGATATTCAGGCTCGAATGCTCACAGAGTTTCTCCAGCAACCTGGCGTACGGACCGCCCACTCCACCGACGTGACCACCCACCACTGTGCCACTCTCTACGCCTACCTTCGCAAACAGGGCACACCCATTCCCACCAATGATATCTGGATTGCGGCCCTCGCCATGGAACACTCCCTTGTCATCTATACCCGCGACCCCCACTTCGATCTTCTTCCCCAGATTCCGAAAATCAGATAATCCCACCCTCCATTTGCCTCCAGAACTTCCCTCTCCGCCACAAAACATCCTCTTCTCTTCCATTCCTGCCCATTTTCGTTATGCTTTCTTCTTGGGCTATTGGCTAGGTAGCTCAGTTGGTAGAGCAGAGGACTGAAAATCCTCGTGTCGCCGGTTCGATTCCGGCCCTAGCCACTTCTTTCAATCCCAGTACCCACCGCCTGCACTCACCGACCGAGCGAAAAACCTCCGTCACCCATCACCAATCTTCCGTCAGCTATTAAAAATTTTGGAGGCGAGGGTCGGAATCGAACCGACGAATACAGCTTTTGCAGAGCCGTGCCTTACCACTTGGCTACCCCGCCCAAAATCTCTTTCTATCATTCTCCCAGTTGTCCTCCTCGTCAAATCACACCACTTCAACTCTTCATCGGCGCAACCAACACCTTGTCCAATCGGTGCCGATCCATATCCACCACCTCATACCGATACCCCCGATAGTCAAAGTAGTCCCCCTCCTTCGGTACTCTCGCGAGATGATGCACAATAAATCCACCCAGCGTCTGGTAATCCCCATCCAAATCAAGATAGTCCGCACCCTTGCCCAACTCCTTGGCAAAGTCCTCCACAGGTAAGGTTGCGTCCACCAACCAAGAACCATCCTCCCGCTTCACCGCCCGCGATTTCTGTCGATCCTCGTGCGACGGCAAATCTCCCACGATCGCCTCCAATAAATCCAAGAGACTAAGAATTCCGGTAATACTCCCAAATTCGTCACTGACCAACGCCACCCGCTGCTTCGCTTTTTGCAACTGTTCCAACGCCCGTAGAGCAGGAATCGTTTCCGGAATGATCAACGCCACCGTCGCTAAATCCGCCGGCAACGCGGGTAAGCCCGCCGCCATATTCGCCCAAAGCGCCTTCACCGAAACCACTCCCAGAATGTTGTCCCGACTCCCGCGATACACCGGAAAATGCGAATGCCCGCTCGCCACCAGCGCTCGCCAAGTCGCCTCCGCACTCTCGTCCGCATTGATCCAGACAATCCGCACCCCAGGAGTCATCAACTCCTCCACCCTCAACTCATCCAAACGGAGCACCCGCTCCACCATCCCCTGCTCCGTCGAACTAAAAACTCCCGCCCGCTTTCCTTGCTCCAATAAATACCGCAACTCCTCGTCACTCACAGGAATTGTCTCGTTACTCTCCTTCACTCCAAACAGGGCCGCTAACGTGTTAGTTGTCCCACTGAGAAGTTTCACAATCGGCCCCAGCCCAATTGCCACCGCCTGAATCGGTCGGGCCAAGCGCGCCGCAATCGCCTCACTGTGCGCCAGTGCCAATCGCTTCGGCAACAACTCCCCAAAAATGATGGATGCCACGGTAATGATCAAAACCGCCAACCCCAAGGCCAACGGTTCCGCAATCCCAACTGGAATCATCCATGATTGCAGCAACGTCGCCACAGGCTTCGCCAACACAGCCCCTCCCATCGCTCCAGAAAGAATCGCAATCAACGTGATCACCACGCTTACGGTCGAAAGGAACTCGCTAGGCGATGCCGCCAAATCATACGCCGCCTTCGCCCCATGATCCCCCGCATCCGCCTTCTGCTTTAACTTACTCCGCCTGCTCGAAACAACCGCCAGCTCCGCCATGGCAAATAGCCCATTAGCTAAAATCAGAATGCTTAATATAAATCCTTCCATAGTAGTTATTTATGCTATTAAAATACGTTTTGTTTCACGGCTAACTCGAAATCATAGGGCAAAATAGCCCCTTAGGAAAGCCCCCCGCCCTAGGACCAAAAGTGGGCCAGCCAATTCCAACACCCCATCACCGCCTTTGGCCCCCACAGAAAAAGCGCCGCGAAAAATGCGGTGCAGGGTACCGCCGCCACATACCCCGCAATCAAAAATGCCCCGTCCTCCTCCAATAAAGCCAACGAGATTAAAAGAATCGGTATGGCCGCCAGCAAATTACTAAAAGGAATCGGCAAAGGCAGAGCCAACAAAATCGCCAAAAAAGCCACCAACAACCCGTGGCACCGATGCAACCAAGGGTTCCGACAAAGAAACGTCAAACGAGGATGAAGAACTTTCTCCGCTACAGACGCCAGCTTACGCAATCCCTCCAGCAACCCATGTGCCGTCTTCTCAGGAATCTCCCTCACCAGCAGCCATCGAGGCAACCAAGGACCTTGCGCAAAAGCAATCCGCAGTCCGCTGAAAATTAAAATTACTCCAAAAGGCGTAGATAACCCCGGTACTTGAATCGGAAAACAAAACGGCAAGGCCAGAATTGCCATAATCGCTGCATGCCCCTTCCCCTCTAACGCATGAATCAACTGAGCAATCGAAAGCCCTTGCTGCTTCTGCGTTTTTTCTAAACGTAACACCACCGCAGAGATCGCCCCACCGCCCGAAAATCCAACCCCCACCCGGCTGGCTTTTCTCACAAGCTTCCAGAAGAAACCCGACCCAAAAGCTGTGTCAGATAGAGACCGTAGCCAACCAAGAGAGCTAATCCGATCGCACGGCGCCGCTTCTCGTCCGCCTTCATCATCGGTAACACCGCCAAGGTCGCGAGTAGCATTATCCCTAAATCAAACTGCCCAATCGTCGGCGCCAAGATCGGTCGGTAAAACGCCGCAAAACCCAACACGCCCAAGCAGTTAAAAATGCAGCCCCCGATGATAATTCCCCCAGCTAAATCCTTTTCTTTTCGAAGCAACGCCATGAACAGGGCTAATAATTTTGGCGCCGAAGCGACCAAAGGAATAAATGCCAGAGCCAACGCAGGCTCCGATAAATGAATCATCTCTGCTCCTGAAACCGCCGCTTTCACCAGAAAACGGGCTCCGGCGATGAGCAAGATCACTCCTCCCGCCGCTTGAGCAATTTCCACACGCTTCGAAGGTCCAGCTGGCGGAAGATCTTTTTCGATCTCATGGATCACCCTCGCATCCGCTTCCACCTCGGCAGAGAACCAGAGAAAGATGGTGTAACTAATCAAGCAGGCAATCAGGAGACAACCTTCAAATCGCCCCAACCAACTGTTGCGCATCAAAAAGGCAGCCAAGGCAGCCCCTGCCACCATAATCGGTATATCCCCTTGAAAAAGTTGTGGCCTAAATCGTAAAGGTCGGGCCAAGGCGGAAATTCCCAGAACTAGCCCGAGGTTCACCAACACCCCTCCCACCGCCGTCCCCGCCGCTAAATCTCCTTGCCCCTTATTCGCCGCCCACAGGCTGATAAAAAAGGCAGGCATGGAAACCCCAAACGCTACCACCGTGGAACCAATCACCATCGGATGAATCCCCATCCTGCGCGCCAAACCAGATCCACCATCTACCAGCAGACGGGTTCCATACCCTTGCAGAAGAATTCCTGCCAACAAAACAACCAGCACCTGCAGAGGATCACGGGTATTCAGCCCTATCTCCGAGGAAAAAATTGTCGCAGGAGTAAACATAGACAAACTCCTTCTTAGCCTCTTTCCCTCTTCAGGCCAAGATCGCCCACACCGCCAAAAATAATAGCCCCGCCCCCGCCCCCCTTATTGCCAGCACCCTCCACGGCAACCCCGCCTCCCGATTTCCCACCCATCCCCCCACAAACACCACTAACCCCACCGACCACAACCCCCGTAGCGCATAGACCACATTTACCCCAATCGGATCCCCTGAAATCACAATTCCACTCAGCACCCCCAAGGCCTGAACTCCAATCAACCCAACCCCCCAAACCAACCAACCCCGCCCCACCCCAGTCGCCAACCCACCCCATACCCACACCGGCAAAACCAAGACCGAAAGCATCGCCACCCCCCCCATCATCAGCGGCCCAAATAACGCTAGCCCTATATGGGGAGCCGCCTTCGCCACTATCACATCGGTCAGACTAAAACTCGCCGCTGCTGCCAACCCCCACCCCAAGGCCTGCCCCGCCCCCTTCCTACTGCCCCCACCCCCCAACCCCAATAAAGCCACCCCCGCCGAACAGAGCGCCGCCCCCAACCAAAACCTCCCCGGAACCGCCCCAGGCAACAACAGCGCACTGCCCACCGCTGTCAAAACCACCTTGCTCCCCAATACTGGCGTCGCCACTGATACATCACCCCCCGCCAATGCCCGAAAAGTCCCCACCTGCCCCAGAAAAAACAGAAACGAACACAACGGCGGCGCCAACCACATCCACCCAGGAAATTCTCCCTTGGGAAAGCTCGCCCAAAAGAGCAAAGGTAAAAAAGATACCCCCATGGCTAAGTTCGAACCCACGATCACCCGCCTCGGAGATTGCCCCAACTCCAAAGCCCTCTTTAAAAAAAGCGTTCCAACCGCGTAGACCACGGAGGAAAAAAGAGGCAGGATTAGATACGTATGGCCCGTCATCCTAAGAAGTTGCCTCAGACCCCACCCCCTCCCCAAGAACGGATCTGGACCGGCACCACCCTCCCCCAAGATATCTACGAACGCGCCGATACCGCTCTGGCCCGCCTCAGCGGAGAATCTCGCTCCAATATCCAGAAATGGATGAAGCTGGATCTCGTTTCCTTCAACGGAAAACCCATCCACGCCCGTGATCTTCTTCCTCCCGATTCCCTTATCACCATCCGTATCCCCGCCTCCGCCCCGCGCGACGTCCTCGCCGAAGACCTCCCCCTAACCATTGTTCACGAAGACTCTGACATTCTCGTCCTCAATAAAGCCGCCGGCATGCACATTCACCCAGGCGCAGGGCGCCCCACCGGCTCTCTCGCCGCCGCCCTCCTCCATCACTGCGATGGTAAACTCGCCCCAGGCAGTGGCCCCGACCGTCCAGGAATCGTCCACCGCCTCGACCGCGAAACCACCGGCTTGATTGTCGCCGCAAAAAACGACGCCGCCCACCGCGAACTCAGTCGCCAATTCCGTGATCGTGAAACAGAAAAAACCTATATCGCCTTCGTTCTCGGACGCCCCCGCGGAAACGCCGGCACTTGGGAAGGATCCATCGGACGCCATCCCGTCGCCCGCCAGCGCATGGCCATTCGCACTCGCGGCCGAGCTGCCAAAACCGATTGGAAAATTATCTCCTCCTGGCCAGGAGCCAGCCTCCTCGAACTCAATCTTCACACCGGCCGCACCCACCAAATCCGCGTTCACTCCGCCGAGGCAGGTTGCCCCGTCGCCGGCGATACCATCTACGGCGGGGTAAACTCTCTCACCCGCGTAGCTAAAATTTCTCGCCAACTCCTCCACGCCCAACGCCTCGGCTTCACTCATCCCCGCACGGGCGAACAACTTTCTTTTCTCGCTCCCCCTCCAGCCGATTTTACGGCATTCCAATCTTACCTCGATGCACGCCGAACTTCTTGAACCCACCGCCCGCTACCTCGAACTCCTCCGCCGCCACGGACAAAGCGAAGCTTGGCTCCCCGCTGGACTCATGCGCCGTCTTCCCACTGCCTCCGCCTCTCCGACCTCTCCCCAGACCCGCGTAACCCAACCCGATTTAACCTCCAAACCTCGCCCCATGGCCACACCCACCTTGACCCCCTCAGGCACCAAGACCGAACGCCTCGCCGCCCTTCGCGCCGAAACCCTCCAGTGCCAAATCTGCCCGCACCTCGCTAAATCACGCACCCAAGTCGTCTTCGGAGTAGGTGATCCCGAGGCCCGTCTCATGTTTGTCGGCGAAGCTCCTGGCGCCGATGAAGACGAAAAAGGCGAACCCTTCGTCGGTCTCGCTGGTAAACTCCTCACAAAAATGCTCACAGCCATGGAACTCACCCGTGAACAGATCTATATCGCGAATGTTCTCAAGTGCCGCCCCGATATGCCAGGAAGCACCAGCGGAAATCGTAAACCCACCCGCACCGAAATGGACGCCTGCCTACCCTACCTGCGAGCCCAAGTCGCCATCATTGCCCCAGTGGTTATCGTCGCCCTCGGCGCCACTGCAGTCGAAGGCCTCTTCGGTCCGCAAAAAACCACCATTTCTCGTCTCCGCGGAACTTGGATGGAACTCGACGGTGTCCCCGTCCGCCCCACCTTCCACCCGAGCTACCTCCTCCATAACCAAAATCTCGCCTTGAAAAGACTCGTCTGGGAAGACCTCCTCTCCGTCATGGAACGCCTCCCCCTGCCCATCTCCGAAAAACAGCGCGGCTTTTTTCTCCCTCCCGAAAAATGAGCTAAGCAGGCCTTAGGAATTTAAGTTTTTTTTCGCCTTTCGAAATCCGAATTCCGAAATCACAAATTACCTAAATC
The DNA here is from genome assembly GCA_903956835.1 of uncultured Verrucomicrobiota bacterium. GTDB lineage: Bacteria > Verrucomicrobiota > Verrucomicrobiia > Methylacidiphilales > Verrucolacustridaceae > Verrucolacustris. The sequence continues at coordinate 14,527 of CAJBOM010000152.1, forward strand.
CCAGGACCCCCTCATGCAGATTGCTCTTCTCCTCACCACCGTTGCCAAAAAATCAGACGCCCGCCGCCTCGCCTCCGCCGCCCTCCAACACCGCGTCGCCGCCTGCATCCAAATTCTTCCCAGACTAGAGTCCCACTACTCATGGAAAGGGAAGAAAGTAATTTCCCGCGAGTACTTCCTACTCGCCAAAACCACCCAGCGTAAATCCAAAATTCTAGAAAAACTCTGGAAAAAAATTCATCCTTACGATTGCCCCGAACTCGTCACTCTATCTGGCCGAGCCGCCGCCCCTTACGCCCGCTGGATCCAAGCCTCCCTCTCTCCTTAAGCCACCACCACCAGAGGAATCTCGTCTGGCAACTGCGCGGAAACTTCTCGCACCGTGTCCCCGCGCAATAGGTTCACCAGCACTCCTCGTCGCGTCCCCCCCAACACCACCAGATCAGCCCCTAAGGTCGCCGCCAACTCCACAATCATGTCCGACGCCTTGTTCGCCGTGCAGTACACCGGCGTCAGAGCTACCTTTTCATCCGCCGCCGCCCTCTTCATTTCACTAATCACCTCTTGCGCCTTCACATCATCCCCCAACCGACCCACCACCTCCGCCGCCACCTTCACTTCCCGTACAAAAAGAAAGTATAACCTCGCCCCACGCAACTTCGCCTCCTGCAGAGCAAATTTTGCCGATGCCGTCATCCCATGCGCTGCCACGAAAATCCGCCCCCCATCCTCCGGTAGTTCGCTTCCCACCTCCTCTCTTACCCCCACCCCAACTCCAACGCTCTCCTGCTCCACAATCTTCTCCCCTTTCCGACCCTGCGCCGCCTCCCGCAGGAAAAGACCCACCCCAGAGAGGATCACTGCGAAAAGAAAAGCGTGTGGCTTATTGAATGCAATCGTCAGCCAAATCGCCGACATCAACAACGCTGTCCCCGTCATCACTGCCCTCTGCCACCCCCTCATCGGTAAAGTTCGATCGAAGGCACACGAACTCAGATTCAAACCGATCGCCCCCGTCACCCCAATCGCATACAACGAAGCCAACGCTTCTAACCCCCTAGTCGATTCTAAAACTATCACCGGCAAAACAACTGCCGCAATCAGCGGAACCCATGGAACCCCCTGCCGATTCAACATCCGAAACGCAGGCGGCAGATCCCCATCTTGTGCCATGCTAAAAAGAAGAGCGACGCTCGCCACAACCGCCGTATTTACGGCCGATAAAAGCAAAAGCCCCACGACCGCACCCACCACCCATGCATACGTCGGCCCAATGTAATGATCCGCCATCGTGCGCAGAAAACTTTCTGGATGCAGAAACGACTCTTTCGGCATTCCCGCAATCATCAGTCCCAGCACCGCCGTGATCAAACATACCTCGATCATCACTAGCCCGATCGCTTTTTTTGCCTGCAAATGCACCGACGGTTTTTCGGAAGAACTCCCCGGATCTAACTTCATCACCCCCGTCATATTCGCTACTGCCTCCACTCCAGACAGAGCCAGAACCATGCCGGTGAAAATCTTCCATCCCTCCCACAAGCTTTGCGTGGGCGCTTCCACAATTCTCTCCTGCCCCGAAAATATTCCCGTCGCACTCAGCCCCAACAAAACCAGCACAGCAGGCAAAGCCAAATAGACCGCAACACTTCCCGCCAAGCGCGGCCCAAAAGCATTCAAGATTCCCAATCCAAAGATCGTCAGGGTTGCCCAGCGCACCGCTTCCTCATGCAAACCCAAATAGTTGTACGCCTCATACGCACTGATCGAAGCCGTCACCACATATCCAGCAAACAAAAGCAGCGCCCCCACCACCCCCAGCCTCGGACTGTGCCTCCGCGCCGCGTGATACACCCCACCCCCCTCTGGAAAGAATTTACAAACCCACACATAGTTACAACCCACTAAAAAAGTCAGACCGATAATTGCTGCTAAGTAGTACGGCGCCGCATACCCCGCCAAAAGCACCGCCAACCCAATTACATACGCTTTGCTCGTCCCCCAATCCCCATAGAGCAGGGCCGCCGCCCTTAGCCAACCCACATTCCGAGGGCGGCTCCCGCTAATGATCATTTCACTCATCGAGTTTTTAAAAACTCCTTCACGATCGGTGCCGTCATTCCCGACCGCACCATCGGCGTGATCAGATAAATTCCACGAAAATGCTCTGCCACCTCCCGCGCCAACTCCGCCGCCACCTCCCGCCCGTATTCCGCTTGCGCAGGACCTTCAGGCAAGGAACGAATCTTCTCTCTCACCGCATCTGGAATCGAAATCCCTGGCACTTCGTGGTGCAGAAAATCCGCATTCCGTGCACTCACCACCGGCATCACGCCCACCAAAACGGGAATGCCCAGCGGACCCAACGCCTCTTTCATTTTTCGTACCATCTCCTTTTCATACACGGGCTGAGTCATGACAAAATGAGCCCCACGCTCCATTTTCCTCTCCAACTTTTTCACCTGAGCATCAAAATTGCGAGAGTTCGGATTGAAGGCCACCCCAATAACAAACTCCGCGCCCGTTCCAATTTCCCGTCCCGCTGAGTTCCTTCCCTCGTTCATCTGCCGGATCAGATCGATCAGCCCCAGACTGTTCACGTCGTATACCGAAGTAGCTCCAGGATGATCCCCAAATTTCGAAGGATCTCCCGTCAGCGCCAAAACATGCCGATGCCCCAACGTCGCCAAACCCATCAACTCACTCTGCAACCCGAGAAGATTCTTATCTCGGCACGCCAGATGGATCAGACAAGTCGTGCCCAACTTTTCCCGCAACAAGGTTGCCGCTGCCGTGTTCGCCACCCGCAAAATCGCCAGCGAGTTGTCCGCAAGGGTCAACGCCGTCGTTCCCGCTTGAACCAACTCCTCCGCAGCCTTCAAAAAGGGTCCCATATCCAGACCCCGTGGACTATCCAACTCCACCACCGCAATCCGCTCTTTCTTCAGTCGATCCAAAATCGATTCTTCCCGCTTCTGTTTTTTTTGCCCCTCAGGCTCAGCCACCGTAATGACTTCCCGTTTGGGTTCCTCCGCCACCCGCAGTGCGGTGGCCAACTTCACCCCAGCTAGCTTAGCTTTCAGTGCCCGAATATGGGCTGGGCTCACCCCCGAACCTCCTCCCAATAACCCAACTCCCAACGGGGGTAGTTCCGCCATTCGCTCCGCAAAATAGCCAGGGTGATTGGCGTAGAGATACCGCCCTTCCGAGAATTCTGGCTGACCCGCGTCAGGATAAGCCGCCAGAAACTGATCTCCACCGCTAGAAAATCTTCGGAGCAACGAGACACACCCACTCGGCCCAAACGCTGGCGCCACCCCCACCACCTCCGCCCCCGCTCGGCGCAGCTTCGCCGCCGTCTCCTCCCATTTTTTTCCACCTGATAACGTCCCCTCACGGCCCGCCGACAATAAAGCGATCACTGGCAAATGATGGAGCTCACGTACCGATCCAATCGCAATCTCCAACTCCTCAGGATCCCCAAACGCCTGTAAAAGAATCGCCCCTGCCCCCCCATCGATCAGCGCCCCTGCCTGCGACCGGAAAAGATCCTCCGTCCCTTTCGCTCCCAACCCATTCCGCTCCGCTCTCGCCAACCCGCTTGGCCCGATACAACCCGCCACCCACGCCCCGCTTTTGCCCACCTCATGAGCCGCCAGCTTCGACGCCTTCCAATTGATCTCGTTCGCCTGACCCTCCAACCCGTGCCGCTTCAGCGCTTCTTTACCCGCCGCAAAACTATTCGTCGCGATCAGTTCCGCCCCCGCCTCAAGATAGGCACGGTGCGCTTCACTCACCCGATCAGGCTCCGTTAGGTTCAGCCCTTCAAAACTCCGCCCTAAAGACACCCCCTCTGCATAAAGATAGGCTGCTACCGCCCCATCCCCCACAACCACCCTCGACCCAAGTGCTTCCAAAAGATTTGCCATAGCCGATCCTCTCAGCCACCCTTGTATAAGTGAAATCTTCCTCTGTCATCGCGAAGCATGAAAACAAATCTAAACCGTTGGATCACAACATAGAACAACTTATTGAGGCCGCGGGAATCTCCGATCAACGGCAACTATTTAAAGAGATGATCTCCATGATTGTCAGTCTTGCCTCCGATGGCACCAATCAAGGCGACCTCAAACAATTCAAACGTGTCATGCGCGAAATCAAAGACGCCAACCAAGTCTTCGCCCCTTATCGTGGTATCAAAAAAATTTCCGTCTTCGGATCCGCCCGCACTCAACCCACATCCCCCACCTATAAAGCGGCCCACCGCTTCGGCCAACTTATGCAGGAAGCTGGCTATATGGTCATCACCGGCGGGGGAGAAGGAATCATGGGTGCCGCCCAAGCAGGCGCAGGACGCAAACACGGCTTCGCCCTCAACATCGAACTCCCTTTCGAACAGGAACCCAACGAAACCATCCGCGGGGATACCAAACTTTTCACCTTCAAATATTTCTTCACCCGCAAACTCAACTTCGTCAAACACTCCGATGCCATCGCCCTCTTCCCTGGCGGGTTCGGCACCATGGACGAAGCCTTCGAATCTTTCACTCTGATGCAGACAGGAAAAACCAACATCATCCCTCTCATCATGGTCGATGCCTCCCGCGGCAATTTTTGGAAAACCTTCGAGAAGTATATGCGCGAACACTTACTCGGAGATGGTCTCATCTCCGAAGAAGACTTCACCCTCTTCAAAGTTACCGACGACCTCGAATTCGCCCGCCGTGAAGTGGTCAACTTCTACTACAACTTCCACTCCTATCGCTATGTCGGAGACGTCATGCTCATTCGCATCCACCGACAAATCCCCGGAGGCGCTCTCGTCCGCCTCAACGAAGATTTTCACGATATCCTCCGCCCCGAGACCCTCATCACCACTTGCGAACCCTACCCCGAGGAAGCCAATGAACCCGAACTCGCCTCCCTCGCCCGCCTCTGCGTCCCCTTCAATCGTCGCAATCTCGGCAGACTCCGAGCCCTCCTCGACCGCCTCAACCAGTTCTAAACATCCACGCGTAAGCGCGGGAGCAGCATCTCCGAGGCCACCTCGCTCTCACCACCTTTCCCACTTCCTTAACCACCCCCTTAGCGTCCTTTGCGGTCTTGGCGTGAGCAATCTGAAATCCACATCTATGTCCCGTGAACGCGGGGCGCGGGATCCCCTTGCCACCTCACCACGCAACCGACCATCATTCCCTTATGACCAACCTATCTCGCCGTAACCTCCTCAAACTCCTTCTCGGTTCCACCCTCGCTTCTCGATTCCTGCCCACTATCTCTCGGGCCGAACCCTCCGTAGCTCAGCAAAGCTCGCCGAGACTGAGCGAAGGAGGGCCTTTCACCCTCCCCCCTCTACCCTACGCACCCAATGCCCTTGAGCCTTATATCGATGCCGAGACGATGACCCTGCACCACGACAAACATCACGCCGCCTATGTAATAAATCTCAACAAAGCCATCGCCCCCTACCCCGACCTCCAGAAAAAGTCTCTCGAGGAACTTTTATCCAACCTAGATGCCGTTCCCGAAGGAATCCGCACCACTGTCCGCAATAATGCTGGAGGACACGCCAATCACTCCCACCTTTGGAAAACCCTGTCGAACCCAGGAAAAAAACCTGAAGGCAAACTAGCCAAGGAGATCGACGACACATTTGGAAACTACGAAAAATGGAAAGAGGAGATGACCAAAACCGCCATGGGAATATTTGGGAGCGGATGGGCTTGGTTCGCCCGAAACAAAGAAGGCAAACTTTTCATTAAGGCCTACCCCAACCAAGACTCACCTCTAATGGAATCCGCAACCTTGATCTACGGCATCGATGTCTGGGAACACGCCTACTACCTCAAACACCAAAACCGCCGAGCCGACTACGTCAAAACGAGTTTGGAAATTACCGCTTGGACTAGTTAAGGATTGGGCTTCTTTTCTTTGCTCTGCACCTCAGGCAAAGAAATCATTAACTTATCAGAGCTCAATAGCATAAGTTTCACTCCCTGATCCATTCCCATCCCAATACCAACTGCCTGGTAAGCTGGCGCAATCTGTTCCCAGAGCCACGCTCCAACTCCAGCTCCAACGGGAAAGGACCCAACATGTGCTCCAGTGACTACGAAGGTTATCGCTTGTTTAGGAGCGGGAATTGCGAAGAAAATACGTAAGGGTAATGAAAACCACTTTATGCGAGCTGGAATTATCAGCTGAATCCCAGGTTCCTTCGATTCGGCAATAATAGGAACCCACCCTGAGTTGCCCTCTGGGTTCTTGATCGCCGCCACTAACTCAGCGAGAAATTCGTTTGTCGGAACTTCAGTTACTTCCGCAAAACGCGTCACCCCCTTGTCCTTCACATTGCCAATGCCTTGCCATGCCAGGCGTGTTGCCGTGTGCTCGGCTTGGCTAATACCCCTCCTCTCATCATGTTTAGTGAAGAAGAGGAAATAAAATATCCCCCCAGCTACTAATCCCACCAGAAGCCAAATACCCGCCCCCAACAGAGCCCGCTCTTGCAGAAGCGAAGTCACCTTGCTTAAAGATTGCAGCAATAAGAGTGGGGGAAGCAAAAGAAGCGCCCAAAGGAGACCCGTAATCATAGGTCCAATAGAGCTGGCTTCGATTGGAAATAAAATCTCCACAGCCTTGCCTTTGTCTAAAGCCCTCGGCATTGAAACATCAACCGGAAGAGCTAAACACCGCTTCCAATATTCATTTGCGTTATTGAAATTGGGAATACTTTCCATATCCAACTTGTTCAAACCTGCACATAACTCCACCGCTTCCTCCACATCTTTACGCTGAGGAAGCTGGTCGTACTTCTCAATTTTTTCTTTGGCTGCTTCTATTTTCTTTTTTCTCTCTCGCTCGGCAGCTTCCTTCTCGGAATTAGCCTGCTCCAACGCAGCTCGCTGAATATCTGCCTCCTGCATGGCTAAGGCCTGTTTTTTTTCCTCCTCCCTACGTTTGAGAATATCTGCAATAAGCCCCTCCCACTTGCCAATGCTCTGCTCGGAGAGCTCAACTCGTCCAGGCAAGACTTCCCTGCTGTCCTTCAGAATGGAAATAGCCTTTTGAATTTCCTCAATGGTGCCAGAGCCATCTTTTGGGAAAACAGGAAGAACAGCCTTGATTGTGTCCCAAGGCAGAACCAAATCTGGACGACCACTCTGACTAAAAGAAACAGTTGCCCCGTCCCGTTTGCCGGCCAAAACAGTTCTTTCTTCTCCACCATTTACGAAGATAACAAGCTTATCAAAGGGCAAATCTAAAACTCCAGCATCTGGCTTTGCAAGAGCCACTAGTGAGGTAGCGACTAGACTTAAGGCAAAATAAGCTACCCGTCTAAGTCCCCGTCTACACATGCCTAGTAATTTGGCATATCCATCAGCTTCTTAAAGCGTTTGTTTTCTTAATCGCAGATCTCCACAGGGCACTCAGGCAGGATCTTCAGAAAACTTTTCCCATAGCGCCGACTCAATATCCTCCCATCCAAGACCGCAATCTGACCCCGATCCTCCCGACTCCTAATTAATCTCCCTACTCCTTGCCGAAACTTCAATATCGCCTCAGGCAACTGTAAATCCCGAAACGGTTCCCCACCTAACTCCTTAATTCTCTCACACCTCGCCTCAAACAACGGTTCGTCAGGCACCGAAAACGGCAGTCGTGTCAAAATCACATTCGATAACGCCTCTCCAGGTACATCCACCCCCTGCCAAAAACTGTCCGTTCCAAAAAGCACGCTATCCCTATCCTCCTTAAACTCCTTCAATAGCCGCGTCCTCGAATTCCCCTTGTCTTGTACCAGCAACTTCCATCCCATCTCCTCAAACCATCCTGCCATCCCCTCCGCCGTTTTGCGCAACATCGCCCGACTCGTAAACAGCACAAATGCTTTTCCCTTCGTCATCCCCACAAAACGCTGAATCCATCCCTCCAACGCCTCCTGAAACCTCGCTCCCTCCGATGGCTCAGGCATGCCCTTGGGCAAATACACCCGCATCTGACTCTCGTAATCAAACGGCGACTCCACCAAAAGTGTCTCCGCCTCCGCCGCACCCACTCTCTTCGCAAAAAACTCTAATCCCCTCCCCACATCTAACGTCGCACTCGTCATCACGGTCGTACAGTTCGGCCGAAAAACTAGTTCCTCCAACCTTGCTGCCACCTCCACTGGCGAAGCGTGCAAACTCATCTCCCCCCTTTGCGCCCGCCCCTCCTCCGCCACTCTTCTCTCCACCCAATACGCGTGCCCCTCCCGACTCATCTTCAGAAATTCTCCCAACCCAAACGCACACCCCTCCAACCTTCTTGCATGGTCTTTCAACTCGTTCCGCTCCTCCCCATCCCCCGCATCCTCCGCCAACTTCAATAGCTGAGCCCTTACATCCATTAACCGAGGTCCCAACTCACTCTTCACTCCCAGAGGTTGCCTCACCCTTTTCTGCCCTGGCCCCTTCAACCCCGCACTTTCCAAAATCTCTTCAAACGAATCCTCTAAAATCCCCAACACTCCCAAGGTCGCTTTCACCGCATTCCCATCTCCAATCCTAGCCAAGACTCCCTTCTTTGTCCTTGGATGAACCAGCCGCTGCAGCAAAAACCGCAGCGATCCCAAACGAACCTCCAACCCTAACGCCTTCGCCGCCACATCCTCCACTTCGTGAGCCTCGTCCAAAACCAGAAAATCGTTAGGAAAGAGATACCCCTCGCTCGGCGAATCCTCCGCCTCCTCCGATCCCGCCAATAGCCCGAAAAGTAGCGCATGGTTTAGAATCACCACCTTGGCATCGAGAATTTTTGCCCGCGCCTTCTGATAAAAACAGCCCGTCGGACCGCCACAATGCCTCGGCGTACAGGCAAACGCCTCACTAGCTACTTGAGCCCACACTGCTGCATCCACCTGAAAATGAATATCCGATAGTGTTCCATCCTTCGTCTTCCCCGCCCACTCCACTAATCCCCTCAACTGCTCCGCTTGTCCCGTGGCGAAAAGATCACCCTGATGCTGCTGCGCCTTCTTTAGACGGTGCGGACAAAGATAGTTGTGCCTTCCCTTCAGCAGGGCCGCGGTAAACTCAAACGGCACTAGCGACTGCACAATCGGCACATCCTTCCCAAATAACTGCTCCTGCAAATGGATGGTGTAGGTGCTGATGATCGCTTTTTTACCCAACTCCTCCGCCGCATACGCCGCGGGCACCAGGTAAGCCAAACTCTTCCCCGTCCCCGTTCCTGCTTCCACCACCAGATGCCTCTTCCCCTCAATAACCTCCGCCACCTTTCCCGCCATCGTCGCCTGCCCAGGCCTCGGCTCATACCCCTTCGCCGCTCCTAACTTCCCCCCTTTCGAAAAAAACTCCACCATCCGCGGCCCCAAAGATCCTAGATGGAAACCGTTTTTCAATTCCGCAGACACTAACTCAGCTACATCAAAACGAAGAGCTATTTTGCTAAAAGCTTTTTTGAGAGACTGGCAATCCCATCACGAGCCAAAGCACTTTGAGGGTAGATCTGGCGGGCCGCCAGATACGATGCAAGGGCTGCTGCAGGGTCAGCTTTGGATTCCGCAGAGCGGGCCCTTTCAATTTTATCCACATATTCGGGACATTTCACCGCAGCATCAGACCGAAGTTTCATGAGCTCAGTGTTTTCAGGGTGCCCGGCAATCCCCTTCTCCGCTTCTTCCCACGCTCCATAAGGATCACCCCTTTTCAGGAGTTCCTCAATCTGAACTTTCCAAGCCAGTGCTTTACCCTCGCTCGCCAACACATTTTTCAGTTGCTCAAGCAAGGCTGGTTCGTCGTAGGCCAGAGCCAAGAACTTAGCTTTTTCATCCATTATATATCTATAGTTTTTCTGCTGGAGCAGTTTCCTCAACTCCTCCTTACCTTGGATTGCCTTGTCCCTTTCCTTTGTCATTGCTCCTAGTTCAGGGTTCTGTGGCCATATCTTGGCTGACTCTTCGATCGCCTTGTTCATCGATTCATAATCACCCCGCGTTGCAGCATCCTTAGCTTTAGCAATATACATATCACTAGCTTTTTTTAGGTTTTCAATTTCGGCTTTCTCCTTGGCGAAGGGATTACTTTTCGAAAGTGAATCAACTTCATTCATGGCCTGCAGCGCAGCCAGATAATCTTTACCAGAGGAAGAAGCCAGGACCCTTTCTTTAGCTCGAAGATATTTCCAGAGTTCCTGCCTTTTTTCCCAAGAAAAGGTTCGAAGACTACTTAAATGCTCCCCAGGAAAGAATGTCTCCTGAAGTCGCTGCAATGCCTGCTCATACTCACCTTGGGCCATTAGCGATTTGATACTTTTCATCATGCGATTCGTCTGGTCGATAACCTCTCCAACAACACTTTCCAACTCCGACATATCCTTAGGTATATTTCCCATGACAGCTAACTTAAGACTCGTTTGCTTATCCAGTACTTCACTCATGCTAGGTAGTATTGACAGAATTCCACTTTCGATATTTTTCTGGTCAACAATGGAATTGCTATAGACACCATTCGAACCAACCCCCATCGAGCGATTCGTCGTCACCGAACGGTCGAAACTTGTGGGAGCCCTCATTTTTTTTGCTGACTCTGTCGCCGCTGAAATAATCGAATCCTCAATACGCAACTCTCCCGCGCCATCAGAATACAAGAACCGATAGATCGATGTCGCCAACAGCACGTGGTCAAATCGTCTTTCCAGAAAAAGAGTCACGATCACCCTTTGAATAGCCAGTCGTGAGTCAGAAACCTTGTTCTGCGTCTGTTCAGACAAGGCCCTCATCTCAGCAAGCTTCATCTCCAAGCTCGTCTGGTACTGGTCAACTGCAATTTTTGCCTTACTTAAAGCAAAGGGATTAGATTGAACCTCCATCGTGCTTGGATTGCCGCTGATCTGCATATTCCATTTAATCCTCTCAACATCCTTAGCCAGTTCTGCGAGACGAGCTTTTGTATTGATAATGTCGTCACGACCGTGGACATCAGATCCAATTGCGTTGTAAATAGATCGGCATTGCCCTCCATCCCGCGGATTTCGCATGGCCTTCTGGAGTAATGGAAGCACCTCCTCTAATAGGGGTTTTTTAGCGCCTCGAACTCGAAAAACATCAAGAGTATCCAGTATTTTAAGTAGGATATCTTGATACTCTTTTTCTTCCGCAATATCTTCCTGAGGTTCATTTAAATAACCCGAGAATTTAGCAATAAAAAGTCGTGTATCGGAAATAGAAAACTTTTTCCCGTCCCAAACAATACCATCAAGGCCAGTTGTCGGTTCCAGTAGATTCTGGTTCTTAGGGTCTGTATTTAAGTTAGGAAACCTTGGCAGGCTTCCCTCCCCTTGAATTTTTCCCGCACCCGGATCGCTACCATTTTTGCTTGAATCTTGAGAATATAAAGACGACAAAATGCCAAGACAAAAAAGTATCACCACAGCGAAACCAATAGGCCAACGGAAGTTCAAAAAACCTAAAATCATCTTCGACCTAAATCTTTTGAATCGCCTCAACAACCAATAATCCTGAGTTTCGACCATTAACCATTACTCTGTATGACTGGCCTTTTTGTGGATTTATTTTACTAAGCTTCTCTGGTATTAAAACAGGCAGAAAATGGTGGTGGCTCGATGAGGTGACCTCGAAGGCAATCAATCTTCCAACCCCTCTCTCAAAACCTAAGTCCGAATCAACTACCCCCTCAAACTGGTAAGTGCCTCCTTGGAATGGCTTAGCGGACTCGGCATAGGCTGCAGCGTCAATCTTGTCGATTCCCCGGAACGAATCAGAAAACCCACCCAAAAACCAAGCTCCCGCTAATGTTAAAACAGCAACCCCAGCAATGATGCCACCCAAAAGTAGCCCATTAGTCTTGCCAGCAGCTCTACGCGTCACAAACAACAGATTGGTCGTATCCGTTAATTGTGGGAAGTTAAATCCCCAGCGCCACATCCCAAAATATCGGACATGGCTCGACACAGACCAGCGGAATTCGTCCCACTTCCGCTCCACACTTCTTGCCCGCCCAAAGAGGACTCTTCCCACACCGCCCCTGACAAAGCTCTTTCTCGGCTCTTTCTACTGATTTTTCCCCATTCTCGATTAACTTCTGCACTCGCCCCATCTGCCTCTTCGCCGCCCCCTTCCAATCACCTTGAACCACTCTTCCCTCTCTCTCCGCCTCCCAATTTCCCACAGCCCCTGGATAAATCACCTCCAGCACCTCTCTCAACTCCTCGCTACTCTTTGCCCGATAAAACCACCCCTGCACCAGATTCATCTCTCCACGCAATGGTCGGTACCTCCCCTCCCCATCTCTCCTCACCACCTCCTCCAACTCCATCAGAGTCTCCACCCTCCGCAGAAGATCGACGGAACCATCCCCATCCCTTTCGTGCCTCACCTCGAACCCCAACCCATCCACACTCCACCGAATTTGACCAATCCACCCAGATTGAGACAAAGGGTTCAAATCGTACTCGCCAATCTTATCACCATCTCCTCCATCTCCTCAGGCCTGCCCAAAGCCGCTCCATACCCGATCTCCCTCCCTCCCACCTCCGACCAACCCTCCGCCCCCGAACTCAAACCCAACAATCCAGGCACATCCTCCGAACCGTGCAATCCACCCGCCAAAAAATGGGGCAAGACCACAACTGGTCCATCCTCGGCCACGACTTTCCTCCAGTCCGCAATCCTCGGCTCCTCCTCCAAAAAAACCGCCCGCGCACTTCGATAACCCTTTTTGCTTAACCCCACCGCTAAATCCTCCGCCGCTCGCCTCGATCCTGCATGCAACCCCGTCCCGTGACTCGCTATCAAAACACAAACATCCCGATTCTGATGTTTTTTTATCCGACACAATTTTTCCGCTCTTCCCAACACCAGCTCCAAAATCTCTGGCCTTGATCCAAGGGGCTCCGTCACCCGACACTCCACCCCTGCCGTCGCTCCAAATTCACGCGGAAGAATCTGGGTCGTGAAATACCCCTTCGCCAAAAACCAAGGGATCACCACAGCCCTCTTCGACTGCAAACCCCTTAAGGCATCACCAAAAGAGGGTTCCTCCTTCCAAAATCCCGCCCGCACTTCCGCAAAGATTCCCCTCTCCCGCAAACGATGAGCCGTCTCCCTCGTAAATCGACTAGAATCAGCATTCTTGGTGGAACCATGCCCAGCGAGAATCAGGGCGGTTTTTTGAAGATCCACAGCCAGCCTAAACCTTGCCCCTCGACTCGAAACGAAAACGCCCTTCCTGGGGCGATTTACCGCGATCCCTTGACCGGCATTCCCTGATTGGCAGGACCGCCCGATGGATTCGGAAAAAGTGGAGCAGGCTCCACGATCCTTGAACTATCAGGTCGGGCAGAAACCGTAATCGTAAAAATCTGCTCTTTCCCGTCCCGTTTCACTTTCACCGGCACCTTGCCCCCTACCTGCGAGAAGAAAGCCGCATCCAGCACGTCCGAAGGTTCTCTCACTGGTTTGTCTCCAATCGAAATCACTTCATCCCCCGCCTTCAACCCGCTTTTCTCCGCCGGTGTTCCCTTGTAAAGACGATCCACAAATACAGGAGCCCCACGCTCAGGCCGACTCCGATCCGGCATCACCCCCACCCCCATCCACCCGTGCCGCGGTTCCCCATACTTCTGAATGTCCGCCGCTACTTTGGACGCTGCTTCAATCGGTAACGCATAACACGCTTTCCCCTCATCGATCTCCAACATCAATACACCCACCACCTTTCCTTGGCTGTCCAGCAGGGGCCCGCCGATCTGCCCTGGCTTAATCGGTAGATTCGCCCTCAGATGAGTCGTTGCAAAAAACCGCGTGAGGTACTTCACATCAAATCCAGCCACAAAACCAAATGTGGGTTCCGCCTTTAAATCGTAAGGAAAAGCCACGCTGACAATTGCCGAAGCAGGCCGAAGTCGTAACCCTTCGCCAAATTCAAGGTGGGGCGTTTTTGTGGCGTTAATTTTCAGTACCGCCACTCCACTCCGCGGATCTCGACCAATGATCTTACCCGCAAAAGTCCGCCCGTTCACTTCCACCGAAACCGATTCCGCCTGACCCACCACCGCATACGCCGTTAAAATAGTTCCTTCCCCATCGATAAAGAATCCCGTTCCAGCCAACTGCTCAGGCCCATCCGTCGCTCTCACTCGGACCACCGTGGGGGCAGCTTTCTCATAAACCCCACTAACCTCCGCCGCAATCTGATCAAACACCCCCGTGCCCACAGGCCTAGGTTCACTCGGTGCCGTCGGAGCTAAAACAGTCGCAGCCGCCACATTGGCTTCCGCCTGAGAAGTAATTACAGCGGCAACCCCCGCGGGTCCTTGCTTCGAAAGATAGTAGGCCCTTCCTCCCACCAAGCCCACCACAGCGAGGCCGATGGAGAAAAGCGCGAATATCGCAATCTTAGAACGCGAGCCGAGAATCATAAGCCACTGCGCCGTGCCCAGTCACGTAGAGGGGGCGAAGTTGTGTCCCCTCACCGCCAGCGGCGGTTTCAATCAGCTCAGGCTGAATCTGAACGGAGTCATCACTTTGATTCGAAGCCACCATAATACCCCGCTCATGGGCAACTTTGCCGTTCGCCAACTGAGCCGAGCCAGGTCCAACCGGCCCAAGGAAAAATGCAATTCCTACCACCAGCAGGGCCGCCGACGCGCCCACCGTAGCCAAACGAGGAATTCCCGCCAACCAAGGCTCAAAAAGAACCTCCACAACCTTCGCATACCAAGGCTCCTCACGAAGAATTTCCCTGCGCTGGTAATGGTGAAATGCATCCACAAAACGGCTGAAATACTCCTGACCAGGAGTCTCGTGCCTCTTCAATTGAAGAAGTTTCTGAAGTTGCGTGAAGTCGTCGTTTTGTTTCATATTAACTGTCTCCTATCATTTTACCTTCGCAGGTAAATGCCAAGCGATTTCTGCAACTGCTTGTGAGCATAGTGCAGGCGGGAACGAACCGTTCCTTCGGTCGTCCCCATGATCTTTCCGATCTCCGCATGTGCAAGTCCTTGTATATCATAAAGAGTTACTACTGTCCTATGTTCTTTGGACAGGCCAAGCATCGATTCGTTCAATTTATTTTGCAACTCATTGAGCATTGATGACTTAACTGGGTTGTTTCTAGCGACAGGATCAGGCATATCGAACTTCGGTAAGCCATCCTCGTCGATCTCATTCAAACTCATCGCCCCTTGCCGCCTTTTCCTCTTCTCCAAGAAGTTGAAAGTTCGATTGATCGCGATCCGATAAATCCACGTATAAAACGACGACTGCCCTCGAAACGTCGGCAAACTCCGGTAAGCCTTATCAAAAACCTCCATCAACATGTCGTTCGTATCCTCATGGTTCGACGTCAAATGATAAATCACCCCGTACAACCGCGATTGAAATCGACGAATCAACTCATCATACGATGCTAAGTTCCCCCCCACCGTGGATGCCACCAACTCCTCATCGGTTGGGCCATTCTCTAAATCGGGCAACTGGGCAGTGGTGACCGACATTACCCTAGACCCTACCCACTAACGCCCCACCCCGA